>JAZOUW010000077.1:0-13886 GCA_045658385.1 Faecousia sp.
GAGTTCAAATATTTCTTTTTCATACAGTTTAATGTGTCGATATTCTCTTGCCATACAAAAATCCCCCTTTACGGTAGCTGTTTTCATTCTACCATAAAGGGGGTGTTTTTTCTATTGTCCGTTTTTACTGGACTTGTTCACTTCGGATTCCGGGGGAATTGTCTTTTGTTATCATAAAAAATGAATCATTAAAAACTTGCGGACAGTCCGGCGGATAAGTTCCTGCAGGTAAAATACGTTTCAACCGGCAACTGTCAATTTAGTGTTGCAAAATCACGCTCGTTTCTATATAATAGAAGAAAATCCTACAGGAGGTAGTGTTATGAAGAGAATCCTGACACTTATTTTAGCTGCTATGATGGTCCTTTCTGTTTTCGCCGGCTGCGGCGAAAAGGAAGACAGTCACAAAACCGACGCGCCGGATGCGTTTTCCGTTGGCTACGCCAAGGTGGATATTACACCGTCCCTGGATTTGACGCTGCCTCTGGTTGGCGGCAACGATGAGAGCACCCGGGTTGCCACCGGTGTGCTGGAAAACCTTTACGCAACCTGCGTTGCCATGACCGATACCGAGGGCAACACAGTCATTCTTTTCGGCATGGACACCCATGGCACCCACGAAGGTCTGATCCTCCCCATTCGGGAGGAAATTGAGAAGGCCACCGGTATCCCGGGCAAGAACATCCAGATGACCGCTTCCCACACCCACCAGGCACCCCCGCTGGCCCCCGGCGGCTATGGCTATGCCGACGGCAATACCCACTTAAACAATGTGATTAATAAATGCGTTCAGGCGGCAAAGGACGCTTTGGTTGACCGGAAAGCAGCTACCATGTCCATCGGACACACCCGGGTAGACGGCGTCAACTTTGTGCGCTACTACCTGCTGGAGGACGGCACCATCAAGGGTACATACAGAACAAACGGCGATGCCCTTTACTACAGCCAGTGGGAAACCCCCGACAACCTTCTGCAGCTGGTCAGGTTTGAAAGAGAAGGAGCCAGGGACGTGTTGCTGATTAACTGGCAGGCCCATTACCGTGGCAATCCCTCCGGGGAGTACACCAAGTATTGTTCCGACTATATGGGCGTTATGCGCAGCCAGCTGCTGGACCAGGCAGGCTGCGAAAGCGTCTTTATTCTGGGCGCCAGCGGCAACATGACTTCCTATTCCAGCTTTCCGGAACTGAACACGGAAAAATGCGGTACCTACGTAACCGTGGGGCAGACCCTGGCAAATGCGGCATTGCTGACATTGGACAGCGGCATGACCCCCGCGGAAACCGGCCGCATCACCCTGGAAGAAAACATTTATAACATCCAGACCAATCAGAACAACTTCAATCTATATACCTTCGGTATCGGCGATGTAGGTTTCTGCATGATGCCCTACGAGCCGTTCCAGAGTCTGGGCATGGCAGTCCGGGACGAATCCCCCTACAAAATGACCTTCATCGGCACCTGCGCCAACGGCAACAGCGCCACCACCACATGGAACTTCTACCTGCCGGACGCAGACGCTTACAAGGCGATCAGTGCCTACGGCGTCAGCAAAAAGTACGTTCAGGGCGACGAATTGCTGTTCCACAACCAGTACATGGAAATGCTGAACAAGTGCTTTGACGCGGGCACCACCGAGGAAAAGGAAAAGGCAGAGGGTTATGTAACGGACAAAAACCCCACCGCCGACCCCACCGAGTACCTCAATTCCAACCCCGGCGCAGCGCCGGAGCAGGTAAAGAACGGCTATTACCGGATTCAGGCAATCAAGGGCGGCAACGTCAAGACGCTTCTGGTTGCAAGCGAGGAACTGGCCAAGGAGATTTCCCAGAAGACCACCTTCAAGGTCCTGCTGGACACCCACAAAATTGTAGTAGGCCTGCAATAACAAAGACAGAACCCCGGATTGGGAGACACTTCGTAAAGAAGTTTCTCCCAATCCGGGGTTTTTCTTTGTTATAATGAAAAGTTGATAATTTAGAATTTACGCTATCTTGGGTTTGGGAAATCATTCTTAATTTTGAGGAGCGAACTGTGTTTGCCCGCAAAACCGGAAATCTTTTGTCCGAATTGTTAATTTTCAATTCCTTTGTTGCATATCCCCCGATTTTTTGGTATAATGACTTAAAATGCAATTGGGAGCGTATATTTATGAAAAAGATTCTAACATTACTGTTGGCGGTCATAATGACGGTCAGTGTGTTTGCCGGCTGCGGCAAGACCAAAACCCCTGTCGAAACCACGCTGGAGACCACAGTGGAAACCACCGTGGAAACTACTGTGGAGACCACCGTGGAGACCACCGCCGAAACTACAGAAAGCACCGTCGAAACCGGTCTTTCTCCGGAAGAGCAGATCGCTCTGGACGAGCAGTATGCCATTTGGATGCAGCAGGCAGCCGCCGAAAACGGCAACGGCGACAACCTCCTGCAAATGGAAGAAATCCCCGAAGACATCTATGGCGTTGAGGAGCAGGACCAAAGCCCTGCTGCTGACCCCAGCACCAGCAAATTTCTGGTAGGTTACGCCAAGGTGGACATCACCCCCTCTTTGGATTTGAAGCTGCCGCTGATTGGCAACAACGACGAAAAGACCCGGGTTGCCACCGGCGTTTTGCAAAAGCTTTACGCCACCTGCGTTGCCATGACCGACGAAAACGGCACCACCGTGCTGCTTTACGGTCTGGACGTTCACGGCGTTCCCCAGGACTTTTACGAGGCTGTCCGGGAGGGTGTTACCAAAGCAACGGGCATTGCGGGCAAGTACGTGCAAATGACCGCTTCCCACACCCACCAGGGCCCGCCCATCACCAAAAACGGCTACGGCTATTCCGACAGCACTACCAATATGAAAAACGTGGTCAAAAAGTGCGTGCAAATCGCCCGGGAAGCCTTGGCTGACCGGAAAAAGGCCCTTATGTATACCTCCTATACCCGGGTAAGCGGCGTGAACTTCTGCCGCTACACCATGCTGGAGGATGGTACTTATTTAGGCGCTTACAGGAGCAGCTCCGATGCCAAAAGCTACAGCGTGGCGGAAAAATCCGACGACCTTTTGCAGCTGGTCAAATTCCGGCGGGACGGCGGTAAGGATGTGGCGCTGATTAACTGGCAGGCCCATTATCGGGGCGGCTCGTCCAGTCAGTATACGCTGTATAATTCCGATTACATGGGCGTGCTGCGCAATGAGCTTTTGCAAAAGGCAAATTGCGAAAGCGTCTTTATTCTGGGCGCCAGCGGCAATCTGGCATGCTACAGTGAAGCGCCCGGCACCGGCACGGAGCTGAATGCAGACTACAAAGCGGTGGGACAGACCCTGGCATCCGGGGCAATCGCGGCTATGGACAATATGCGTCTTGCCACCACCGGAAAGATCTCGCTGGAGGAGAAGATCTTCAACATCTCCACCAATTCCAACGATTATAACCTCTACACCTTCGGCATTGGCGATGTAGGCTTCTGTATGATGCCTTACGAACCGTTCCAGTCTTTGGGCATGAAGGTCCGGGCAGAATCCCCGTATTACATGACCTTCATCGGCACCTGCGCCAACGGTAATTCCGGCAACTTCTACCTGCCGGACGCCAACGCCTACAGCGCTGAAAATGCCTACGGCATCAGCAAAAAGTACGTTGCAGGGGACGAAACGAAGTTCCACAACCAGTACATCTCCATGCTGACAAAATGCTTTAACGCCGGCACCGCCAAGTCTGTTGCCAAGGGTAACGGCTATGTTGCCACAGCCACCACCGTTGCCAATATGACCACCTACACAGATCCCTCTGACCTGACGGCGGTGAAAAACGGTCTTTACCGTATCCATGCGAAGAAAAACGGAAAAGATGCGATTTTGCTGGTAAAAAGCAAGAGTCTGGGCGAGCAGCTTTTGAAAAAGAGCAGCTTCAAGGTCATCACCGACCAGCGCAGCGTGGTGGTCGCCATCCAATAAAACAAAGCAGACAAGCGTTTTCCCTTGCAAAACGCTTGTCTGTTTTTTGTTGCATATTACATTGGGGTTTTGTATAATAAAAGAAAAAGGACAGGTGATTTTATGGATATGCAAGAGATTTTGAAACGGTGCGACCATACGCTGCTGTCTCCCACCGCCACATGGGCGCAAATCCGGGAGATTTGCGACGACGGCATGCGCTTTCAGACGGCATCCGTGTGCATTCCCGCCAGCTTTGTAAAGCAGGCAAAGGAATATGTGGGTGACAGATTGGCAATTTGCACTGTCATCGGCTTTCCCAACGGCTACGACACCACCGCCGCAAAGTGCTTTATGGCTTACAATGCCGTTTCCAACGGCGCAGACGAGGTGGATATGGTGGTCAATCTTGGCTGGGTCAAAGAGGGCAGGTGGGCGGACCTCACCGAGGAAATCCGCCAGATTAAGGGTCACTGCTGTGGCAAGCTCCTGAAGGTCATTATCGAGACCTGCCTGCTGACGCAGGAAGAAAAAATCCGGATGTGCAAGGTGGTCACCGACGCCGGGGCAGACTATATCAAGACCTCCACCGGCTTTTCCACCGCCGGCGCGACCTTTGAAGATATCGCCCTTTTTGCCGCGCACGTGGGCAAAAAGGTAAAAATCAAAGCCGCCGGCGGCATTTCCTCCCTTGCGGATGCAGAGGAATTTATCCGCCTGGGGGCAGACCGGCTAGGCACTTCCCGCATCGTCAAGCTGGCAAAAACAATGAATACTGAAGAATGAATTATTTGGTCTGTCCTCGGCTTGGCAAATAATTCTTGATTTTGAGGGTGAACTGCGTTTGCCCGCCTAATAGACCTTTATGCTTACAGGAGGAGATATTATGTTAACCACACCGACACCCCACATCAGCGCAAAACCCGGCGACTTCGGCAAGACTGTGCTGATGCCCGGCGACCCACTGCGCTCGAAATTCATTGCCGAAAACTTTCTGGAAAATCCGGTACTGGTAAACAATGTCCGGGGCGTCCAGGGCTATACCGGTACTTATAAGGGGGTAAAGGTCAGTGTGATGGCCTCCGGTATGGGCATGCCTGCCATCGGTATTTACGCCCATGAGCTGTATAACGCCTACGGCGTGGAAAACATCATCCGGGTAGGCTCTGCCGGCTCTATACAAGATTATGTAAACCTTTACGATTTGGTCATCGCCCAGGGCGCATGCACCGATTCCCACTTTGCCGCCCAGTTTCATCTGCCCGGCACCTTCGCCCCCATTGCCGACTATCGGCTTCTGACAAATGCGGTGGCGGCAGCGGAAAGTCTGGGGACAACTTACCATGTGGGCAATGTCAATTCCTCCGATGTGTTTTACGGTGACCACGAGGGCGTGCCGGAGGGACTTGACAGCGTTTACGCATTAAAGAAGATGGGCGTTCTGGCATTGGAAATGGAAGCTGCCGCCTTGTATATGACCGCCGCCCGGTACGCAAAGCGCGCCCTTTGTATCTGCACCGTTTCGGACCATGTGCTCAAGGGCGTGGAGACCACCTCTCTGGAACGGCAGACTGCCTTTACCCAGATGATGCAGGTGGCGTTGGAAGTGGCGGTGAAAATGGAATGAAGCGAGTCTTTCTCATTGTTTTGGATTCCTTTGGCATTGGCGCTGCGCCGGACGCCACTGCGTTTGGCGATGCCGGGGCAAATACCCTCCAAAGCTGCGCCGCCACCGGAAAGCTCCATATTCCCAACATGATAAAAGCAGGTCTTGGCAATATCCCCGGCGTGACCTGTCTTCCCGGGGAAGAAAACCCCGCCGCCGCCTGCGCGCGGCTGACAGAAGCCTCCCAAGGTAAGGATACCACCATCGGTCACTGGGAGCTGGCAGGGGTGATTTCAGAAAAGCCGCTGCCCACGTACCCCAAGGGCTTTCCCGAGGAAGTGTTAGCCCCCTTCCGGCAGCTGACCGGCAGAGGTGTTTTGGCAAACGCCCCCTGGTCCGGCACAGAGGTTATTGGGGCCTTTGGCAGGCAGCACATGGAAACCGGCGATTTAATCGTCTACACCTCTGCCGATTCCGTGTTTCAAATCGCCGCCCATGAGGATATCGTGCCCCCGGAGCAGCTTTATCAGTATTGCCGTATTGCCCGGGATATTTTAACAGGCAGCCACGGCGTGGGCAGAGTGATTGCCCGCCCCTTTTTGGGAACGCCGGGTCATTTTAAACGGACGGCCAACCGCCACGACTTTTCCATCCAGCCACCGAAAGACACCCTTCTGGACAAGCTGAAAGACGCAGGCAAGCGGGTCATCGGCATCGGCAAAATTCACGATATTTTTGCCGGCCGGGGTCTGACGGATTTTGTCTATACAAGCGCCAACCAAGACGGTATGGAAAAGACGATGGCCTACGCCCAAAAGGACTTTAACGGTCTTTGCTTTGTGAATCTGGTGGACTTTGACATGGTCTACGGTCACCGCAGAGATGCGGTTGGCTATGCAAAGGCTTTGAATGAATTTGATAAATGGCTGGGTAGCTTCCTGCCCCTTTTGGGCAGCGACGATGCATTGCTGATTACCGCAGACCACGGCTGTGACCCCGGCTTTGCCGCTTCTACCGACCACACCAGAGAATACGTTCCCTTGCTGGCTTTCGGGGTAAAACCGGGCAATCTGGGAACAAAACAAACCTTTTCATTTGTTGCAGACATGGTTTTGCAACTGTTAGGAGTGTAATATGCAGGAATTGATGGAAAAAGCCAAAGGGGCTATGGAAAAAGCCTGCGCCCCCTACTCCGGCTTTCAGGTGGGGGCGGCACTAAAATGCGCCGACGGCAGCATCTATACCGGCTGCAACATTGAAAACGCCGCCTATTCCGTTACCGTCTGCGCCGAACGGGTGGCCCTTTTCAAGGCGGTGAGCGAAGGCAAAAGGGACTTTACCGCAATCGCTGTTTGCGGCGGCAAGGGTGGGGTGATCAGGGACATCTGCGCCCCCTGCGGTGTCTGTCGGCAGGCCCTTGCAGAGTTCTGCTCCGGAGATATGCCGGTTTATCTGATAAAAAAGGACGGCTTTGAAACCGTAACCCTGGGGCAGCTTTTGCCCCGCAGCTTTCAGCTTTAAAGGCATGAAAACAGCCGCAGAGAAAGTCTCTGCGGCTGTTTGCTATGTAAATTACAGATCGATTCTTCTGCCTTCCTCGGCAGACTGATAAGCGGCGTACATGATCTTGGTGGTCTCGTATGCCAGATCGAAGTCCGAGGCAGGGGCCCGGTCATAGGCGATGGCTTCCATGAAGTCCTGCAGCTCACCCATGTAGCCGCGGATGACTTCGTCAGAAACGAAGGCCTTGTTCCAGCCCAGCTTGCTGGGCAGCATTTCAGAAATGGTCACGTCCTCAATGCCTTCCTCGTCCAGGAAATAGGTCTGGAGAATGTCGGGAGGCGTGATGTTGCAAACCAATGCACTGTCGTTAGAGAACACTTCAATGTAGTTTTTGCTGCCGCCCAGCACGGTGTCGCTGGCAATGGTCAGACACTTGGTACCGTCAGAGAAGGTGACGGTCACCGCTGCGTAATCCTCCACGTCCTCGGGACGGGCGGTGATGTGCCGGTGCTCCTGTTCAGTCAGGCAAGCGGTGGTCACGCCCATATCGGCGCTGACGCTCTTGACGGTAATGGTCTCACCCCGGGCAGCGGCCTCCTGCTGCTTCAGCCACAGCATGCCGGACAGGGGATGGGTGCCGATACGAACCAGAGAGCCGCCGCCGGTCTTGTTCCACTTGCCGGCAACGGGGGAAGAAGAACCCTTCAGGCTTTCCTCGCCCTTCATGAACAAAACCTTGCTTTGCTTTGCCCGAATCAGCTCTGCAGCCTTCTGGACGGGAGTGGCGTACACAAAGTTTTCTGCGTACATAAACTTCCTGTCGGTGGAATCCACCACCTTCTTCAGCTCGTCCATTTCCTCCATGACCTTCCGGTACATCAAACTCTTTGCGGTCTTGCCCACATTCTCCTCGCCGGGCTTGCCGAAGTAGCCGGTGAGGGGCTTTTCGCAGATAACGTGCTTGCCTGCTTTCAAAGCCTTGATGGCCATAGAGCAGTGGAGGAAGGGCGGGGTAACGATGTCAATGACGTCGATTTCCGGATCTGCCAGCATGGCATCGTAATCGGAAATGGCCTGCTCGTAGCCATAGGCCTCCTTGACGCTGTTGGCAAGCTCCATATTCAGGTCGCAAATGGTTTTCAGCCGCACAGTCACACCGCCAACCTTGGCGTAGCCGTTGCCGTGAAGTCTTGCAGCGTAGCCAGCGCCGATGGTGCCGACGGTAACAATCTTATTTTCTCTCATAGTAAACACTCCTTGTATTACAATTGCTTGGCAGCAATTAGATCACTGTTTCTTCCGGCGCGAAGCACATAGCTTTCCATACCGTGTCCCAAAACCTCCGTCAGGTGGCGGGAAAGGTCCATAATCTTCGCAACATCCACGCCGGTCTCAATACCGCTTTCATCGCACAGATGGACGATGTCCTCGGTGGAGATGTTACCGGCAGCGCCGGGAACAAAGGGACAGCCGCCCAGACCGCCGAAGGAGGTATCAAACTGGGTCATACCGGCATCCATAGCGGCGATGATGTTGGCCATGGCCATACCCCGGGTGTTGTGGAAGTGCAGCCACCAGCTTGCCTGGGGGTACTTTTCCAGGACATGCCTGCAAAGGTCATTGACCTGCTTGGGGGTGGCCATACCCGAGGCGTCGGAAAGGGAGATTTCCGTAATTCCCACATTTAAGTAAGCTTCAATAATACTGTCCACCGTCTCCACGGGAGTTACGCCCTCCCAGGGAGAGGCAAAGGGCATGGAAATAGAGCCGGAAATTTCGATACCGGCAGCGGAGGCGGCTTCCACGCAGGCGGCGAAGCCGGCAACGCTTTGCTCCGGTGTCATATTGAGATTTTTCAGATTGTGCTTTAAGCTGGCGGAAACGTTCAGCTTGACCTTCTTGCAGCCGCAGTCAATGGCCCGCTGTACGCCCCGCAAATTGGGGATCAGCGCCCTCAGCTCCACGCCGTCCACCTGACCGATGGCCTTAAACACCTCGTCGGTGTCCGCCATCTGGGGAACGGCCTTGGGATGCATAAAAGAACCTACCTCAATAACCTTGAAGCCGGCATCGATCAGCTGCTTGACCAAAGCAATCTTTTCCTCGGTGGGCAGGACCATGCACTCATTTTGCAATCCGTCCCGCAGACCTACTTCACAAAGGGTGATTTTCTTGGGCTGTTTCATAAACACGCCTCCTTGTTAAACTTTCCTTATTATAAAACACTTTCCAATAATGTGCAAGAGAGGAAAGCGGAAAATTAAGAATGAATCATTAAGAATGGGGGGGAGCTTTGTCAACGAAATGCAATTGATTTATTATTTCAATCAATTTTAGAAAAAACTGCCGCTTTGCAAGCAGAAAAGTTGCATATATAACAAGTTTAAGGGTGTTCTGACAACTCGAAATGAAAAAACCTATGCAAAAAATTCATAATACTATGCAAAACTGACCCTTGACCTGCGCCCTTGGGGGTACTATTATATAAATAGTACATATAAGGAGGAATTCCCAATGGCCAGAGAATTTTCCCTTGCTTATTTGACCTTGCCCGGGGTGGAGGCGATGGAGCAGATTCGTATCGCCGGCGAAACCGGTTATGATTATGTGAGTTTGCGGACTATCCCCATGGGGCAGCCCGGCGAGCCGCAGCTGATTTTAGAGGGCAACCCCCAAAAAATGAGGGAAATCAAAGAGCAAATGAAACGCTACGGCGTGCGCCTTTTGGATATCGAACTGGTACGCATCCGGGAAGATCTTCCCGAGGATTACCGCGCCGCTTTTGAAGCGGGCGCGCAGCTTGGCGCAACCAATGTGCTCTCCAGCGTCTGGACGGAGGACTATAGCTTTGCTGCAGACCGTTATGGCGCAATTTGCGAGCAGGCAAAGGAATTTGGTCTGCAGGTGAATATGGAGTTTCCCATCGTGTCCTGCCTGACCAGCTTTGATGCCGCAGTAAAGCTGAAAAAGCAGGTAGGGGCAGACAATTTGAAGGTGTTCGTGGACACCCTCTACGGCCACTATGATAAACTGACGGCAGAGAAGATTGCAGCTGTCCCGGCAGAGGATTACGGCATCATCCACCTGTGCGACTGCCCCAAGGGCGCGGCAGATATGGAACTGACACACGTAGTTCGCGCCGGTCGGGAATATTGCGGTCTGGGCGAAGCAGACTTGGTAACGATGCTGAAGGCGCTGCCCAAGCACCCCTGCGCCATCGAGCTGCCTAACCTTGCCAACATGGAAAAATACGGCCCTCAGGGCCACGCCCAGCGGTGTCTGGATGCCGCCAAAAAGCTTTTCCGGGATAACGACCTATGAATTTAAGACAGCTGTATTACTTTACCGCCATTGCCGAGCTGGAGCATTACACCCGGGCGGCGGAAAAGCTGTTTGTCAGCCAGTCCAGCTTGAGCCATGCCGTCGGTGAACTGGAAAAGGAGCTGGGGGTCAAGCTGCTTTCCCGCCAGGGCAGAAATGTAAAGCTGACCAAATACGGCGAGATATTCTACCCCCACGCCAAAAAGACGGTGCAGACGCTGGAAAACGGCATTTCCACCCTGCGGGAGTTTATCGACCCGGACCGGGGAACAGTGGCGCTGTCCGCCTTTTCCTCGTTAGACCCCTTTGTGTCTGACGCCATCGTCCAGTACATATCCCAGACCCGGCGGGTAGATGTGCGATTTCAGTATGAACACGACGGCTTTCACCAGCTGCGGCAGAAGCTGCTTTCCGGCGACATTGACCTTGCCTTTTCTACCCAAATGGACGACAGCCGTTTAGAGGGCGTGAAGATCGGCGCCCATCCGCTGGTGCTGTTAGTACCGGAAAGCCATCCCTTTGCCAGAGAGAAAAGCATCTGCCTGAAACAGCTGGACGGGGAAAACTTTGCCGCCTTTGACCCGGAAAGTCAGCTGGGTATCCAGATTAAGGCATATTTCGACTCCCGGGGCGTCAAGCCCAATGTGGTGATGCAGGCCCGGCAGGACGAGGTGATCTACGGTCTTGTGTCCTCGGCTCACGCGGTGGCCATTACGCCGCTACCCCTGCACAATCCCCCCAGCAATGTAAAGGTGCTTGCGATTTCCGACGAACTGCCCACCCGGGATCTGTACCTGCTTTGGAACAAGGAGCGCTACATGCCCCCGGCGGCAGGCTGTTTTAAGGATTTCGTCAGCCAAAAGCAAGACCTTTTCAGCCAATATCTTTTGCGTTGCCCGGCCAATCGGCCGTAAAAACATAAACAATACCCCAAAATAAGGAGGAATCTATAAAAATGGGTAAAAAGTTAGTATCCGACCTGATTGTGGACTATCTGGAAAGAAGAGACGTTAAGTACGTCTTCGGTCTGTGCGGTCATACTGTCATCGGTATGCTGGACGCCCTTTCCCGGAGCAAGAAGGTCAAGTACATTTCCAACCGCCACGAGTCCGTGGCATCCACCGCTGCCGACGGATACGCCCGTCTGACCCACAAGGCATCTGTGGTGATGTGCCACTTGGGACCCGGTTTGACCAACGTGCTCACCGGTGTTGCCAACGCCGCCTTTGACTCCATTCCTATGGTTGTCATCGCCGGTGACGTGCCCAGCTACTACTACGGCAAGCACCCCCACCAGGAAGTGAACATGCACGGCGACGCCACCCAGTACCGGATTCTGGAGCCGGTGGTCAAGCGGGCATGGCGTATTGACGATCCCGAGGCGCTGCCGGACATTCTGGACAAGGCGTTCCGTCTTGCTGAAAGCGGCAGACCCGGCCCGGTGCTCATCGACATGCCTATGGACATGTTCTCCCGGGAGGTTGAGGAAGCCATCTGGGCAAGAACTTATCGCGACAGCAGCTTTACTTACCGTCCTGCGCTGGATCCGGATGTTGCCAAGCAAATCGCTGCAGAGCTGGTTAACGCCAAGAACCCTGTTCTTCACGCCGGTGGCGGCATATTGCTTGCCCAGGCCTCCGAAGAACTGGCTGCATTGGCAGAGTTTTTGGACATTCCCGTTTCCCGCACGCTGATGGGTCAGGGCTGTCTGCCGGATACCCATCCGCTGATGATCGGTCAGACCGGCTTCTGGGGAACGAACTTCACTCACGGCTTTACCACCAAGGCTGACGTGATTCTTGGTCTTGGCACCCGCTTTGCCGAGGCTGACAGCTCCAGCTGGTATCAGGGCGTTACCTTCAACCCCGACACCACCACCTTCCTGCAGATCGACATCGACCCTGCAGAGATCGGCAGAAACTACCCGGTCAAGATCGGCGCTATCGCTGATTTGAAGATCGCTTTGAAGCAGATTCTTAACGAGGTCAAGGCCATCTGCCCCAACGGCAAACAGAATCCCCAGCTGCGGAAGGCTGTTCAGGAAGCAAAGGCCGCTTTCAAGGCCCTCAACCAGCCTTTGGCAGATGACGACCGTTTCCCCATGACTCCCCAGCGCATCCTGCGGGATGTGAAGGCGGTCATTCCGGAAGATGCCTGCATCTTCACCGACGTGGGCTGGAACAAGAACGGCGTCGCCCAGCAGTTTGACATTACTGTTCCCGGCAGCATCCACCACTCCTCCGGTCTTGCAACCATGGGCTTCGGCGCATCTGCCGTTCTGGGCGGCAAGCTGGCAGCTCCCGACCGTATCTGCCTGACGCTGACCGGCGACGGCGGTTTCGGTGTCAACCCCACCTGCATGGCAACTGCTGTTGAGCAGGGCATCGCCTGCACCTGGGTTGTCATGAACAACTCCGCCTTCGGCACCATCGCCGGCTTGGAGAACGCCAGCTACCAGACCAAGTTCGGTACTGTATTCCACACGCCCGACGGCGAAAGCTACTCACCCTGCTGGGCAGATGTGGCAAAGGCTTACGGCGTAGAGGCCATTCGCGTTTCCTCCGCTGCCGCGTTTAAGCCTGCTTTGGAAAAGGCTATGCAGGCCAACAAGGAAGGCCGTCCCTTCCTGGTGGAAGCCCCCATGGAAAACATTGCTGTCCCCACCCCCGGCTGCTGGAACATCAACGATATCTACCGTCCCAGCGAGTTTGTCAGCGAAGGCAAGCTGGTCAAGTGTGAAAACGGCCGCTGGCTGCCCCCCAGCCACGGTGATTCCCATAAACCCAAGTAAAGCAGAGGGGCGTTACTCCCCGATAGGTTATCAAAGGCTGCCTTCCGCCAATCCTGCGGAAAATCCCTTGAAAATACCAACGGGGATTCCCTGCATGATTTTACTTGGCTTGACGAAAAGCCATTCTTTGAAAACTGCGCAGCGCCTCACAGAAAGGATTTTTGCGCAGATGATGAAGGCTTGCTGACGCAAGCCGAGGAAGATAAAGAAAATACGAACAATAAGGACAGCTGTGGGGCTGTCGCGGACCGATGCCCCACTGCTTGAAAGGAGACAAATGTTATGGCAAGAGAAATTACACCTGAAGAAATTGCAGTGGTAGAAGAAAAGGTTGCCCGTGCGCGCGTTGCCGCGGACATCATCGCAACTTACGATGAGCCTTACCTGAACCGTCTGTGCCAGGCCATCGCAGCCGAGCTGTGCAACATGAAGGTCTGGGGTCCCATTTGTGACGAGGCTGTGGACGAGACCCAGCTGGGCGACAAGGTCACCAAGCGTAACAAGCGCAACAAGATCAAGCTGATCCTGCGGGAAGTGCTGCGCAGCAAGAGTGTGGGCATCATCGAGGAAAACCCCGAAAAGGGTCTGGTCAAGTACGCAAAGCCCATTGGCGTCATCGCCACTTTGGTACCCACCACCAACCCCTGTCTGACCCCCGCCGGTCAAATTTTGTACGCCATCAAGGCCCGCGACGTTCTGATCTGCTCCCCCCACCCCCGTGCAAAGAACATCACCAAC
>JAZOUW010000078.1:0-18799 GCA_045658385.1 Faecousia sp.
ACCTTGCGCAGCAAGCTTTTTACACCTTATCCGTCAAGAATCAAAGAGATTTTGACACCGTTCCCTCGTGTGGAAAGCTGAAAAAACAAGACATATTTATGCTCTGTGTTTTGGCGGTTTGGGGTTTCTTTGACACGCTGAGCGGCAGTCCCACTGGGACTGCCGCTTTGGTTTTTATTACATCTCCCAGCTGGCAAGCCAGTTGGAGAAAGCATTATACAGGCTTTGCATTTGGGAAGAAAGCTCCTCCCCTTTTGTCAGGGTGTAGACATTGTCCTCTCGTTCAAACTCTTCCAGATACTGTCTTTCATAGGTGTAGTTTCCGCTTTTCAGCTCCGCCACCGCTTTTTCGGCCAGCGCCTCTGCCCCCCGGATATTTGTCACCAGATCTGCAAAGGCTTCCGGATCTACCGATTCTACCTTCTTTACAAGCTGGTCAAAGTATCCTTCCTCATAACCGTAGTGGAACTGTGCGCCCTGCGTGGTGATCAACGCCTTGGCATCCTCCGGTCCTAAAACATAGCCGGGTATGATCTCCCCATTTTCATCCATTGACGGATTGGTATAGTAGGTATTCCACCTGCACACGAAATTCAGATAATCGTACATCTGATAAATTTCACCGACCACATCCGTCTGGGCAATCTTCTGCCACAGCGCCATTTCCGCAGAAAGGTCCTCTGCCTTAATGATGGTATAGGTAGCGTCCACGATCTTGAAATTAAACTCATAGCCGTACATATCCGTAAAGGGCTCGTCTTCATTTTCCGCTACCTCCAGCTTTCCCACCACCTTAATGGCCTGATTGGTAAAGCTAAAAGACTCACCCTTTTTCGGGTAGATCTCCATGGTGTTGGACAGCTGGGATGTGTTGGGAATACAGAATGGGCAGCTTTGATAGGGCAGATTCATCAAAAATATAAATGAGCCGTCCACCGGGGAACTGGTGGCCATATAGCCGTTGATGGTAACGGTCGTGCCGTCCAAAGTCTTCAGATAATCATAACCGGATGCCGCCTGAAAGCTCAACTTTGTAACTTTTTCGCTGTCCGTTTTTCCACATCCTGCAAAGCAAACAAGTAATGAAACAGCAATTATCAACAGCAGTGTTTTTCTTAACCTTTTCATAGCGCCACCTCACTGTGTAATGCTGTCTTTTTTCGACATTGATGCCGTCCAAATGACAGTAGGCAGCACACTGATTGCAAACACCGCCAGCAAAATAACAAACTCCACCGGATAGACCTTGCCCATATTCAGCACAACGCCCATATCCTCCACATAATCATTCATCAGCACCATACAGCCCCGGGATACCCCAAAGGCCAAAAACACCGCCACCAGACCCATAATGCCGTTTTGAATGATATACAAAAGGTTGATTTTCTTCATACTGATGCCAATCAGCCGCATCAGTGAGATCTCCCTGGCGCTGTGGTACATGTTCAGCAGGGTTATGATGGAAACGATCATAATATTCATCACCAAAATCACCGCGCACAAAACAAACACGATATACTTGGTGTTGTCGGCGTCGTTAAGCACATTGCGCACCACGTTCATCGGCTCAATGGCCTGCAGTGTGACGCTGCTTTCCTCCTCCGTAATGACTTTGCCGTCATACTCCGTCACCAGCTGCATCGCATAGCCGGGATTTTTGGTGCTGACCAGCACCGCGCAGACGGTGCTGTGGTGATGCTCTTCTTCCTCGTGCTCGTGCATTTGCCACAAGGTTTGTAGCTGGGTAAAGACGGTGTTGTCATAGGAAGAATGGCTTTGCTCCAGAATACCCACCACCGTAATGCCTTTGTCGTGCATATCTCCGCCGCTGGCAGAGTGGCTGGTGTAGATGGTGTCACCCACCTTCAGGTCGCTGTACTTGGCCACATGGAAGCCCACAACTGCCTGCAACGTGTCCTCGGCACCAAACATTTCTCCTGCTGCTACCTTTTTTCCGTTTAAGAAGGCAGGGGTCGTGCCTACCACGCTGTAGCCGTTATAGCTGTCCGCCATAGCAAAGGGGATCACTTGGGTGACCCGGTTGTCCTGCTGCAAAGCCGTGACCACGCTGTAGGGGATCGTACCCACCGGCTCCTCGGCAAAATACATCGTGTTCATTGCCAGCTGGGTGTTGCTGCCCGCCGGGCCGATTATGGCCGAATAGTAACCGGCATTGTTGGTAATGCCCTCGTCCACCTGGGTAGCCACATTAAATGCCAGCACCGCAATACTCGCGGAGATCACAATGGACAAAAGGATCAATACGACCTGGGTTTTCTTGATGGCCATATTCTTCAGGGCAAATTTCAGCATATCAGCATCCCTCCTTTTCTTGGGGGACATCCTGCATGCCGGTGGTCATTTCGTTCATATCAATGACTTCATCAAAATATTTCGCCAAGCGGTCATCGTGGGTCACAGCAATGAGGGTCTTACCCCTGGACACCTCTACAAGCTGCCGGATCACCTGCTCGCCGATGGCAAAATTCAAATTGCCGGTGGGCTCGTCTGCCAAAATGATCTCCGGCGCTTTTACCAGCGCCCGGGCGATGGCCACTCTCTGCTTCTGGCCGCCGGATAAATGCCTGATCCTGGCATTTTTCTTTTCCAAAATACCCAGCGTATCCAGCATTTTATCCATACCGGAAACATCCACCCCCTCCAGCCGGAGGATCTGGATATTGTCGGCGGTGGTCATATCGCTGATCAGCTTGAAATCCTGAAAAATATAGCCGATACTTCCAATACGGAATCGATCTTTTTCCTTTTGGGAAGCGGCGGTCATATCCTTGCCGTCGATGAAAATCTTTCCCGTGGTGGGAGAAAGCACACCTGCAATCATATTCAGCAGTGTAGATTTTCCGCAACCGGAAGCCCCCAAAAGCATATAAGTGCGTCCGGTCTCAAAGGTCATATCCCGGTAAGTGATCTGGGTTTCATTTTGAAACTGCTTACCAAGGCCTTGAATCTGTATCATATTGTATTGTTCCTTTCAAATTAAGATGGGCAGTCGTACCCCTTCTTAATCCGAAAGCTTCACCTTCAGCCGCACCAGGGTTTTCCCCAGACAGCCTTCTTCTGCAAAGGCAGAATCCGGCAGCATAAATACCGCGCACAAAAGCAGCGCAGTAACCACCGTCGGCAGCCACAATTCTTCGTAGGCAGCAGACAGCGCGCACATCTGACACTGCACATCCTCACCCTCGTGATGATGGGGCAAAAACAAACAGAAGGCGCAAACAAGCGCAAGAAGTACACAAAGACAGCAAATACACACTTGCCGTTGCTTTGAAAGTCTTGCCATTGTTTACACCTTCTTTAAATAAATTATAAAATACCGAACAGCTCCAAAATCATCTTGCCAAATCCACATTATATAATAATAGCACAGTTTTACATTTGTGCAATAACAAATTGTCGGTCTCTGGCTGCAACATTCACTTGACTGCTTGGTAAAAATATGATACCATTACCCCACGCCGCTGTGGCCGCGTTGCTCCGCGCTACCGGTGGCAGAGAAAGCGGAGCATAAGCGTGTGCCGCGGTCGATAGCTGACGCAGCCGCGCTGTCGGCAAGGAAGATATCGGGCACCGCAAACGGAGGAATAGGTAGACACAAAGAACACTAACCTTGCAAATACTATAACGAAACAACCACGCCGCTGTGGTGGAATAGGTAGACACAAGGGACTTAAAATCCCTCGGAGTAAAATCCGTACCGGTTCGATTCCGGTCAGCGGCACCAGATTGCATCTGGAGGCAATACGTTACGAACTCTGCTGTTAATCGGGCATCAGCGCTCGGTAACGATAGTTCGGATATGGATTGCCCAACTGCACCAATAAAGCAGCAACTCCTTTCCGGGTTGCTGCTTTATTTTTATTTGACAAAACCTTTTTTCGTATATGGTATCAAACAGTGTCAATAATTGGTTTGTGAGAGGTATTTTAATGAGCGAAACAAAGACTGCAAAATTTTCCAGCCGGTGGGGCTTTATCCTCTCGGCTGTGGGTTCTGCCGTAGGAATGGCCAATGTGTGGGGCTTTCCTGCTAAAATGGGTGCCAACGCCGCCTCTCTTTTTCTATTACAGTATCAGCAATTCTTCCATTTTCTCTTCGAGGGTATCCGCCTGCATGGGGACTTCCACCTCGTTGGAAAGTGCATTTGTCCGCATGTGCAAAACCAGCGATACGATACCGGCTTTTTTGCGTAGTGGTGTAGAAACACTTTCCACAGCCACCAGATTTTTCGTATGGAACACCGTGATTACCCGGGTGAACCCGCCGCTATAGGCGGTAATTCTTTTGTCAGAAACGCCTACACCGCTGTTTCTGAAGGTTAGGTAACGATTGATTGCGCCTATAATAAAGGTCACCAATCCAATGCCCAAAAGTCCCAAAAGCACAACGGAAATCATACCGCCGGGCGCACCCAGCAATACCAATAAAATGTAGGCGCTGCTCATAATCGTACCGATCACCACCGCCAGTATCAGTCCAAACCAGGAAATAAACGGAAAATAGGCTGCCGCCTTTGTCTGTTTTTCCTGGGGGATGTAGTCCGGAAGCACCCGCGCCAAAATCTGCCCAATCTCTTTAAACTTACAAAACGGCACCAGAACACCCAGCTCTACATTGTCCTCACCGGCTTCGTTTGTATAGCCGATCACCTCCAGCTTGATAGTGGCAAATCCCAACAGCCGCTGCAGAAATCCCTGACAAATCTTAATTCCCTTAATTCTATCATAGCTGAAGGTGTTGGTATGTCGTTCCAAAAGACCATAGGCAATTACCAGATCATTGTTCCGCTTGATGATGGAGAAATTGTAATAACCCACAAAGGACTGTATCAAACTGACCGCAAAGGCAAGCCCGGAGAAAAGCAGCATTCCTACCGCAATAATCAGCACAGCTGCCACTGCATACTGCCCCATCGTACCGAGGATATCAGCCTGCAAAAAACCGTAGCAGATGCCAATAACCACACCGAGCAGCAGTCCCAGCACGCCGGTAACAATGGCAGTAGAAGCCACCGAAATCAATGCGTAAAGCACTTTCTTTCGGGAGGTAAAGCTATACAGTCGGTCCTCTTTGGAAAGCAGCACTTCCTCTTTAGACGCATCCGCAACCGGCGCGCCCCCTTCCCGAAGGACATGCAAACGCTGCAGCAGATCATCCACCACATCCTGCCGTTCCACGATGGTAATCTCTGCCTGGTAGCTGGTATTGGCAGAGCCGCTGTCCACCGTCAAAATAGCAATTCCAAAAAACCGATGGAAAATAGTTTGTTTTTTATTGATGGCGTGAATTTTCCTATACTCCAGCACAGAATTTTTCTTAAAGAAAACGCCTCTTTTGCAAATGATTTCCCGTTCCGTCAGTCCGTAGCCCGAAGTTCTGTAGTATAGCAGTCGGTAAAGGATAAATCCGGCATACAAAACAGCAAAGAAGGCAGCAAAATACGGAATCATGCCAAAATTGACCGTCACTTCCTCTGTGCCTTCTAAAAGGATTTCATCGCCGAACACAAATGTCAAAACCAAGCAACTAAACAAATCCGACAACAGGCAGGAATAGACATACCCCTTGTCAAATCTCTTCATTTTTCAGTTCCTCAATTCTCTTTTCCAGATTTTTCTCCAGCGCGTCCAGCATGGCGTCCGCCTCCACGGTGGTGAGGGTGGAAATATCAAAATTGGAGCCGGCTGTGGAAACGGTCACATCACTCAAGTGAAAAAGCTGCATAATAGGACCTTGCTTTCTGTGCAGATCCTGAATCTGGCAAACGGGGATCACCACACGTTTGCGAAAAATCACGCCATGGTAAACAACAATCGTTTTTTCGTCGTATCCCCAGGCATACTGTTTATAACGAAAATAGGGCAACAAAAGCGTAAGCGCCAAAAGCAGCGCCACCGGCACAGCCACCGCCAGCATAACACCCAGAGCCACATTTGCAGGGGCATTGGTGCAAACCAGTATTACCGCCGCCGCCGTAAGAGGAAGCAGTTCCAGACAAGCGGTGATTGCCGCCCGGATGTACCAAAGGGTCAAAACCTTGATATCTAACTTTTTAAGTTCCATAAAAAGCCCTCCTTTTCCATATTTTCATTATATCCGCTACCATTTTTTTTGCAAGCATCTTTGCGAAAAAAGCCTGCCTTCGGACCGCAGGCAGGCTTTTCTTATTTAACAGGCTGTTTGTTCAGTATAACCCGCTTAATAACACTGTAGAAAACCCAGCACACGCAAACAAACAGACACACCGAAAGTAAAACGGTAAATACCGTCATCCATCCCCACTTGTCAGCCACATAGCCAAGACCGTAGGAGCTAATGGTACTGCCCAAGTAGGCAAACCCGTTGAGCACACCGGAGATCATTCCGGAGTTGACCATTTTACGCATATACACCGGGAACACGCTGACTACCATACTGTTTAAGTAACCGGATAAAAAGCCGATAAGCAGCAGCGCTGCCAGCATTACCACTGCCAGTTTCATTTGCAAGCACCACATAATAACGCCAATGGCGATGCCGGTAATGACAAAGCCGACGGTGCTGCTGGAAATATAATCCGGGATCTTCTTACGAATGAAGATCGCCGCCGGTGTACCTGCAATGCCCAACAGCGGCAAAAACAGCGTCAGGAAAATGGCCAGAGATTCGTTAAAGGCAAATTCCTCCTTCAAAATGGAAGGCACCCAGGTGTTCGCACCGTCCTTGACCAGATTGACGCCCACCGAGAACATACACAAAAACACGATTACCACCGGCAGCAAGCGGGGATGCATCGTTTCCTCCCCCGCATTTTCCTGACGGTTTGCCGTCATTTCTGCTTTTTCCCGGTCCTTTTCTTCCCGGGCCCGTCTGACGGCTGTATTATAGGAAAGCATCCAGACAATGGCAATCGTCAGATCCAAAGCCGTTGCGGTGTAAAAAGCTGTTTGGAAGGATGTAAACATCGCATAAACGGAGCTGAGAGCATAGATCACCAACGTACCGCAGGCCACCGCAGCGCCCACGATCACATTGGCTCTGTCCAAAGACTTTCTGGCAACCGACTCCGAAATAGTACGGATCAGCAGCGGCCAAAGCATGGAAAGGACAAAACCGTTGACCAACCACAGCCACTTGACCATTGCAAAATTCTTGGTGATACCCACCACCAGATTCAGCAATGCCGAAGAAACCAGACTGAAAAACACCATCCATTTGGTATTATACTTTTTGCAAAACAGTCCGTTGATCACCTGACCGATGCCATAAGCGAAGAAGAAAAAGGTTTGTGCCAAACCGGCTTCCGCCTTGCTCACCGCGAAATAGTCCATAATCCGGGTGATATTGGCGGCATAGTTGACCTTTCCTACATAGGAAATGGAGTACGCCGCCCAGCACAAATAGATCAGCAGATCTGCTGGGGATCTTTTCTGTTTCATCACGATTCCTCTTTTACGATGTTGTTGATCCAAACGCCTTTTTTGATCAGGATAAAGCCTACGATACTCTTGACCGTATCCAAAAGCTGCACACACAAAAACAACGGCACAATAGGCATACTGGTATGATACGCCAGAATATACGCTACCGGGAAAGCCAAAAGCCAGGTGTAGCCACCGTCAAAGGCAAAGGTGATCATTGTCTTTCCACCGGATCGCAGGGCAAAATAACAGCCGAAGGAGAAGGAGAACACCGGCATCAGAACAGCCACCACCAGCAAAAGCTCCGTAGCCATCATCCGCACCTGCTGGGAGGTTTTGTAAACATAAGGAATGAAGGGTGAAAGACCGGCCAGAATACCGCCCATCACCACGCAGGCCGCCACACCGAAAGCCAACAGCCGCCACACAGTGACCTTTGCCTTTTCCGTTTCGTTGGCGCCCAGCATATGCCCTATAATAATGGCAATGGCATTGCCCATCGACAGGAAGATCACATTGAACAAATTGCTGACGGTGTTGGTAATGTTGGTGGCTGCCACCACCTCCAACCCTCTCTGGGAATAGCACTGCATGATCAGCGCCATACCGGTACCCCACAAAATTTCATTGACCAGCAGAGGCGTACCCTTTTTCACAATGTTGGTTGTCAATGCTTTGGGAATATAAACGCTCTTATACGCGCCTTTGATGAAGGCGTATTTTTCTTTCTTTGCGTGGACATAGGCCACAATCACAGCCGCTTCCACAAACCGGGACATTACAGTAGCAATGGCCGCGCCTTTGACGCCCATAGGCCCAAAGGGCAAAAAAGGCAGTCCTTGATTGCCGAAAATCAAAATATAGTTAAATACCAGGTTTACCAGAATCGCCACAACGCTGGCGATCATAGGCAATTTTGTCTCGCCCATTTCCCGGAGCGTGCCGCCGTAGGCTTGGGAAAGAGCAAAGGCCGGCAAGCCAATGAGCATTACGTACAGGTAGTCTTTGCCGTGTTGGAGGGTCTCCAGAGCATCTGCCTTGGGCGTACCTTCCGCAAAATACAAACTGATCAGTTGATCTGGAAAACTTAAAAACACCCCGAAAGCGATCAGGCAGAACGCCACACCCATATAGATCTTGGACCGGAAGCAATACCGCACGCCCGCATGATCCCCTGCGCCTACATACTGGGCGCTGAAAATACCCGCGCCGGAAAATCCACCCCAAATTGCCAGATTGAAAATAAATAACAGCTGATTGACGATAGCCACCGCACTCATCGGCAGCGTACCTACCGCGCCGATCATCACATTGTCCACCAGATTGACCACATTGGTCACAGTGTTCTGCACCACCAGCGGCGCCAATATGGTAAGCACATAACGATAAAACGCTCTGTCGCCCACGGTGTAGTGCCTGAGCTTTTGCAGTTTCGTCATATTCGCACCTGCCTTTCCGAAAATCCAATCCATTATAGCACATAAAGCCCCCAAGGGCAACGGTCATCTGCCCCCTATTTTCAAAAAATCAGGACTGTTTTTTTGTTTTTTTATCATTTCTTGCAGCAGTTGTATTTTTTCAGTTGATTTTTATCGAAAATGGGGTTATGATATCCAGTAGGAAATCTATCAGAAGGAGCTGTTATCAATGATTATTACCCAGAAGAAACCCATTGAAGAAGTTATGGCAATGGTCGGCGATGCCAAAACCGTAGCCATCGTTGGCTGCGGCAGCTGCGCTACCGCTTGCCAAACCGGCGGTGAACCTCAGATCGCCGAGCTGACTGCTGTTCTGGAGCAGGCCGGCAAGAAGGTCGTTGCCACCACCATAGCTGACTACTGCTGTATGAATCTGGGCGTCAAGGCCAAGATGAAGCCGGTAGTTGCTGCAAACCCCGACTGTGTCATTTGTATGAGCTGTGGCGACGGCGTACAGTGCGTTGCCAAGAATGCCGGCACCATTCCTACATATCCCTCCAACGATACGATGTATCTGGGCGAAGCTGTCCGCTTTGGCGTTTGGGAAGAAGCTTGCCGCTTCTGCGGTCAGTGCGTGCTGGGCAAGACCGGCGCGATCTGCCCCATTACCCAGTGCGCCAAGAGTCTGGTCAATGGTCCCTGCGGTGGCCAGAAGAACGGCAAGTGTGAAGTCAATCCTGAAAATGACTGTGCCTGGATCAAGATCTACGAGCGCCTGCAGGCCACAAACCAGCTGGAAAAGCTGACCGAGCGCCGTGAGGACAAGGGTTACGCCGCTGTGGCATATCCCAGAACTATCAGCTTAAGGGGGAAGAAATAATGAGCATTTTGAAAGACGCACTGGAATCCGGCAAGTTTGGTGTAACTGCCGAGATGGCACCCCCCAAAGGTTATGACTTCACCGAGCAAATGGAAGCCGCCGAAGTTCTGCGGGGCAAGGTCCATGCTGTCAATGTTACCGATATGCAGTCCGCCTGCCTGAAGGCTACCGGTCTGGGTCTGTGCATCAAGTTAAAGCAGGCCGGCCTGGAACCCATTTTGCAGATGACCGGCCGTGACCGTAACCGTATGGCCATTATGGGCGACATTCTGTCCGCTGCCGGCTTCGGCATCGACACGATGCTGGCCCTCACCGGCGACCATCCCGTGGTTGGCGACTGCAAGGATTCCAAACCCGTTTACGATCTGGACTCCGTAGGTATTCTGCAGATGCTTTCCAAAATGGAAGAAACGAACTGCGACTGTGGTGGCAACGAGATCGCCGGTGGCGCTCCCAAGTTTTACAAGGGCGCATCCGTTACTCCTCTGTATGACCCCATCTTCCTGCAGGTCAACAAGCTGCGCCAGAAGGTAGAAGCCGGCGCAATGTATGTCCAGACCCAGGGCATCTTCGATCTGGATGTGCTCAAGCGCTTCCTGGAAGAGGTGGACAAGGCCAACATCAAGGTGCATATTATGGCCGGTATCATCCCCCTGAAGGGTGCTGGCGGTGCAAAGTATATGAACGAGAATGTTCCCGGTATTGCTGTTCCCCAGGATATGATCGACAAGCTGGCTGCTGCCGCTGCCGAGGGCAAGGAAAAGGGCATCAAGGGTCTGCCCGCAAAGCTGGGTATGGAAATGGCTGCCGAAATGATCGCCAAGATCAAGGACGAGAAGCTGTGCGACGGTGTTCACGTGATGGCCATCGGCGCAGAGAAGAATGTTCCCACCATTTTGGATATGGCTGGCATTACCGTTTAATTTTAACCAAAAAAGCCACGGCAAGGCGAACGCCTGCCGTGGTTTTTTTCATTTTCTCGGGAGCATATAAATCCCTGTGAGAGATTGCGCTTTTCAAGCTCTTTTCTGTCCGTTTTAACCGGCTGTAAAAGAGCCGGTATTTTCCCCTACAGTAATACTGTAGCTCGTTCCCTTTTGTAGCTGCGGGCAGCTGATAATCACCACCTGGAAATCCAGTGGCGGCGTGTGGGACAGAATGGTATTGCCATTGGTATCTTTTAAGATAATTTCCGTGCCGGCAGTCTGACTGCCCGCCGTAATTGCGAGCACACCTTGCTCCGAATCCGAGAAGGACTGGGCCATACCTTGGGCGCCGGTTCCGATAAATGTACCGCCGGAAATCACCCCGCTGATATCGTAGTCCAACGTGGCTGTATCCCCTTTGGTAGGACCGGAAACGGTAGTATAGCCGCCGGTGATTTCCAAAGTGCCGTTGGCGTCGATACCGTCACCGGAGGCCTGCACTGTCAGCTTGCCACCGGATATAACGATGCTGCCGTTACCGGCAGACATGCCGCCGCCCATACCGGGTCTGCCGCCGCCCATGCCGCCGCCAAACTGGTCACCCCGCACGCCGCCAAAGCCGCTTTCGTCAGTACCGCCCGCTGCATTCAGACCGTCATCGGAAGCAACCAACGTAATATCGCCGCCGGAGACCTTGATATGCAAGCCCTCCAGACCTTCGTAGCTTTCGGAAATGTTGATCGTTCCTGCCGTGACGGTGAGCGTTTCGTCGGCGTGGAAGCCGTCATCACCGGTGGCAACGGTGAAACTGCCGCCGGTCACAGTCAGATTGGTATTGGAGTGCACTGCATCGTCTGCGCTGTCAATGGTGAATGTGCCTGCATTGATCGCCAGATCGCCACCGGCCTTGATTCCCTTCAGACTGGAGCTGTCCTCGCTTGTAGTCGCAGCCGTTGCGCTGACACTGGGTCTGCCACCGCCCATGCCGGGTCTGCCGCCGCCCATGCCGTCACCCCCGGGGAAACCGCCCCAGTTATCAGAGGTCTGCTTTTGCGCATTGGCGCTACCGCCACCGGAAACAACGGAAAATTCGCCGCCGTCAATTTGCATGGCCGTAGCTGCGCTGATGCCGTCACCTTCTGCGGTGATGGTGAAATTCCCGCTTTCAATATACAAATACCCCAAAGCGGCATCGTCATTGTTTTCTGCGTGCAAGCCGTCTTTTCCTGCCTGCAGCGTTATGGTTGCATCCGCAATGCTGATGCTGTCTTTACCTGCAAAAGCGTGGTTTGCGCAGGTAACGCTGTAACTGCCTCCGGCGACCGTCAATTCATCTTTGGATACGATGCCGTGTCCGGCAGGCGAAGCTATTGTCAAACTGCCGGCGCCATTGAGGGTGATATTCTCTTTGGAAAAAATAACGCCGTCAATAGTGTTTTCGTCAACAGCTACAAAGCTGCCGCCGTTGGAAAGGGTATTTTCCGTACCCTCTGCCAAGGTGAGAAACACCTTATCTGCCTGCAAAATATACACCGCCGCGCTGGTTTTGCTGTTAACCGATACGCCGCTGAAAACAAGTTGGGTCTTATCATCTTTTCCCGCATTGACCACAATTGTTCCGTCGTCCAGATTGCCCGAAAGAATATATGTTCCCTCGTCAGTAATGGTCACAGTGCTGCCGTCAATCCTTACAGCGTCAGAATCGCAGGCAGCCGATGTGCCGTTTAACGTAATACGAGCGCTTTTGCTTTCGTCAAAACTGCCGTCCCGATCCCGCTGGGTAAATAAGCTGTCCACGTCGATATCCACCGAAACACTTTCTGCTTTATTTCCCTGCTGGGAGGCGTCGGGTTGCGTTTGTTGCTCGTCAAAAGTGGGTGACGTATTGCCGCAGCCAGCCAGCAGCAACGCCAGCAAAGCCACCAATGCTATCCATTTTTTCATACAGTTACAACTCCGTTACTGCGGTATCCTGCCGGGAAACGGTAATTTCCAGGTTGCCGTTGCGACAGCGCAACTTATCGATCATTTCCTTTTCCCTGCCTGCGTCCTTCAGGGTCAAATCATAGGTCAGCCGGAACAGGCTTCCCATGTTGGTAGTCTTGACCCGCACCAACGTCCAGGAATGGGCGTATTCCTTAAAAATCTCCTCAAATACGCCGCTATAATCCAAATCCTCCGGAATGGTGATGTTCAGTGTTTTATAAATGGTCTCATTTTTCTTTGTACCCAAATCCAGATGGCTGTAAATCAAGCTGATTGCACACATGACCGCAACAAACAGCAGCGCATAAGCAAGATAACCCATGCCCGCCACAAGACCTGCGCCCATGGCAATAAACAGCATACTGATTTCCTTTGCCGTGCCGGGCACTGAACGGAAACGCACAAGACTAAACGCGCCTGCCACCGCCACACCGGCACCTACATTACCGTTGACCATCATGATTACCACACAAACCACTGCCGGCAACAGCGCCAGGGTGACCACAAAGCTCTTGGTATAGCGGGTACGGTACATGTAGCTAAATGCCAAAATCAAGCCTGCCGCCAAAGCGCAGCCCATGCACAAAAGAAAATTTCCCACGGAAATCACCGATGTCATATCCGTGTCAAAAATTCCTCTAAAAATTGTCTGCAGCATATACAAATCCTCCGTTATAAATCATTGTCTGATACGCCGTTGCATATTTGGAAAAAGACGTCTTGAAAATTCTCTCCCGGGTGAGTATCTGACTCATCCACAGTGGGATTGCCCCGGCAGTCTTGATCTCCATTAAGACCTCGTCCGCATCCAAAATATCCACGCCGCCAACATCCGCGTTCAGCATCAGGTTGTCCTGCCTGCACAAAATACGCGTATCGAAAGTCACACGAAGATCTCCACCATCACGGCAGCAGTAGGCCTCCCGGTCATACGAAAGAAACACCTTGGGGTGCAAAGCGCCGTAATAAGCCATAAAGTAATTGATCTCGTCGGCAATCTGGGAGCTTACCGGACAAGGCTTTCCATCGCACACCCAAGCCATTGCCTGCTGTAGCGGCATGGCCAGTCGGCGCTTATAGACCACCCCGGCGTATTTCTTTTTCAGTTCCACGAACACCGGGTTTTCTCCATCCGGCTGACAGTAGCTGCGCAGGCGCAGCTTTTCTTTATAGGCCGGTTTTTCCATGGAATGACGGATCAGCCGATAGTTATCTGTGTCAAAATACAGATTCCGGATGGTAGCGAAAAAGTACTTATCCGGCATCATATACGGCTCCATAGCCGCCAGCACCCGCAGTTTTTGTTCCCGGTTCAATAAATATTTCACTTCATAGCGTTTGAAAATATTGCGATACGCCATAGCTTCACCTCTTTTACCCGTCCATTGTACCAATTCAAGCTGAAACTACGCTGAAAAAATCCGTTCTGCCTTTCTGGCACAACGGATTTTCATTTATCCAAAATATTGTGTTATCAGCTGCTCAATCATGGCAGGCATATTTTCCGCTTTGGTGCAAAAATGCTTGCCGCCAACCTCCAGAATTTCCTCTTTATCCCGGAAGCCCCACAGCACACTCAAGCAGGGAACACCGGCGTTTTTTGCGGTGATCACATCCACTTCGCTGTCGCCTACATAGACGCATGTATCCACGCCAATTTCCCGCATTGCCTTCCATACCATATCTCCCGCAGGCTTCCGGGGACAGTCCGGGGTAACGCCCAAGGCGTACACATCCCCGAAAAACACTTTGCACAATTCTTTTACCGCGGCATCCGGCTTGTTGGATACCACTGCCACCGGGTATTTTGTCCGGATAGTAGCCAACGCCTCATCGATTCCCGGATAGGCGCAAGTCGTGCCTTGGTTGCACTGCTGGTTGTAATACTGCTGATAATCCGCGAACACTACATCCACCGGTGGATCGTCTTCTCTGCCCGGCAAAGCAAGCTCAATGAGCCGCCTTGCGCCGTTGCCCACAAACCGCCGGATTTCCTCATAAGTACGCTCCGGACATCCGTATTTACGCAAAGTATCGTTAACGCAGCGGTGCAAATCCGCCAGACTGTCCAGTAACGTGCCATCCAAATCAAATAAAATACCAATCTTCATTTAAATACCTCTGTTTTTCAATACCCGAATATCCTCGCCCACGAAGGTCATGCCCTTGAAATTGCCTTGCACACGGGAGGCAATCTGGGGTGAATACCGCTGGGCGATCTCGTCAATATTCAAGTTGGTGGAAATAATCATGTTTTTGCCGTCCAGCAGTCGCTGATTGAGCAGGCTGTAAAAAGCTGCTGTGACGAAATTGCCGGGCATTTCCGTACCCAGATCATCGATAATCAGCAAATCGCAGGCAGCAAAATTCTCCGCTTCGCTGCGGCTTTCCTCATCCGGATTAAACCGATTCTTTTCCAGCTTGGCAAACAGCTGGGGCGCGCTTTCGTAGGCGACAGAGAATCCCCGGTCGGTAACCACATCCGCAATACAGGCAGACAGATAGGTCTTGCCCAAACCGGTACCGCCTACAAACAGCAGGTTACCCACGCCCTTATCAAAGGCACTGGCATACTGCCGGCAAAAGTTGAGATTTTTCTCCATAATGGTGCGGGGTGCTACGCCAATCTCACCGGAAAACCGCTGGGGATAATAGTCCAGGCGAAAGTTTTCAAACTTCTCGGTACCGGTGGTCAGTTGGCGCAAGGATGCTTTTTGCGCCTGACGGCACAGCTCCTTTAAGCACCGGCACATGGTGCTGCCCACATAGCCGCTGCCGCCGCAATGGGGGCAAACAGGACTTTCATCCAGCCAGCCGGGGGCAAAATGCTTTTCTGTCAGCGCCTTACGCTCTTGCTGCAAAGCAAGATTCTCCTTTTTCACCTGCTCCATTGCCGCCACAGGGTCACCCCCTTGGGCAAACACCGTCTGAGCAGCCACAGTCATAGTCTTTCGCAGCTGCATATCAATTTCCCGCAGCCGGGGAAACTTAGCATAGGCTTCCTGCAAACGCTGGCGGAGCATAGATTCTTTGTCCGCTTTCTGCTGGGCAAGCTGTTGCTTTGCCTGCATTACAATCTGTGCGCGATACATAGGTTATCCCTCCCGCAACATTCTTTGGATGTTCTCCAGCTCTGCTGCGCCCAGCTTGCCGGAGGCACCCTTTGGCACCTGGGGTTTCTTATCCCCATTGCGAACCTGTTGTGCTGTAAACAGGCCGGCTTCCTTCCAACGGCTTAAAATCTTATTCATGTACGCCCAATTCAGCGCGCCGGTATTCAAACAAGTGCGCTCATAAGCAATGGCAATGGCATCTATGTCAAACCCTGCTTCCAGCCACTGCCGGGCATATTTCTCCTCACCGGCAGTGAGATTTCTGCCACGAATTTGCAGCACCTGCATCAGCTTACCCAGCTGGGAATTGCGCAGGTTTTGTCTTTGGATAAAAGCGGCCGCCTCTTCCATGGTGTCGATCCCCTGCTCTGCCCATGCATATGCCTCTTTTTCAATGGTGCGCAGGGACGGATTTCGCAAACTGCCCTTCTGCCGTGCCCGTTCCTTACAGTAGCACACCAGCACACAGATCACATCCGGACCCAATCCCAAATACCGGACAAAGCCTAAAATAATTTTCATTTCCTCGGTGTTCAAAGGACGGCCTAACAGCCGCTGAATTTCCCCATAAAGGGCGCGGAAATCCTTATCCGTATCCATAGCGGAAAGCACATCCCGCTCGGAATAATTGGGTCGCTCCCCCAACATAGGCGCTTTTTGCGTTTCCTGCCACAATCCCAGCTGCCGCAAGGTCGCGCCGGCGCAGGAAATCCGGGAATCACTCAAATTAAGCGCTGCAGCCGCTGCAGCCGGGTCATTACCGCTACGCAGGTAAAGGTATAGCAAGGCTGCGTCGCCATTGGCGGCGCCCAGCAATTTTCGCACATCTGATTGTTCGATGCTTACTTCTACCGTATTCATAGTGATCCTCATTTTTCGTATTTTCCGTCATTATAACACACAGTTTTACCGTTTACAACGGATTATCAGGGAAGTTTTTGGAGAAAAAACGCCTTCATTTTTGTGTGCATACTGTATCTTGTGGTAAGGCCTTCTTCAGACCACAAGAAATGCCCAAGTGCGATGCACTTGGGCAAATGGTTTTAGCTTGCGCTACGGCCGCTGACACCCGTCCGGGGCATCACCTGCTGAATGTCCGTAACCTCCTGCGCCAGCTGGGCAGTATTGGTATGGATGATCCGCCGGGCGCACAAATAGTTTTCGTAAAAATAATCGAAATCCAGATCAGCATACTCAATGCCCCTGGTGCTGCTTGCATGAATGATTTTGTTGTTGCCTGCGTAGATGCCAACATGGGATGCAGGGTAATACTCCCAAGACTCCCGGAAAAACACCAGATCGCCTACCTGCAGGCCCTCTTTAGCAACGATAATGCCGTCCTGCAGCTGCTTGCTGGCAGTGCGCTGCAAGGTAATGTCATGATTGGCGTAAAGATAGTACATCAGTCCGGAACAGTCAAAGCCGTAAGGGCCGATGCTGCCGTAGACATAAGGCTCGCCCAATTGTTCTTTTGCCAAAGCCAATATAGCGTGGCGCAGCTCCATGGCCGTATCCCGGTCTGTGTAAGCCATGGTTTTGGTTTCTGCAGACTTGGACTCGCAGTTTACATAATATTTTCCGTCTTTTGTATGTTTGATCTGGGACGTTGCGATGTAGCCATTCATATCGTAGCAATCAACCTTATAAAAACCGTTGCGTTTTTCCAACACAGTAATCTCTGTGCCGTCCTCCATCTGACCAATGACCGCCGCATCGGCGTAGGGACTATTATGTATCAACGTAGTCTTGGTCCTGGCAGGCTGCTGCTCCCTGGCGGCAGATGCCGGCAGTACAAACCCGGCCAAACACGCCAAACAGAGTACAAGGCTAACCAATCGCAAACCCAACTGTCTGGGTCTGGTCATAAACACCTTTCCTTTCGCGGTTGCATTCTTATTTTCAAATAGTTACAACCGGTTACGAATTATAGCATATGCGTAACCGGTTGTCAAGCCTGTTTATATAGTCAAATTACACAAAAACCCTGTTTTTTTGCGTTTTAGATGGCAAAATAACGGTCTTGGGGTAGTGAAATCCGTAAATTTTCAAAAAAATAACGTCATTTCGAAGTTACAAGCTTCGAAATGACGACAAAATATTCCCCTTATTTTTTTAACTTTCCATTTGTTTTCCCAGAAATCCGGCGACGGTTTGTGCAAGACGCTGATCGGCTTCTGTCAACGGATTGTCATTTTCTGTAAGCAACAGCATTACACAACCCATCAAGTCTCCCTGACTCAAAATGGGAGCAGCAACGCCCAGGTGATACTTCTCTACCCCTTCTGCCGCTTTAACCGGTGTTTGTCCCGCTTCATAGCGGTAGTTCTTTCGCTGCTCCATAAGTCTGTCCAGTTCCTGGGAGTTGGTCTTGTCCATCAGCTCCCGTTTAGGCGCGCCGGACAAAGCAATAACACTATCCCGGTCTGACACTGCCGCCACATGGCCTGTGCTCTGACCGATGGCCTCGCACATCTGGGCAGCAAACTCCTGCAGATCTCCCATGGGAGAATATTTCCGGAAGATCACACCCCCATCCTTTTCCGTGTAGATCTCCAACGGATCACCTTCCCTAATCTTGAGGGTTCTGCGAATTTCTTTGGGAATCACAATACGACCAAGGTCGTCAACGCGACGGACGATACCGGTAGCTTTCATATATATCTATCTCCTTATTTTACAAATTACGATGCTAGTATCTGTAAAAGACAGGAGATTATACCGCATAAAAAGAAAAACTCCTCTGCGTTTTACAGAGGAGTTTTTAGTCTGCTTTGGTGAAAATAAGTTAATCTATTTCAGCATTATCAACGACGGGTGCATTATCGGTTTCACTAGCTTTTTTCTTCTTTTTATTGGTTATCGCAATAACTGCGCCAACAATACCGCCAATTACCGCACCGCCTATAGTTTTTTTCAAAACGCTTTCAGCAAAAGATGATGTTTTCTTTTCCTTAATAGATGTGTCGACATCAAACTTTACACTATCCACGATATTCTCTATCTCAGCATATTCCTCATCGGTAAACTGTGATGTTGACTGGAATGTGAATGTATA
>JAZOUW010000079.1:0-41459 GCA_045658385.1 Faecousia sp.
GATAGCGTCGTGAGCGATAGCGAATTGATACCCTATACCGAGGAGGAGCAGGAATGAGCAACCTATCAGTGTACGGCGTAAACGAGGACGGCGAAATGGAGTTAATCGAGAAAGGGCTGACCTCTCTCGAAGCAATCGAAAAAGCCGATGAGCATTACAACAAGACCGGGCGCAGCGCGGTTATCGTAAACGGAGAGGCATAATCGGGAGTTTCCGTCCCGAAAACCGCCGTTTTCTCTCCGAAAAAAATCGGAGCATAAAAAAGCGGCGCAATTCGACAGAGAAACACATCGAAAAAGCACCATATCGCCGACATCGGCAAAAAGGTCATATCGGGTTTGAAACCGCCCAAAAGCATAGTTTCAGACCCGAAAAACCTTATATTCAGAGATATTCTACCCGAAAACCTCCACGCAGGAGGGGTTTGCGGAGATAATCGGGAAATCAATCCACAAAGTAAAGTATAGTATATAAGACGAGAGTAAATCAGAGTATAGGAGATAAGAGTAACGATATACCCGCCGAAAGACCGCCGCCCCGGAACGGAGCGTCAAATCTCATTGATAACATAGCGGTACGTATTCTTCCGTTCCGATGTCAGTTAGCAGTCCTTTTAACTCATCAAAGGGCATAGAGTAACGCTGGGAAAGGTAACGCATTGAGGCACCAAGCTCGCCATCCGGACCGCCGTACTGAGAAATTATTACAGATGCAAGCCGTGGGTTTGGTTGATCAATTTTTACAGGATATTGCAGTTTCTTACTATAATTAAACATTATTTATACCTCCCGATTTTTTGCGTATTCCCAAGGCCACGGGTCGTCCAACCAGCGATAAGGACCATCGGAAACGGACTTGTGGCTAGTTGGACCGCATAGCTTTTCGTATTTTTCCAAGCCCTTATTATACAGCTTCTGATATGACCGATACAACTCCAAAGCTTCCATATCATCTCTATGCGTGTCAAGATATAGTGCAAGTTCCTGAATCATAAATCCAAGCGCCTGAAGCTCTGTCAGAGGTGTAACCGGCAATTCGTTTTTATTGACCATACCCATAAAAGGGAGATCCAATCCCGGAAACAGTGTGCCACGCACTAACGCTTTTTGCGGTTCATAATTGGGTTTAAATTCTACCTGAAAAGGAACATAAGGGTTGGCCAACGGTGCTGCTGCTGGTAATCTACCCTCCAAATAGTTCTTGTTTTGCCTGTTTTGCTCCAAAATATTGCCTCCAATCGCATTTCATTGAGAACTGTCGTCCCAGGTCATCCTATGCAAATTTTTGTCAAAATGTTTTTCATGTCCTATATACTCACTTAAAAGCATAAAATATGCCGAGGTGTTTTGAATGAAATGGCGAGGAAAATTTTTAACATTTATACCGATTTATTTTGTTGTTTTAGTGGCATTATTCTTGTTTTCTGTTGGCTACAACAGAACTGTGACAGTTATTTCTCAAACGGCGCCTCTTGAAAACAGACAAAAATTTATTATTGATGCCGGACACGGTTATCCGGATGGCGGCGCAACGTCTTGCACGGGTGTGCTGGAAAGCACCATCAATTTAGAAATTGCTAAACGATTGGAGGATCTGATGCATTTTCTTGGCATGGATACCGTTATGATCAGAAATACAGAAGAATCGGTGTATACCCAGGGGAGTACCATCGGAGAAAAGAAAGTTTCTGATTTAAAAAATCGGGTGCAAATGGTAAATAAAACAGAAAGTGGTATCCTGATAAGCATCCACCAGAATTACTTTCACGACCGGAAATATAATGGCGCGCAAGTATTTTACAGTGATAATGCCGACAGTAGACAATTGGCAACTACGCTGCAAAATACCTTGGTCCAAACTGTAAATATCGGCAGCAGACGACAAGCAAAAAAGGCCAGCGGTATTTACCTGTTAGATCATGTAGATTGTACCGCTGTATTAGTTGAATGTGGTTTTCTATCTAATCCGGAGGAAGAATTTCTTCTACGAAGCGAAGATTATCAGAAAAAAATGTGTTGTGTGCTAGCTACATGTTTTAGTACTTATTCATAAAAGACAAATCTGGAATGCTTGACCCTGCTGCAGATGATTGGTATAATAAACATATAAGATTTCACAAAAGATTGGAGTCTGAATTATGGCGAAGACAAAAATCGTGTATTACTGCACATCCTGCGGTAATGAAACGCCGAAATGGCAGGGAAGATGTCCTGCCTGCGGTGAATGGAATACGATGCAGGAGCATGTGGCAAAACCTTCGGTGGCTGGTAGGGGAAAGACTTCTGCAGTAGAAATGAGCAGGACACCGCAGAAATTGCAATGTGTTGATTCTGAAGAAGAAATGCGGTTCTCAACCGGTATGGGAGAGTTGGATCGCGTTTTGGGCGGAGGAGCATTTGCCGGCTCTTTGGTGCTTGTAGGCGGCGCTCCGGGTATCGGCAAATCGACCTTATTGCTGCAGATTTGTGATAGTCTGTGTAATGGAAGAAAAGTACTGTACGTATCCGGTGAGGAAAGCGAAAAACAAGTAAAACTGCGCGCTCAAAGACTTGGCGTAATGCCTGATCAGTTGTATATTCTTTCTGAAACACGTCTTTCCGATATTGTGGAGGCTACAGAACAATTACAGCCTGATATTTTGATCGTTGACTCCATTCAAACCCTTTATAATGAAGAAAACGAATCTGCGCCAGGCAGCGTTTCTCAAGTAAAGGATTGCACAATGACAATGATGCACCTTTCAAAGTCGTGTGGGATCACCGTTTTTGTAGTTGGCCATATTAATAAAGACGGCGCTATTGCAGGCCCAAAGGTTTTGGAGCATATGGTTGATTGCGTTTTATACTTTGAGGGTGATTCAAATTCCGCGTATCGATTACTGCGCGCAGCAAAAAACCGCTTTGGTTCCACCAATGAAATCGGCGTATTTGAAATGGTTGATTCCGGTTTGCTGGAGGTGCCAAATCCGTCTAAAATGTTGCTGGACGGACGTCCGGAAGGTGCTCCCGGCACATGCGTTGCATGCGTAATGGAAGGCACACGTCCGGTACTTGCTGAAGTACAGGCGTTGGTCACAAAAACATCCTTTAACGTGCCTAGAAGAACTGCTGACGGCTTTGATTTTAATCGAGCTGCACTGTTACTGGCGGTTGCAGAAAAGCGAGCCGATATGAAACTGAATTGCTTTGATGCCTATATTAATGTCATTGGCGGTTTACGCTTGGACGAACCGGGCGCTGACCTGCCGGTAGTACTGGCAGTTGCTTCGTCCTACAGAGATAAGGTAATTCCCGAAGATTTGGTAGCTATTGGCGAAGTCGGTTTGACAGGGGAGATACGATCCGTTTCCCACATGAATTCGCGCCTTGCGGAAGTTGCGAGATTAGGGTTTAAGCAGTGCATTATCCCAAGAAAAACGTCTGAAAAGTTGGAAATACCAGATGGATTGAAGGTTTATTACGTAAAAAACATCCGGGAAGCTATTGAATTTACGCTATAAAAGAGGGGAGAGGACTCAATTGTCCTCTCCCTTTGTAAAATCAAGTTTAGACAGGGGATTTGCTTCTGCCGCAATTTTAAGTTCTGTATTTTCAATATGGGTGTATATTTGTGTAGTGTTCAGATTTTCGTGGCCTAAAACCTCTTGAACGGTTTTTACATCAACACCGCCGGAAAGCATCATGGTTGCGGCGGTATGGCGTAATTTATGCGCCGAGAATTGCGTTTCATCCAATCCGGACAGTAAAAGGTATTTTTTTACAAGACGGTGCACAGCTGTCACGCTGATGCGGTTACTGTCCCTGGAGCCAAACAAGGCTCGATTGTCTGATAACACCTGTTTATGCCGTATGGGTAGATAGTTATCAATGGCCTTACGGCAAGCTGCGCCGAAGTAAACAAAACGTTCCTTATTGCCTTTGCCGACAACGCGAATTCGGTCCTCATAGACATCTGTAAGGTTTAGACCGACAAGCTCACTACGTCGTATACCACAGTTTAGAAATAACATTAAGATTGCGTAGTCACGTTCTTGGTTCGGGCCGGAAACGGCTTTTAAAAGCGCTGCAGATTGTTCCAATGTTAAGTATTTTGGTAAGCTTTTCCGTAATTTGGGATACTCTAAATCTGCAACCGGATTTTCGCTCATTTGTTTGGTTCGAATTGTTAGGTATTTATAAAACGATTTTAGAGCTGATAATTTTCTAGCCCTGGCAGTTGGAGAAATACCGTACTCAGGCACCGACGCGTCCGGATTTTGTGTGCGGTCATTGGTAAGATAAGACAAAAAGTCAAAAATTTCTGACGTTGTAATAGAACGTATTAAATCAATATTTACATCACGAATGTCGATCTCGTCCAGGCGAGAATGAATTGGCATATCGTTGCGCATCAGTTTTATAAACCGAAGGAACATGCGTAAATCAAGATAGTATTCTGAAATTGTTTTTGGAGATTGACCTTTGATCGATTCATGGTAGTTTAGAAAGTCTTTGAGAATTTGTGGAGCATCAGCGTAGCGTTTCATTAAAAACCTCCCAAATGATTATATTGGAATAATTAGTGTGTACGTGGCAGGATCTTTGCAGTGTGCGCTTGGTTTTCTGTTGTTATACTAATATTATATCATACATCTACTGCGAACGCAACAAAATTTTTATTTTGTTGCGTTCGATTGATTTCAAGAGCACTGGTTAGATATAGACCGATAATCATCACCTCCCACTTCCCTTGACAGTTTCGTGCAAATAATGGTAAATCATTATATTGCGTATTGCTTACAGATGGAATATTCGATTCTTACATCATTTAATTTGCATTTAGTGATCGGTGGTTGCGTTTATTTTGCATGTGATAATTGTTATGAATCCTGACACCATTCTTTTTCTTTTCTTAAATAGAACATCTCCTTCTTTACATTTTTTCAGTTTTCGTCTAGAATGTATGCATATGGAGATTTGGAGGTTTTTGGTATGTCCATTAAAAGAATCGGCGTTCTGACCAGCGGCGGCGACGCGCCTGGCATGAACCCTTGTGTACGTGCTATTGTCAGAACAGCGTTATATCATAATATTGAGTGCTACGGTATTCGCCGCGGCTATAATGGTTTGATTTCAGGTGATGTTGTTCGCTTGGACGAAAAAAATATCAGCCACATAATTAACCGCGGTGGTACAATTCTATACACTGCAAGAAGTAATGAGTTTTTAACTGAAAACGGTCAAAAGAAAGCCGCAGCTACCTGTAAATTCCTTGGTTTGGACGGTATTATTGCTATTGGTGGTGATGGAACATTCCGGGGTGCCGCTGCCCTCTCCCGCTATGGAATCAATGTTATCTGCATTCCAGCAACCATTGATAACGATATTCCTTGCACGAACTACTCAATTGGCTTTGATACTGCTGCAAACACAGCAATCGAATGTATTGACAGACTCCGGGATACAATGCAATCTCACGAACGCTGTTCTGTGGTTGAGGTTATGGGCCGCAACGCCGGTTATCTCGCAATGTATGTTGGCCTTGCGGTAGGTGCTACCGCAGTGGTTGTTCCGGAAAAATCCTTTGATTTCGAAAAGGACATTATAGAAAAAATTCGTCAAGCCCGACTTAATGGCTTTACTCACTACATGATCGTGGTTGCAGAAGGCGCCGGCTCTGCTTCTGATATTGCAGCAAGAATCCATGAGAGCATTGAACTGGATCCCCGGGTTACTGTATTGGGACATATTCAGCGCGGTGGATGCCCTTCTGCCAGAGATCGTGTTAACGCAACAAAAATGGGCTATTTGGCCGTTGAATTGTTGTTGTCCGGTAAAACAAACAGAGTCATCAGCACCAAACATGGGGCCTTTTCAGATGTAGATATTCAAGACGGATTGAATATGAAGCGAAGTATTCAGGCTTTTGAAGTTGATGTCCTTGCTGCCATGACCGGAATTTAAAAATGGAGGATAGTTAATCTATCCTCCATTTTTAAATTATTTACCAAAAAATGCGCGCGTGGATTCCAGTAATTCATCGGAAGCTCCACCCTGCTGCAATCCGGACAAAATGGAATCCAGAAACGTAGCCGGCAACTTATCCGCAATATCAAAGGGGTCTTTTATTTTGCCGTTATCCGTGGCTAAAAATATGGCCTCTGATATAGTTTTGGAGTTCGCTACATCGTTACCAATTTGTTCGGGATCTGCGTTTTTAGGATCTTTAACCAATTCATAGAAATTGGAAATTGCTTGTGCTTCATCAACAAGAATCTCTTTCTTCTCTTCCTCTTCCATAGAAGAATCGTTTTTAATGTCCTCAATTGCTGATAATGCACCGCTTATACCAGCCAGTTTTTCTGTACTTACTGACGATATAATTTTATTATCAATAGAGGAATCCTTCAGTACATTTTCTACCATGGATATTCCATCAGAGCTAAATTCAACAACAATTGTTTCAATTGTATCTTCGTTGATTCCTTCTTCGGAAACTTTAACCAAGGTTAACGCATCGCCAATTAGCCGTAAAACCGATGCAGCATTGTCACATTGCGCAATATGCTCATAAATCATTTCAAAGGTTGCATCGTCACCCAAAGCAGCCTTTTCAATACCAAACCACGCCTCTCCCCTCTCCCACGCTGCCAGCATTTCCTGCAATGTATTCAATAGCAGACTATCCAGATAAGGATTGGAGTCCAGCAAACCTGCAAGGGTTGTGAATGTTTCTTTTTCCAATTCAGAACCCTCTAGCTTTGTAATCACATCTGCAAAAGAAAGTAGTGAATTCAACGTATTTTGGACAGAATCATGCTTGCCGTCGGTGGAAGAAATGCTATCAAAACAAGCAATTGCCGGTGTGCCGACAAAGCGGTAGCATTGAATTACAGGGTGTTTAGCAAGCGCATTTACTGCAGGACGAACCTCCTGCATGCTGGAACTTACAATTTCAACACCGGAAATATCGTTTATTAATTGCGGGTAATAGCTGACTGGAAGCGCTAAATGCGCAAGGACCAAAAACGACGACAATACACTGAGTACAACACAACCAATACGTAGTAATATTTTTTTGGTTTCACGCTGTGGATACTGCTGCGCATCGCATAATTCATCAGCTGTTTCAATCTGGATATCACCGTCATTCGCGCCGTTAACTGCCTGAATATTTGTTTTAGCCTGTGATCTTTCTGCCAACTTCTTATCAGATAAGAGTTTCTTGGGAATGCAATACAAAATCCAGAACAAAAAGGCTATAATCGCAAAAACTACAGTAAATACAATGGGCATAATAATTGCAGAAACGATCTTCATGCCCTCTTGACCAATGCTTGAAGAAAACAGTAGATCCAGCATAGCTCCATCTACAAAATCGGAAATTAAAGGAAAAAACGAACCAATAACGGATGGTGTAACAAACTTTACAATTATAACGCTAATGATGATGGCAAGTATTGTAATTACGATTTTGGCAATAGATTGAAAAATATTTCGTTTAAAACCGAGCAATACAGCAACTAATAATACGATTGCCGGAATAACAACAAAAAGAATCGCCTGTGCAATTGATATAATTTGGGGCATTAATGCAACCTCCTAAAGCTTTTTTAGTAATTAAAATATATCACATTTTGCGTGTTTTCGCAAGTATAAAACCCTGCCCAATTGGCTTGCTTGGCCTCTGGGCAGGGTTGAAAATTTAATTATGCTTTTGGATGGCATTTTTCGTATACAGATTTGATTTTTTGATTGATCAAATGCGTATATAACTGGGTGGAAGAAATATCACTATGTCCCATCAATTCTTGCAAGGAACTTAAATCCGCTCCATTTTCCAATAGATGAACCGCAAAGCTGTGACGCAAGGTATGAGGCGTGATTTCTTTTTCGATATGTGCGGTCGCCTGGTAGTGCTTCAGGATTTTCCAAAAGCCCTGACGGCTCATACGAACACCGCTGATATTAACAAAGAGTGCTCTTTCGTTTGGCGATTCAATCATATCCTTGCGAACATCACGTAAATATACGCTTAATGCTTTTAAGGCAGCCGGATATAGCGGTATAATGCGGGATTTTTTGGAACTGTTACACTTGATAATCCCCTGCTCGATGTTAACATCATCAACATCAAGCTCAATCAGTTCACTTACCCGGATGCCGGTGGCGTACATAACCTCAAGCATAGCCTTATCCCGGAAGCCCTTTGCATCCACGCAAACAGGCTGTGAAAGTAACAGTTCAATTTCGCGGCCGGTAAGAATCTGCGGGATCTTCTTTTCTCCCCTATCCACACGAATGTCTGTGACAGGTGTTTTCTCCAGAAAACCGGAAGAAACAACATAAGAATAGAAGTTCTTTATGCTGGCTAAACAACGGGAAATCGTTGCTCCGGTCCGGCCCTCACCTTCCAAGTGGGTAAAGAAATTGGCGATATTCTGTTGTGTAGCATCAATCACATCAACATTCTCTGCGCGTTGCAGCCATTGAGAAAATTGGCGTATATCACGCATGTACGAGGATATTGTGTTGGATGATGCCTGCTTTACCTTTGTAAGGTAATTCTCGTAGGCCTGAATTAAATCCAACATGAATTCGCAAACCTTTCCACTAAAGATTAAAAAGCATCGATGTAAATGGAGACACAAACAAGGAGTCAATACAACAAATAATAAATAACACTATAAAACAGAGGACAAAGTCAGTTTTTAGTTTAAATGTCCAACCGTTAATATATCGATTCCAAAACCAAAGCAAAACAATAACAGCGAAGGTATCGGAAAAAATGTAAAGCCTAGAAAGCAGCCAACCGGCATCATCAAAGGCAAGAATAATTACCGATGCACATAAGGCGAAACAGACAGCCTTAATAAAAACAAGTGGTAAAATCAATATTGGAACACGCAGCCAAACAACAGCCACAGACAAAATAAGCGGAAAAACTAAAAATAGAAATAATCGAAGAAACGAAGTTTGAGAATATCTTATTGTGCGAATCAAAGCGAATGTATCAGACGAAATAGGTCGAGATAAGAAAATGCCAAGAATAAGACCAGATATCCATACAACGGCAACGAGAACCCTTTGTAAACGAAAAAGGCGCAGATCATCTTTGCCGAATGAATAAAAACACGTCAAATTAAAACCTCCTGAGTAAATTGGATACCTTGGAGGATAGTATCGAACATAACATTAAAACGATATGAAGGCACAATAAAAATAATGCACGAATACTATACACCAAAGGTAGGCTAAAAGCAAGTAAATTTGTATATTTTTACGTTTTTTGTGAATTATGACCATTGTTATGTCAACATAATTATGTAAACCGCGATGCGTATAATATGTATAAATTTCCAAATTGCAATATATAGGGCATAATTTAGAAAAGGACTACAACATATAGATTTGCAAGTTGACCTGCATTTTTGCTGCAATGGGTAAATAATATTTACCCATTGCAAAGTTTTGGTTATTTTAACGAAAGCGACGTATTTGCTTTTTTCTTTTTGGTGTTCTTTTTTGTGCACATAGAAGAATTCCACTAACGCATCCGAGGGAAGCAGCAATAACAGTCAATAAGAGATTTCCGTGTACCCCTTCGCCAAACAAAAGGGAAATGATGATAAGCATTAATAAATATCCGGCGCTGACAATTGTCTCTACTGTCCTATATTTCTCTCCTGCCGCCTTTCCTGCAAGGAAGCACCCAATTAGGGCAGATAGGAAGTGTGTTGTTATCGTCAGGTATTTCCCCGTACTGAGCTGCAGGTGTTCATTGTAAATCAGTAAAGAAGACAACATTATAAGCAACACGCTGATTACCAAACATCCAAGTACACCCAATACGCATGCAGGCACAAATGATAATTGGCTGATTTTCTTATGCTTCATTGTTTATGCACACTCCTTTCATTCAAAGGTATTCTTGTAAGGGCAAAAAAATACCGGGATGAAATTACCATCCCGGTATATATCATTTATTGCGCCATCTGTTGTGCCATTGCATTGAGCAGCGACAAAGCATCCTCTTTTGTTTTAGAAACAGCCGTATAGTAGAATTTTACTTTTGGTTCCGTTCCGGAGGGACGCACGATAACACTGCCACTGTCTCCAAGCAGGAACTCCAAAACATTGGATTTCGGAAGAGAAATTGTGCTGGTCTCCCCTGTTGCCAAATTCAAGGCTAAACTTGTTTTATAGTCGCGAACGTGGGTTACCACTGCGCCACCAATGCTTATTGGGGTATTTTCGCGAAGATCAGCCATCATTTTTGCAGCCTTCTGCATTGCATCCGAACCAGTAAGCTCCACACTCTGAACATGAGCCATATAATATCCGTACCTATCGTAGATATCACGTAAGGCATCCAAAATTGTCTTACCCTCAAGCTTCAATGCAGCAGCCAGTTCGCAAATCAACACAGAGGCAACAACGGCATCTTTATCCCGTGCATAGGTGCCTTTTAAATAACCGCAGCTTTCTTCAAAGCCAAATATAAACCTATCTTCCTGGCCTTGTTTTTCCAGTGCAAGAATTTCACCGCCGATATATTTAAATCCAGTCAAAACTGTGCGCATGGTAACATGATAATCCTCAGCAATTCTGTCCGCAAGAGGTGACGATACGATACTGCGAACAACAATTGCGTTTTCTGGGATATCCCTTTGCTCTGTGCGCTTGCGAAGAATATATTCCATCAGCAGACAGCCTAACTCATTACCGGAAAGCTTTTGATAACCTTTACCGGTTGGAATAGCAATTGCCACCCGGTCGCAATCCGGATCTGTTCCCAAAATAACGTCACAAGGATTGTTGTCAGCTACTTTATAGCTCTCCAGCAGAGCAGCGTCTGTCTCCGGGTTTGGATACTCACAGGTCTTAAAATCGCCGTCAGGCTGCTCCTGGCAGCTTACAACTGTAATATTTGCTCCCAAACGCCGCAATACATTACGAACCGGTTCATTTCCTGTTCCACAAAGGGGCGTGTAAACAACATTTAAATTTGCTTTCGCGATAACATCCGGCTGAACCGCTTCCTTCAATACCTGTAAATAGTAATCTTCCCACACTTTTTGCTCGATATAGGAAATCACGCCTTCCTGCAAATATGCGCAAAAAGGCTTTGTTTCCGGAACAAAATACGGGATGGCAGAAATTTCCTTTGTAACAATCGCTGCCGGCTCATCGGTCATTTGACAGCCGTCAGGTCCATAGCATTTAACACCGTTATAAGCGCCGGCATTGTGGCTCGCTGAAATCACAATGCCGCAACCGCACCCCAACGCACGCACTGCGTAAGAAAGCATAGGTGTTGGAGCGAGGCGATCATAGAGATATACGTGAATCCCTTTTTCGGCAAATGCGACTGCGCACACCTCTGCAAACAATTGAGAATTGTGTCTGGAATCATAACCAATTGCTGCTTTTTGCGGCAAATCAGTTGAAGAGAGCCATACAGCCATTCCCAGCGCAGCACGACGAACGGTATAGCGATTCAGCCGGTTTGTACCGACGCCCATGATGCCACGCATACCTGCAGTACCAAACTCTAATTCAGCGCCAAAACGACTTTTCAATTCCTCTGAATCATTTTGAATGGACTTCAGTTCTCCTCTTACGTCATCAATATTGCACCATTGCGCATAGCGTTCTAAATAGTCCAAATTGAATACCTCCAAAATTATTTTGAAAAAAACAGCTCAAAAATAGATTTGAGCTGTTTTTCTATTTATACTTCAGCGTCTTCTACAGCAGCGTTTGCCTTCTTTTCCTGGCTTTCAACCAATGCCAGGAATTTTGTACGTGTATCACGAACATCTTCCAAAGACAGTGCAATTGCTTCTTCAGTGCGGCGCAGAGCATCATCCATATAGTCATTGCTGACCTTGCGCAGTTCAGCCATACGAGCATGGGTGTTGAGAACCATTTCCTGGCACTGACGCTTTGCTTCCTGATAAATTGCCTCCTCGGCAACCATCTGATCAGCCTTCTGCTGTGCTTCACGAATTAGACCTTCTGCCTCGCGGCGGGCCTGACCAATCAGTTCGTTGCGGGATTCAACAATCGTACGTGCTTGTTTCAGCTCTACAGGCAGCTGTGCAATAACTTCGTCGAGCATATCAAGGACTTTGTCACGCTCGAGAATGCACTTGTCTGCGCCCAGAGGCAGCGCTCTGGCATCTTGCACCATATCATACAGCGCGGAGATGATATCTTCGATGTTCTGTTCGTTCATTATCTTTTTCCTCCTTGACGTGTTACAGCGATTCGCTGCTTAAATTCTTTAATAATCTGCTTCGGTAAGAAATCCGACAGGTCAACATCATAACTGCCCAATTCCTTTACCGTGCTGGAACTCAAATACATATATTGATGTTCTGCAGTTAAGAACATCGTATCCAAATCGGGATTGATTTTATGATTGATCAGCGCCATTTGAAATTCATTTTCAAAGTCAGATCCGGCGCGAAGTCCCTTAACGATCACGCAGCCACCTTTGCGACGTGCATATTCGGCAAGCAACTCGTCAGATGAGTCAACCTCAACGTTTGGAATATCATCCACAACGCTCTTAATCATATGAACCCGTTCCTCCCGTGAGAACATAGGTTCTTTGCCAGAATTGACCATAACACAAACAATTAATTTATCAAAAATGTTTGCAGCGCGCTGAATAATATTCAGGTGTCCGCTGGTAATGGGGTCAAAACTTCCGGGATAAATAGCAATCTTCATACTATCCCTTCCCAATACTCACAGCTTGCGGTAAAGCGTGAGTATAGTCTTTCCGTATTTATAATCCTTTGAGCGATTGTACCCGGGAAATTCCATAGATAATTCCTTGTCCACAGGCCGCTCTGTAATTATTATACCACCAGATTGCAAAATGTCAATTTCTGTTATCATTTTTAACGCATTTTCTAAAAAAACTTCAATATACGGTGGATCTAATAGTATAATGTTGTATTTTTCTTTTGTTCTTTTTAAAAAATCCATATAATCGCACCGCAAAACATTGGAACAGTCTTCAAAGGCAGTACGTTTCAGATTCTCACGTATCAAACGACAAGAATCTTCTCTTGCATCAACAAACTGAACAAAGGAAGCCCCGCGGCTCATCGCTTCAATGCCCAGCTGCCCTGTTCCACCAAATAAATCCAATACTCTTGCCCCCGGTAAATTGAATTGGATTATACTGAACATTGCCTCTTTAACTCGATCAGCAGTGGGTCTTGTCAGCATTCCATTTGGCGTTTTTAAGACAATTCCACGTGCTTTTCCGGAAATAACCCGCATCCAATCCCCTACCCTTCGTTATTGGAATGAAAATGTTTATATACAGCAAATGCCGCATTCTTTGGAAGATGACGTTCCAGTTCCGGTAATGATGCATCGCGAATTGCTGATAATGACTTAAAAGTTTTTAACAGATCTTGTTTTCTTTTAGGCCCAATACCGGATATACTGTCAAGTTCTGAATATTTCAGTCGTTTGCTACGGAGCTTTCTATGATAGGAAATAGCAAATCTATGGGTTTCTTCCTGAATGTTGCCAATCAAGGAAAATACATTTGGCAAATAATCGATTTGGATTTCCTCACCCACTGAAGTGACCAACGCTCTTGTTCGGTGACGACTATCTTTCACCATGCCAAATACAGGAATTTCCAAATCCAATTCATGCAGGACATCAACAGCGATTTTTGCATGATTGATACCTCCGTCTATCAGTAATATGTCCGGTGCCGGATGAAAACTTATATCTCCATCCAAAAACCGTTTAAAGCGGCGTTCAAGCACTTGTGCCATTGATGCATAATCATCCTGATCAGATAGTCCTTTTAGCTGAAAGCGCTTGTAAGCGCTCCGTTTTGGCTTTCCATCCTGAAAAACCACCATACTCGCGACAATATCCGTACCGGATAAATTTGAAATATCAAACGCTTCCATCCGCTTAATCGACGCTATGCCAAGCATACTTTCCAGTTTTTCCACTGCCGCTATTGTTCGCGCGTCCCGTTCCGTTAAACGGGTGGCTTCTTCCTGGGCGTTTTTATTTGCCAAAGCAACCAGAGAAAGGTTATCGCCACGCTGCGGAACTTTAATATTTACGTTTTTTCCATATTGCTGCTGCAATAACTGGGCAAATAATGCGCTATCGTCTATCTGAAACGGCAGCAGCACAATTTTGGGCACAAGTCCTCTGTTCAGATAGTACTGCTTCATCAGCGCAGATACTGCAATCTCTCGGTAATCAGGAACAGGAAATACTTCAAATTCCTTATCGATAAGGTTGCCATTTGTGAAATGTAACACTGTAAAGCAAGCCTTCGTTTCCGTTTGCGCATAACCGATTACATCAGTATCTGCTGCGCCACCGGCTGTTACTAACTGCTTTTTTGCAAGTGACTCTACGGCGAGCAAGCGATCTCTCAAACTGGCTGCGAGCTCAAAATTCAGACTTTGGGAAGCATCCAGCATTTCTTTGCGAATTGCGTCCGTAACTGATTTATAATTTCCTGATAAAACCTGTCGGACCTGCTCTATTGTGCTGCGGTAGTCATTCGCGGACACGGTGTCCTGACACCAACCTTCGCACTGCCCCATGTGATAGTTTAGACAGGGTCTGTTTTTTCCAATATCTCTGGGAAATTTTTTACTGCAACTTGGTAATTTCAACGCAAGTCGTATGGACTGCAGGATCTCATTTGTAACACTTCTGCTGCCAAAAGGACCATAGTAGGTCGCACCATCCTCTGCAAGCTTGTTTACCATTGTAAGTGTAGGATATGCATCCTTCATATTCAGCCGCAAGTAAGGAAAACCTTTCCCATCTTTGAGCAAAATATTATACCTCGGCAAATGACGTTTAATTAGGGAACATTCCAAAACCAAAGCTTCAAATTCCGAAGCAGCAACAATCACGTCAAAATGATCAATTTTACTCACCATAGTACGTGTCTTCAGGCTATGTGTTGCAGTGTCCTGGAAGTATTGACTGACACGGTTTTTCAGTTTCTTTGCTTTTCCAACATAAATGACAACATCGTCCTTGTCTTTCATCAGGTAGACACCTGGCAAAAGAGGTAGCGACAAAGCCTTTTGTTTCAGTTCCTCAAAGACCATGTTTTACTCCTTAAAAAACGCCTCAATGCAGAAAAATCTGACACTGAGGCGAAACAGATTAAATATCAATAAGCAGCTTGTTGCAGGAGCTCATCCAGTGCATTTACAGCTTCTTCCGCATCGGGACCCTCGGCAAACAATTTAATTTCCGCACCGGTCACCAAGCCAAAGGACATAATACCCAACAGACTTTTAGCATTCATTTTGCGATTGCCGGATTCCAGCCAGATGTTGCAAGAAAACTCATTTGCTTTTTGGACAAAATAAGTGGCTTGCCGATTATGCAGACCCGCCTCACAACGGACAACAGTCTCTTTACAGAACATTAAAAACATCTCCTTAATGTGCCACTGGGCACGACCATAGCATTCCTATATATGATAACAAATCTTTCAAAAAAGTCAACACATTTTCGGCAATTTGTCAGTATATTAAGGGAAAATGCATTCAATTTACCAACTTTTACAAAACAAAAAAACAACTGTCAGAGAAATTCAGCAATGGTAACGCCATCTTCTCCTTCGCCGTAAACACCAAGACGGAATGATTTAATAAATTTATTCATTCGCAGGGATTGCTGGACAGCATTACGCAGCACACCGGTGCCCTTGCCGTGAATAATTCGTACAGAAGGAATATTGGAGCGCATTGCTTCATCCAAATACCGCTCAAGTACACAAATTGCTTCAATGCTGTCCATTCCCCGCAGATCTACTTCTGAAGCAGTAGGTGCTGCCTTCATTTCACGTCCGGAATGGGACGGACGCACTTTTGGCTTATAGGCATTTTCCTGCTCAAGCAGATATACATCATCCAATTTTGCATTCAGCTTCAACACGCCTGCTTGCAGATGCAATGTGCCATCTTTATTGATGCCAATAACATTGGCCTTTGTTCCCAGTTTCAGAAGCTCCACGATGTCGCCGGCGCGAATTTCCCGAGTTGGCTTGGGCCTTTGAATTACTTTTTCGCCGGCATGGATTCGCTCCTCCGCCTCGTTCAGAGAGCGACGCAGTTGTGTCTGGCGCATATTGATATTTTGCAAATCTGTGTTTTCGGACAGTTGCTTTTTAAGCGCCTTAATTTCCTCGCTCGCGGCATTGGCAGTTCGTCTTGCGTCCTCGATAATACTCTGTGCCTCCAGTCTTGCTTGGGAAAGCGCTTTTTCACGCTCCTGCGCAAGCTGTATACTGTATTGCTCACTTTGCTGTTTAATTCTATCGGTCTCAATTCGCAGCTTTTCCGCTTCAATTCGCGCAGACTCCATTTGCTGGCGTTGTTGCTCCAGCTGGGTTAAAACATCCTCAAAATTCCGGTCGTTTTGCCCAACAAGGTCAGTAGCCTCTTTTATTATTTCCTCTGACAGACCAAGTTTACGGGAAATAGCAAAAGCATTGGATCTACCCGGGATGCCAATTAAAAGCTTATACGTAGGCTGCAGGGTATCCACGTTGAACTCACAGGATGCATTAACTACACCTTGCGTACGCATTGCATAGAGCTTAAGCTCCGCATAATGAGTCGTTGCAACAACGTTACTTCCCATTTTTCGGCAAAACTCTATGAGTGCAATTGCCAAAGCAGCTCCCTCGGCAGGGTCTGTACCTGCGCCAAGTTCATCAAACAGAACCAGTGTTCTGCTGTCACATTGCTTAACAATCTCTACAATCGTCCGCATGTGACCGGAAAAGGTAGATAAGCTCTGGGCAATCGATTGCTCGTCACCAATATCTGCCAAAATGTAGTCGAATGTAGAAAGACAGCTTCCGTCTCCGGCAGGAATGTGCAGACCGCATTCAGCCATAAGTGTCAACAAGCCAATGGTTTTTAACGTGACAGTTTTGCCGCCGGTATTCGGGCCGGTTATGATCATAGAATCAAAATCTGCGCCCAATCTGACGGAAGTAGGAACAACCGTTTTTGGATCAATCAACGGATGCCGGGCATTGCGCAGTTCTATCTTTCCTGCATCATTCATATCAGGCGCCAAGGCATTCATTTTATAGCCAAGTCGCGCCTTTGCAAAAATTACATCCAGTTGAATAAGTGTTTGCATATTTTCGAGAATAACTTCCCTATGGGCAGCGATATCGGCAGAAAATTGAGAAAGTATTTTTTCAATTTCCTTTGTTTCCTGCAATTCCAGCTCCCGCAGAGCATTATTTGCGCTTACTGCAGATATTGGTTCAATAAAAAATGTAGAACCGGTAGCGGAAACATCATGTACGAGTCCGGGAATATCATTTTTACATTCGCTTTTAACAGGAACTACATACCGTCCTTGACGAATGGTGATAATAGGCTCCTGGAGGTATTTGGAATAGGACGGTGAAGAAATAATCTTTTGCAAGCTCTCCCGAATTTTTGAACTCTGGGCACGCATATGACGGCGAATATCAGCCAATTCGGAACTGGCTGAATCGGCAATTTCTTCTTCAGAGATGATTGCGCTAAAGATCCGTTCCTCCAGGAACTTATTGGTTGTAAGCGACTGAAACAGCGGTGTTAGCACCGTGGTTTCTTCATTGGCTTCCGTATAGGCCTTTACAGATCTTGCGCAGCGCAGAATCCCCCCCACACGGAGTATTTCCTTGGGCTGCAAAATACCGCCCATTTCTGCACGTTCCAAGGATGCCGAAACATCCGTAATGCCGGAAAATGCCGGATAACCCTTTTTCGTTGACAAATCAGATGCAGCAGTTGTTTCGTTCAATAGCTTACATACAGCATCAAGGTCAGAAACCGGCTTTAATTGCAAACACGCTGCCTTCCCTTCCGTACTGCCGGCACACTCCGAAAGCATGGACAGAACCATGGAAAGCTCCAATCGTTGAATTGACTTTTCGTATAAATCAGACATTGATTTCTCCCAATCACATTTGTGATGATATAAATAAGGATTTGTAAAAATCCAGCGTTGAAAAACCCCGTTCCAATTGGGTGGTAAGATAGCTTTCAGAAACCTGTGAAAGCATTTTAAGCGCAGACTTACCTAACTGAAAAGCAAATAGCTTTTTACTCTCGCAAGAACAAATATAGCGCATTGCTTCCAAAACCCCTGCAGATATAGGCATGCGAATACCTTCGGACGCATATTCTCTGCAGCCGGCGCATTCCAGAAGACCCTCTGATAAATCGAAACGATCCGGATTATTGCTACCGCAATGACTGCAACCGGATAAAACCGGTGTATAGCCCGCCAGACAGGCACCGCGCATTTCAAATACTGCCTTCGCCTGCAATTCCGGTACATCCAATTTTGAAAGCGCATACAAGCAATTCAAAACAAGAGAAAGCAGTTCGGGATTCGGCGCGTCCTCCAGACAGATTACATCAGCTACTTGCGCAAAATATGTACCCAATGACAGCTTTTGCAGGTCTTTTCTCAACGGATGAAACAGCTCAATACTGCTGGCTTCGTTGATTGTATACAGACCGCGATATTCAAACAAAACAAACTCACTATAGGCAAGCAGTTGGCATGGTGCAGCAAGGGGACAGTTTTTTCTCCGCAGTTGCCTTGCCTTAACGGTTAATTTTCCGTGATTCTGGGATAAGACAGTCAAAAGTGCATCTGTATCATTGTAAGGTGTTACCCGCAGAACCAAGCCTCGTATCGTCAGATACATGACTATCCTCCATCTTTCGCATTTTGTTATATAGCATGAACATTTCAGGCGCACCTGTATCCAGAAATACCTGCCAAAAAGCTTGAGAATCCATTTCCATCCCTCCGGAAATAGCATTTGCAGTTTACTGGAGATGTAGTCATGGTAATTATTCTCTGTAACCGAAATTTCGAACCAGGAAATCGTTATCGCGCCAGTTATCCTTATACTTGACCCAGGTTGTCAGATATACCCGCGTACCCATAAATTTTTCACAATCGGTACGGGCCATAGTGGATATTTTTTTCAGCATATCACCGTGCTTACCGATGATTATGCCCTTATGACTTGCTTTTTCACAGTAAATTGTTGCGTCAATATCAATAATACCGTTTTCCCGCTCGGAAAACTTTGTAATTTCCACAGCTGTACCATGAGGAATTTCTCTGTCCAGACACCACAAAATCTTCTCGCGGATAATTTCTGCCATGACTTGACGTTCCGGCTGATCGGTAGTGGTATCCTCCGGGAATAGAAACGGGCTTTCGATTGCATACTTTTTGCACTCTTGCAAAAGCAGGTCAACACCATCTCCGGTTTTTGCTGAAATGGGAATGATTGCGGCAAAGGACGCAGCCTGACTGTAGGCAGCAATCACTTGTAAAAGTATGTCCTTTTCAACTGTATCAATTTTGTTGATAGCTAAAATTGCGGGGCATTTTCTGGCATTGAGCTGTTCAATCAGCCCCTGTTCCTGGAGGCCAATAGATGCGATGGGCTCTACAACCAGAATCGTCAGATCCACATCAGCAATGGAGTTCTTGGTTACGTTGACCATGTAGTCTCCAAGTTTAGTTCTAGGCTTGTGGAAACCTGGAGTGTCCACAAAAACAAATTGGGTGTCTTTAGTTGTGACAATGCCGCAAATGCGGTTACGTGTGGTCTGGGGTTTGTTAGAGACAATTGCAATCTTCTCCCCCACCAAATAATTGGTCAATGTGGATTTGCCAACGTTCGGTCTGCCGGCAATCGTAATCATTGCGGTTTTTGTAGTCATTGATCTTCTCCTTTGTAATGAAAAACTACCTTTTCATGCCGTAAATAGTGGAAGCAATTTGTTCTTCTCTCTTACGCATTTGCGCCTTTTGCGGGCCTTCATCCAAATGGTCATATCCAAGAAGGTGCAACATGGAGTGGATTGTTAAATAACCGACTTCCCTGCGCAAACTATGCCCAAATTCCTTGGCCTGCATCCTGGCACGCTCCAATGATAACGCCATATCCCCCAGGGGGCACAGCTGTGTTTCCGGATCTTCATATTCCGACCAGTCGGCAGGCGGCGTTCCGGGAGTCAGCCGAAACATGGGAAAGCTCAACACATCAGTAGCTTTATCAATATTACGGCTCGCAAGATTAATAGACCGGATACCCCGGTCATTGGTAACCAGCACGTTGATTTCACAATCCGCGCAAATTCTCTCCTGCTCCAATGTTGCAATAATGCACCTTTTAATTATCGGCTCTACAAAATATTTCCCGAAGCCAACAGAATCAAAGGTAATATGAACTTTTGTGTTATTCATTGTTATCTCTTCCTTTGTTGCTTTCCAGTGATTTGTGAGGATGATTTTCCGGACTCCTGTTTTTTATCAAAACGCTCGTATGCGTTGATGATTTCCTGCACAAGGGCATGACGAACAACATCAGCAGAAGTAAGCCTGCAAATACCAATGTCATTGATTCCTTCCAGTACACGCATGGCATCCTTTAAACCAGAAATCTTGTCACCGGGCAGGTCAATCTGGGTAACGTCGCCTGTGATAACGACCTTTGAACCAAATCCGAGACGTGTCAAAAACATTTTCATTTGTTCTTTTGTGGTGTTCTGTGCTTCATCCAAAATAATAAAACTGTCATCAAGTGTTCTGCCACGCATATAGGCAAGAGGCGCTACCTCAATAGAACCGCGCTCCTGGTACTTTTGGAATGTTTCAGCACCCAGCATGTCATATAGCGCATCGTAAAGCGGCCGAAGATATGGATCTACCTTATTTTGCAGATCGCCCGGAAGAAAACCAAGTCGTTCCCCTGCCTCCACCGCCGGTCGGGTGAGGATAATGCGATTGACGGTACGTTCCCGAAAAGCGGCGACAGCAGCGGCGACGGCCAGATATGTCTTGCCGGTGCCGGCAGGCCCAACACCTAAGGTAACTGTATTTTTTTCAATGGCTTTGATATAGTTCTGCTGACCGACTGTCTTCGCCTTTATGGGTTTACCCTTTGCGGTAATACACACGACATCCTTTACCATTTTTGCAATATGGGAATCGTTTCCTTCTTTGGCAAGGGTAATCAAATAACGAACGCGCTGCTCATCGATGACCTCCCCCTTGGAAGCAAGCGAAAGCAATCCCTCCAATGTGCGAACAGCATTTTCTACCTGTTCGGCACTCCCGGTTATCTTCAGATCGTTACCACGATTGATAATCGAAACACCAAGCGTCTGCTCAATGCGTCTTATATTTTCGTCGAACGACCCGAACACAGAAATCAGGTCCTCAACACGTTCGGCATTTACAATTCTTTCAATCTCTTTTTCCATTATTGTCAAAATTCTCCTCAATGCGTGCTTGTCCAATCATTTCAATGCAAGAGAAGTTTCCAATGCCTGTAAATGTGTCATTCTCCTGCTCAAATGTAAAATCAGACTGTAGTATTTTGCCGGCAAGCATTTGCCGGTTTAAGTATGCGTCGGTGTAATTCCTTACCAACGTATAACCTTCTTCCGCCACAATTTCATAGGATTCAAACGTGCGGGAAATCTGCTCCTGCGTTATCAGCGCAATCGGTAGTTGAAATCCACCGGGCAGCAACAAAAAACTTGTTTTATACATTTTAACACAAGTAGCATCTGAAATTCCACTATCTTTCGAAAAATTTATTAGTTTTTTTCCAATTTGAAGGACATATCTTCTTTTAACATCCTTTGTTTGAACCGTTTTTTTGTATATGGCAGGCGTAACAACTTCCAAATTGTTCCGCGTTAAGGCAAATACCTCTGCATCTGCCGCTTCCGCTTTTACTGTCAGACCGCAATCTGTGTATGCGGATATCAGTACCTGCCCCTCCGTTACTGCTTGACCTACACGGCAGAGAGGATTTCCTTTTGTTACTGTCATTTTTGAAATTATTCCGTCTTTCTTTGCAATAATGCTGGCAATATGTTGGCCTTTATCTTCTTGTTTAATTGTAGTTTTTTCCCGAACAGAAATTACCGCAACGCATCCATAGGTGTTGACCCCTGCCCACTGTAATTCCGGCACAGCAGAAAGAAGTGCATTCTTCATTTTTTCGCTTCTGACCATTCGTCTGGATGCGCCAAAGTCAATTCCGCAAGTCCTCGCTCTTTCCATAATTAGTTTAGTTGGGACAGTTACGTTCCCTTCTACCCGGACAAACAGCACACGTGTTGGCAAATAGAGCACCAGTACAAAAATCAATGTAAAACCGATAAGTAAAACCGGTCTTCGTTTTAATGCCAGTATTCTCCAGAAAAGACCTTCCTTTTTAATAATTTTTACCACTTCACCCCGCCTGTCCGTCAATTTTTTAAGAAATAAATAGTCGGATCTGCGGATTGTGCATTGAACTGTTAATTCATCCATGTAGCAAACGTCGTTCAATAAAATACCGGCTGCATTGATTGCAGTCAGTGTATCAGATACAGACGCGCTGGTGATCTCAACAAGATACATTCCGGTTAACGAATTCCAATATACCATTTACTCACCCCCGGCAAAGAGAAACACAATCAATTTTTCCGGTAATAACCAGCTGCTGTTTTGTCATTCGTACCAGTTCCAATCCAGATCCGCATATGCTTAATTGACCGTATGATACCTTGATACGTATTTCATTGCAGCCATACATTATTACGCCTTTATGATTTTCCACCAGTATGCGTTGGTAACCATAAATTTCCACTAACGGCATCCCAGGTATTGACTCCCCAGGTAACTGGACATGTAAAGCAACTTTATCCAGAAAACTTCCACGTTCTTTCATGCTACCCCCTCCTTTTGAGTATTCTATGAAGAGTATGTGATGTTTTTTCCCCATAGCGCATAGATTCTCGTGAGGTGATTTGTTTTGAAATTTCAGTCAAAAATGTGGACAGGCACAGGGGCATTGATTTGCCTGTTTGTACTGATAATAGACAGTAAAACAGCCCTTTCCGGTGCGAAAGATGGTCTTGAATTATCCTTACGGACGGTAATTCCCTCTTTGTTCCCTTTCTTTATTTTCTCGTATCTCATCAATAAAATTTTTATTGGAACACAGATTCCAATTTTCTCTTCCTTATGCAGATTGTGCAATATCCCCCGCGGCGCAGAATCAATTTTTATTCTAGGTTTTTTAGGTGGCTATCCGGTTGGCGCACAATGCATTGAAAATGCATATTCCGGTGGCAACTTGAGTCGAAAAGATGCACAAAGAATGCTCGGTTTTTGCAGCAATGCAGGCCCTGCATTTATTTTTGGCATGGCAAGCAGCTTGTTTTCATCACAAAAAACGCTATGGGCATTGTGGGGTATCCATATATTGTCAGCAATCGTTGTTGGATGCATTCTGCCACGAAGAAAGAATAGTACATGCATAATTACGCACAATTCAACTGTTTCGCTATCGTTGGCTGTGGAACACAGTATCAAAACTATAGGCTACGTGTGTGGATGGGTAATTATCTTTCGCGTGTTGATATCTTTCTTGCAAAGCTGGTTTTTATGGCTATTCCCTTCCAGCGTGCAGACTATGATTGTTGGTTTTTTGGAGCTTACAAATGGGTGTGCGTTCATAAGCTCAATTCCGGCAGAGGGTCAACGCTTTGTGCTTTGTGCGGTCTTACTTAGTATTGGTGGATTGTGTGTTGCAATGCAGACAGTATCCGTAACTAAAAAACTCGGGACCGGTATGTATTTCCCGGGAAAACTTTTACAGGGAATATTCAGTTTTCTTTTCGCAGTGATTACACAATATGCACTATTTCCCAGATCTGAAATATTTAAACTGCACATTTCCATTCCTTTGGTTTTGTTGGTTTTTGCTGTGTCAATTTTAATTGCCTTGTACCGCACAAAAAAAGTAGTAGCAATTCCATGCTGAATATTGTATAATGAGAAAAACGTAGAAAACGAGGTTTCGTTATGCTGTTTCGAAAAAAAATGCCACGTTCCTGCAGCTACTGTATCAACGCAGCGAAGCTTAATGATGAGGAAGTTCTTTGCATGAAGCGCGGTGTCATGCCAATCAATAAATTCTGCCGCAAGTTTACGTACGATCCTTGTAAGCGTATTCCACCAAAGCCGAAGGCATCAGACTTTTCTAAATACGATCAGGAAGATTATTCTCTTTGATAAACACGCCGGATAGCAAGCCGCTTTCCGGCGTGTTGTATATATCAACGAACCGCTTGACAATGAAAATATAAGTGCCTATACTGAAAACACACAGTTTGTAAAAGGGTGAACAATATGTTAAACAAGGAATCCATCATTCTTGAAAACGAAAAATTCCGTCTGACATTACTATCAGACGGAACTGCCCAAAGCCTTATTTTAAAATCAAATAATATGGAATGTCTTATCGAGGAAAAGCTTCCCTTCTTCTGTTTGACGGAGAACCGTCCATATCATAATGAAATCAAGCTTTCTCAACCTACCGTAAAAACGGTCTTTCCTGCCAATCATGTCCGCATGGAAAATGGAATGCTGATCGTTGGCTTCGACAAACTCTATTTTGAAGCTGTTGTGAATGTGGAAATTACCAATCGGTATATGATATTTTCATTGGTAGATTTTATTGTCAAACCGGATTCGTTTGGCATTGGTGTTGCGCCTATTGACCCACCTGTGCTACAATTCCGCCTGGTACAGTTGCCTGTTTCGAATAAGGAAAACTTTGGAAACTGGCTCAATGTAATGTGGGATGCGCATGTAGCAATAAATGTGCTTTCTGCCAGCCCCTATTCCACAGTTGGCGCGGAAAAAAGAACCAATCATCAAATCCTTTTCGGTCAATCATTAAGTGAAGTAAAGCTAAAAAATGCCGGTGTTGCATTAATCGTTTCCGAGCCGGAACAGCTGCTTTGCGCAATTAAAGAGTTAGAGATAGACAAGAATTTACCTCTTGGCGCTACAAACAGAAAATCTAAAGAACTGAACCGTTCCTATTATTGGGTTTCTACAATCAATCCAGACAACGTAGACGAGCATATACGATATGCGAAAAAGGCTGGCCTGAAATATATTTTGATCTATTATAGCGCTATTTTGTATGATGCCGGTCGCTATAGCAATACCGGAATCTATCATATATATCGTGATGAATACAAAAACGGTGAAGAAGATTTAATTTGTATGCTCAATAAAATCAAGGCTGCCGGTTTAATCCCCGGACTACATATCCTTCATTCTCATATTGGCATGAAAACCCCATATCTTACTCCTGTTGCTGATCACCGGTTGAACCTAACCCGACACTTCACCCTTGCAAAGCCCCTTTCCCCGGATGATACCACCATCTTTGTGGAGGAGAATCCGGACAATTGTCCCAGGCTTGAAAAAATGCGCATACTGAAATTTATGGGCGAACTGATCCAGTATACATCCTTTACTACGCAACGTCCTTATGCTTTTACCGGTTGTAAGCGAGGATATAATGATACCTTTGTGCGTTCTCACGAAACAGGCACAATTGGGGGCATTTTGGATGTAACAGAATTTGGTGGAAACAGCGCCTATATTGACCAAAACACAACATTGCAAGATGAGGTTGCGGAAGAAATCACCAAGCTGTATAACGCAGGCTTCGAATTACTCTATTTCGATGGTTCGGAAGGTGTCAGTCCGCCTTTTGATGTTAATGTAGGATTGGCCCAATGGCGCGTTTACGACAAGCTGGCGAAAAAGCCAATCTTTTGTGAAGGCGCGGCAAAATCCCACTTTTCCTGGCATATGTTAAATGGTGGAAACGCCTTTGACGTCTGGAAACCGGAGAATTTCAAGCAAATGATCGCAGTGCATCCTTTCCAGGAGGCTGCACGGATGGCCAATGATTTTACCCGCATTAACTTTGGCTGGTGGAAGCCCGCCGAGGGTCAGCGTCCGGATATTATTGAGTATGGTACTGCCCTTGCTGCCGCCTGGGATTGTCCCGGTTCTATCATTGGAAATCTGGATAATTTTAACGGTCTTGCCCGGATTGATGATATTCTGGAAACCCTGCGTCGTTGGGAAGATGCAAGAACATGCGGCTTTATTACACCGGAAATTAAAAGCAGATTGAGGCAAACCCATAAGGAACACACGCTTTTGATTAATGAAGAAGGTAAATACGAGCTTGCAGAATGGGTGCACATTAAAACTGCAGTAAATGGCAATACCAGAATTACAGTATTTCTTTTTCAGCGAAATGGCAAAACGTATGCAGCTTGCTGGGATAATCAGGGCAGCTGTCATTTGTCACTAGCCATTAATAAAGAAAACATTCAATATGTCGATGACATTGGAGGCGATGAAGTTTCTGTTGAAATAAAAGAATCCCAGATCATCATTCCGGTGGATAAAAAACGATATCTGATTTCAGATATTCCAAAGGATAAGTTTATAAAATATTTGGAAGCTGCCAAAATCCTATAATCAAACAAATTATAAAAATCGCCCTTGGTAATTCCAAGGGCGATTTTTGTTCAATTAATCATTTCCAGGAAATCGTCTTCCGACAAGATGGGAATCCCCAACTCCAGCGCCTTGCGTTCTTTGGAGCCGGCATTTTCTCCTACAACAACAAAACTGGTTTTCCTGGATACAGATCCGGAAACCTTGCCGCCAAACAATTCGATCTTCTCGGTAGCTTCGTCACGGGTAAATTTATTGAGCGCACCGGTCAAAACAAAAGTTTTGCCGGAGAATCTGGCATCGGCAATTATGCGCGTACTCTCAAAATTTACGCCGGCATTTCGCAGCTTTTCAACCAAATTTTGAGACTGGGGTTGTAAAAACCACTGATGGATCGAGATTGCAGTAATCTTACCCACATCCGGAACTTGCTCCAGCTGTTCGATACTGGCAGCCATCAACGCATCCAATGATCCAAATTCATTGGCAAGCACCTTACCGGTCTTCGTGCCCACCTGACGAATGCCAAGTGCGTAAATCAGACGACTAAGATCCTGCTGCTTGCTGTTTTCAATGGCAGAAAGCAGTTTCTTTGCGGCCGTATCACCTTTTTGCCAAAGACTCTTCATTTGTTCAAACGTCAGATAATAAATATCTGCCGGAGATTGGATAAAGTCATTTTCAATCAAGCTGTTAACTATTGCAGTGCCAAGTCCGTCAATGTCCATGGCATCCCTACTAACGAAATGCGCAATATTGCGAGAAAGCTGGGCAGGACATTCTGCTCCGGTACAACGCAAAAATGCGCCATCCAAATCCTTTTCCGTCGGCGCGCCACATACCGGACAGACAGAAGGAAGCAGATACGGTACAGTTCCGGCAGGACGTTTCTTAAAATCTACATCCAGGATCTCCGGAATAATTTCACCGGCTTTACGTATGCGGACGGTATCACCAATGCGGATATCTCTTTCTGTGATGAAATCCTGGTTGTGTAAGGTCGCATTGGTAACAGTAGTACCTGCCAACCGTACCGGAGAAACTACTGCCTTCGGCGTTAGAACTCCCGTACGACCTACCTGAACAACAATATCTTTTACAACGGTTGGTTTGATTTCAGGAGGATACTTATACGCAACTGCCCATTTGGGGAACTTTGCTGTTGCACCAAGCTTTTCCCGCATAGCAAGATCGTTTACTTTGATCACTGCGCCATCAATATCGCAGTCCAACTGCCCGCGATTTTCGTTTATGGCCAGCACCTGTTCTTTGACTGCATCCACTGAGGACAGGTTTGCCCAGTTAATAACCTTGAAATAACGTTGTCGCAAATATTCCAGTGATTCAACGTGGTTGGAAAAGGCTATGCCTTCAGCCAGCTGGACGTTGAAAATCAGAATGTCTAACCCTCGTTTTGCAGCAATCTTTGGATCAAGCTGACGCAGAGAGCCAGCAGCGGCATTTCTGGGGTTTGCAAATAATGGCTTCCCTTCTTCCTCCTGCCGCGCGTTCAACTTCTCGAAATTTTTCTTGGGAATATAGACCTCTCCCCGAACAATCAATTTGGGTGGCGCATTGGGAATGGTCATGGGAATAGAACGAATGGTTTTAAGATTCTCTGTAACATCTTCTCCAATCACGCCGTCGCCCCGCGTCGCGCCCCGGACAAATTTGCCGTTTTCATATTCCAGCGCAACGGACAAGCCGTCTATCTTTGGCTCAACTGTGAAGTCTGCATTGGGGTAATTTGCAATCACTTTATTAAGAAATTCTTCCAGTTCCTCCAGTGAGAAGACGTCCTGCAAACTCATCAGTGGAACTGTATGGGTAAACTTCTCAAATTTGGTTAAGGCTTCGCCCCCAACGCGTTGAGTTGGCGAGTCTACCGATGCAAACTCCGGGTAATCCCGTTCCAGATTTTCCAGCTCCCGCAGTAAATAATCGTACTCGAAATCCGGCATAGTAGGATTATCCAGCACATAATAATTATAATTTGCCTCATTCAGAATTTCCGTTAATGCTGCTATTCTCTCTTTTGCCTGCATAATTCCCTCCGGTTTGTAAAAAAGTATCAGGAACTTGGCCAACAATGATCGTTTCAGCTACGACCACTTGACTTGAGACGGTGAAATAATTTGTTTGTCCCAGAACCAGCACTGCAACATCCACACTGACTTCCATGTTCAGCTGCTGTAGCGTTTGGTTAATTCCAGCCTCTGAAAAATCACTTGAAAAAGATGCGTCGGAATTGCGGATTGACAGAATATTTACTGGTATATTCGGGCCCTTTCCTGAAAGAAATTCCGGCAAAATCAAGCTGCCAATGGGTATTCCAAGGTCTGATGTATCAAGCGCCAGAATCTCATCGTTAATAATATTCAATATGTCCGTTTTCAAGCGGTTTACTTCGCTCATATTTGTTTTCAGAGCGGTGATACGTCCGTTTAAATCCTTCTCAAAATAAACAATGCGGTCATATTGAATGTTGGCATTTTCAATTTGCTTGTCAATGGCGTCATTTATCAGATCGGAGGTGGCATTACGAACCTGCGTTTCCGCAAGACCGTTGATCACTGATCGGTATTTATGCCGAAAGAAAGCAAATCCAACAATTGCAAGTATCGATAGAATAATTATCCAACAAATCAGTCGGTTGAATCTACGCTGCACAGAATCCCCCCTTGGGGAATCCTATGCAAATTCAGAATATAAATTACAACCGACGCATATGGGCAGAGGCAGTCTTTGCCATGAGTTTCTTTGTGCCCACCTGATCAAAGGCAATCTCCAGTAAGGCATCACCACCCATTTTCATAACGGAAAGCACCATCCCTTTCCCGAAAGCGGTATGTTGAACCATATCGCCTTTTTGTACTTCTAGAACAGGCGTGCCGGACACCGTAGCGCTAAATGCAGATACAGTACTTTTGGGGCGTTGCAAGCCGGGATTTGGTCGATAAACAGCACCTGTCGCAGATACACTTCTGGTGTGGTAACCACCCTTTCGCAGGATCAGTTTCTCCGGGATTTCCCGCAAAAATCTGGAAGGCAGGGATGCGCTTGTTTTGCCGTACAGCATTCTCTGTTTTGCGTGGGAAATATAAAGATTTTTCTTTGCCCGGGTGATGGCAACATAACATAGTCTTCGTTCTTCTTCCATTTCTTCCACATCGCCAATAGCGCGCATACCGGGGAACAAACCTTCTTCAAAGCCTACGAGGAACACATTGTTAAATTCCAGGCCCTTTGCAGAGTGCATAGTCATCATAACCACTGCCTCTTCCCCTTCTGAATAAGTTTCCAGATCGGTATAAAGGGCAATTTCTTCAAGAAAGCCGGCCAGCGTCGGGTTTTCAGCGTTGTCAACATATGCATTGATGCTGGATTTCAATTCACGAATATTTTCCAGCCGTGTCTTGTTTTCTTCAGTTGGCTTGCTTTGAAGCATTTCAGTATATCCGGTGCGGTGCATCAGCTCTTCATAAAATTCAGGCAGGCCCATGCCCTCATCCAGAAGATTTGCCAGATTTTCAATCATATCAGAAAACTGCTTCAGTTTCCCGGCAGATTTTTCCATTGGCGCATAAGAATGGGGATCTGAAACAACAGTATATAAACCCTTTCCTTCCGCAGTAGCCAATCTTTGCGCTGTTTCCAGTGTCTTTCCGCCAATACCGCGGGGTGGATTGTTAATAATCCGCAACAGGCGTAAATCGTCAGCGCGATTGTTAACAACACACATGTATGACAGCATGTCTTTTACTTCCGCCCGATCAAAAAAGCGCATACCGCCAATCACACGATATGGAATGCCGTTGCGTTTCATGGCAAATTCCAATGCGTTTGATTGGGCATTTGTGCGGTAGAGAATGGCATTTTCATTGAAATGTTTTCCCTTTGAGCTGCCCAGAATCTGACCGGCAACAAAATTTGCCTCTGCGCCTTCATCGGATGCTTCATAAAGGGTAATCAGGTCACCTTCGCCATTCGCTGTCCAAAGCCTTTTACCTTTTCTGCCCAGGTTATGGGCAATAACGGCATTCGCCGCATTTAAAATTGCACTGGTAGAACGGTAATTCTGTTCCAGACGAATTGTGCGGGAGCCACGATACTGGCTTTCAAAGCTCAGGATGTTCTCAATCGTCGCGCCACGGAAACGATAAATACTTTGGTCATCATCGCCCACGACACAAATATTCTCATACCCACCGGCAAGCAGTGAAGTAAGCAAGTACTGCATGTGGTTTGTGTCCTGATACTCGTCTACCAAAACATATCGGAATTTTCTCTGATAGTAGGTACGGACATCCTCATGCTCCTGAAGCAGCTGTACTGTTTTAAAGATGATATCATCAAAATCAAGCGCATTGTTCTCTTGCAATTTTGTCTGATAAATCTTATAGGCACGGGCGATATGACGCATGCGGAAATCGTTTCCGTCTTCCATATTGGAAACCATTTGCTCCGGCGTGACCATGTTGTCCTTTTGACGGCTGATCACTTGCAGAACATATTTGGCTGGCAATGTTTTATCATCCAAACCAAGGTCATTAATTATGCCCTTCATCAAGCGCTCTGAATCGGCTGTATCGTAAATTGTAAAGCTGCGAGTAAAACCAAGGCGTTCAATGTCCCTGCGCAAAATACGGCAGCAAGCAGAATGGAACGTCATTGCCCAAACATCCTGCGCCTCCTCGCCAAGCATTGCAATCAAACGGTCTTTCAGCTCGTTGGCTGCTTTGTTGGTAAAGGTAATTGCCAGCACGCCCCAAGGTGCCGGAGGCTCAACAGCGCATAAATAATCGGCGCGATTTCTGTCATGGTCAGTCAAAGGATCCGGAAGATTTTCCAGGAAAAGAACATCCTCCTGCGTAACCGTATCCGGTACCTCAAAACAGTCACTACCCCGGCCAAAACGCAGCAGGTTTGCAATTCGATTGATTAGTACCGTGGTCTTTCCACTGCCTGCGCCAGCCAGCAACAAAAGCGGTCCTTCCGTTGAGAGCACTGCTTCTTTTTGCTTATTGTTCAGTTTTAAAAATTGACTTGCAATATATTCTTTTCTGGCCGAAATAAAACGGCTTATCATCTGTTCAGTCATAGCTACACCTGTCTATCTTTATAGTTATCACTATTTTACCGCATTTTTCTCAAAAGGTAAAGCAAAAAAACTACTGAAGTAATTCTCTTAATTGCCCAATGGCTTTCTTTTCAATTCGAGAAACCTGAACCTGGCTAACACCCAGTACGCGGGAAACCCGTTCCTGCGTAAGTCCGTGATAATACCGAAGGCGAATTACCATAGCTTCCCGCTGCGGTAGATTATCAATTCCCTGCCGTAATGCTATTTGCTCCAGCAGTGTATCCTCTGTTTGTGTGTCGGAAAGAATGCTTTCTAGACTAAAGCCTTCCTCACCATTCTCCTGCTGCATGGATTCCACCGCTGCGGTAGCGGTTTCTGCAGTAGCAATTTCTTCAATGCTAAAGCCTGTTTGTCTGGAAATTTCTTGCAGCGTTGGTTCTCTTCCTAAGGCGTGTATCAGCTGATTTCTTACTGTTTTAATCGTTGCCGCCCGTTCCTTGATCCCTCTGGAAACCTTTACTGCACCGTCATCTCGTAAAAAGCGTCGAATCTCTCCTGCAATTTTTGGGACAGCATATGTAGAAAACTGCGTGCCGTAATTTAAATCAAAGCCATCCACAGCCTTTAAAAAGCCAAGACAGCCCAACTGATATAGATCATCTGCTTCTGTACCGCGTCCCATAAAGCGTCGCGCAACTGACCAAATTAGTCCGGAATTTTCCTGCAAAAGGGATTCTCTGGCTGCACTGTCACCAGCCTGTGATTTTGCAATCAGTTCTTCCGTTTTGCTCATTTTCTTCTCTGCAGCTTTCTGCGCATATGTACTGATGTACCTTTGCCTGGCTCGGAGGATACCGAGAATGTGGTCATAAAGCTCTCCATAATTGTAAAACCCATACCGCTTCGATCACTGCCCCCGGTGGTAAACATCGGTCTTCTCGCCTGCTCCAGATCCTGTATACCAACACCTTTGTCTTTAATCACAATATCCAGCGTACTGTCCTTTAAGATTCTGCATCGTAAGGTAATGATTCCATAGGCATTGGGATACGCATGAACAATGCAGTTCGTTACCGCTTCGGATACTGCCGTACGAATGTCACCAAGTTCCTCTAAAGTCGGATCCAGCTGCGCTGCAAAGCATGCAACCGCTGATCGTGCGAAAGCCTCGTTGGAGGATTTGCTGGGGAACTCTAAAATCATATAATTTTCAAACTTCATGATACTGCCTCCTTAATTTCAACAATCTTATCAATTCCGGACGTCTGAAACACCTTCATAGGTTGCTTCTTTAGGCCGGCTAAAACCAATTTACCGTTGATTCGTGTCATATTTCTCAACGCATTGATTACCACAGCAATTCCGGAAGAATCCATAAAGGTTACCTCCTGAAAATCCAAAATGCAAAGATACGGTGCATATACTTCAATCTTGGATGCAATGGACTCAATGTACTTTTTTGCACAATGATGGTCAATTTCACCGGTCAAGGCAATTGTTAATTGACCATTTTGCAAATAACTTGTAAATTGCATAATGTTCCTCCTTTCGTAATAACAGCATTAGTATAAATTACTTCTAAAAAAATTACTGTCGCAATCAGGAAATAAAAAGAAAAGCGTACAAACCGTTTTGGTTTGTACGCTTTTTACACGCTTTACAGCTTCTTTAGCGCTGCTTCACTCTCTTGTAATTGTGTGATTAAATCTCTGGCTTTGCTTGCCTTTTCCTTTTCAGCGTTTACCACATTTTCGGGAGCCCGGGCAACAAAGTTTTCATTAGAAAGCTTGGCTTCAATGCCCGCCAGATTCTTTCTGGCTTTGTCCAGTTCCTTTTCAATACGTTCCAGTTCCTTGGAAACGTCAACAAGCTGACCCATAGGAATGTAAAGCTTTGCATCAGCTGTTGTAATTGTAACCATACCATCCAGATTTTCCGGTTCTTTATCAATCAGTGTAACCGTATCAGCGTACGCAAGCCGCTGCAGGAAGCCCACGCCCTCGGTAAAGATTTGAGGTTTTGCAGTAAGGACGTACAATGCTGCTTTTTTACTGGGAGGAATGTTCATTTCTGCTCTGCGGTTACGAATTGCACGAATTGCTTCCATGACAGATTCCATCTGATCACATTCAGTCTTAAATGCCAAATCGTCCCGACAGACAGGCCACTGGGCAACAATCAAAGCATCGCCATCGTGAGGAATTGACTGCCAGATCTCCTCTGTAATAAACGGCATGAACGGATGCAACAAACGCAGAACCTGGTCCAGAACATACACAAGTACAGCGATAGCTGTTTGCTTGCGCACCGGATCTTCAGAATAAAGACGCGCTTTCGTAAGCTCAATATACCAGTCGCAGTAGGTGTCCCAAATAAAGTCATAAACTTTTGAAATTGCAACGCCCAGTTCGTATTTTTCCAGATTCTCTGTTACTTCCGAAATCAGCGTATTCAGCTTGGACAGCACCCACTTGTCAGCGATTTCCAACGCCGAAAAATCAGGAAGCACATTATTTGTGTCCTCGCCCAAATTCATAAGAACATAGCGGGAGGCGTTCCAAAGCTTGTTAGCAAAGTTACGCATTGCCTCGCAACGCTCCACATAGAAACGCATATCGTTGCCGGGAGAGTTGCTGGAAACCATGTTCATACGCAAAGCGTCACAGCCATACTTTTCAATCATTTCCAGAGGATCAATGCCGTTACCAAGGGACTTTGACATCTTACGTCCCTTATCATCCCGGACAAGACCGTGAATCAGAACGGTATGGAACGGCGTTTTGCCTGTATGCTCACAGCCGGAGAAAATCATTCTGGCAACCCAGAAGAAAATAATGTCATAACCGGTCACCAAAACATCAGTGGGATAGAAATAGTCCAGATCCTCGGTCTTTTCCGGCCATCCAAGGGTCTCAAAAGGCCACAGCGCAGAAGAAAACCATGTATCTAGAACATCCGGATCCCGTTCAATTTTGGTGCTACCGCACTTTTCACACTTGCAGGCATCTTCACGGGAAACCGTGAGGTGACCGCATTCCTCACAGCTCCATGCAGGAATCTGATGACCCCACCAAAGCTGGCGGGAAATACACCAATCGCGAACATTTTCCATCCAATTCAGGTAGGTCTTGCTGAAACGCTCGGGAACAAACTTTGTTTCCTTTTCCTTAACCACCCGGATTGCTTCCTCGGCCAAGGGTTTCATCTTAACAAACCACTGGGCGGAAATGATCGGCTCAACATCATTGTGGCAACGGTAGCAAGTACCTACATTGTGCGCATGCTCTTCTACCTTTACCAGATAGCCCTGTTGTTCCAAATCAGCAACGATCCGTTTCCGTGCCTCATAGCGATCAAGACCCTCATACTTGCCACCGCAGCTGTTGACAACGCCGTTGTCATCCAGAACGCGAACCACTTCCAGATTGTGACGCAGGCCAACCTCAAAGTCATTGGGGTCGTGGGCAGGCGTCATCTTAACGCAGCCGGTGCCGAAATCCATTTCTGCATAATCGTCGGCGACAATAGGAATCTGCTTGTTGACAAGGGGTAAAATCACAGTTTTTCCCACAATATCAGTGTAGCGCTCGTCGTTAGGATTCACGCAGACACCGGTATCACCCAGCATTGTTTCCGGACGGGTCGTAGCAACAATAACGTCGCCGCTGCCGTCAGCCAAAGGATAACGGATATGCCACATATGACCGGGCTTATCCACATACTCAACCTCTGCATCAGAAAGAGCAGTTACACAGTTGGGACACCAGTTAATAATGCGGCTGCCCTTGTAAATCAAGCCCTTTTCATAAAGAGAAACAAACACTTCGCGAACGGCGTTGGAGCAACCTTCGTCCATAGTAAATCTGGCACGATCCCAATCGCAGGATGCACCCAGTTTTTTCTGCTGCTGAACAATTCGGTTGCCATACTTATTTTTCCAATCCCATACTCGCTCCAGGAACTTTTCACGGCCCAAATCATAACGGGTCAGACCCTCTTTACGCAATTCCTCTTCCACTTTGATCTGGGTAGCAATACCGGCATGGTCCACACCGGGAACCCAAAGCGCATTATAGCCCTGCATCCGCTTAAAGCGGATCAGAGTGTCCTGCAAAGTCGCATCCATAGCATGACCCATATGGAGCTGTCCGGTAACATTGGGAGGCGGCATAACAATGGTAAAGGGTTTTGCATCTTTGTTTTTGCCGGGACGGAAATACCCGTTATCCTCCCACATTTTATAAATCCTGTTTTCTACCTGCTGCGGTTCGTAAACCTTCTGCAATTCTCTGGGCATATTAAACACTCCTTCTAAACTAAAAAAACCCCGAGCTAAAAAGCTCAGGGCGAAAATTACTTTCCGTGGTACCACCTGAATTCCCATAACGGGCACTCTTGCGCTGTAACGGGCTAACCCGGATTGCCCTACTGGTATTCAGGCAATCTGCTCAAGGGTGACAATCGCGCCATATCATACATACTTTCACCAACCGCATGCTCTCTAAAAAAGATATTTGGCGCAAAACTCCCTGTCTGTGCATTTATTCTGTGTAAAAGTATCATATTTTTCCCATAATGTCAACCATACACAATCAAATGACACATGCAGAATCTTGACGGCACTCCCCTTTTGACATATAATAAAATAAATTTTAATTGTGAGTTGATGGTTATGAAGCTATCCCTGGTAGTTCCTTGTTATAATGAAGCAGAAAATGTTGCGCAATTTCAGGATGCTGTGATTGCGTCTTTTGCAAGCTGCGGCTATAAATATGAAATTGTTTACATTGATGATGGCAGTCATGACGAAACCCTCTGCGCCCTTCGAAAGCTATACAAACAACAGCGCTGTCCGGTTAGAGTCGTCAGCTTTTCCAGAAATTTCGGTAAAGAAGCCGCCCTTTATGCAGGTCTGCAGCACGCAAAAGGTGAATACGTCTGTCTGATTGATGCAGATTTGCAACAGCGTCCGGAACTGGTACGGCAAATGGTTCAAATTCTGGACGAAAATCCGGAATATGATGTTGTTGCTGCCTATCAGGACCGCAGAAACGAAGGAAAATTTCTCTCCTTCTTTAAAAAGGCCTTTTACCGCATCAGCAACCGTCTTTCTGACATCAATTTAAAGTCCGACGCCAGCGATTTCAGAACATTCCGCCGATGCGTAGTTGAAAGCATTCTGAATATGGGTGAGTATCACCGTTTCTCCAAAGGGATCTTTGCATGGATTGGATACGAAACCTGTTATATCCCTTATCAGGCCCAGCCGCGGACAGCCGGAAAAACAAAGTGGAGTTTCCGGAAGCTGTTTAATTACGGCCTTGATGGTATTATTGGGTATTCCACAAAGCCTCTTCGCATCGCATCCTTTTTGGGTATATTTACCGCTGTTATCGCTTTAATTTATTCTCTGCTCGTCATTATGGAAAAATTAATTACCGGTATTGACATTCCCGGTTATGCAACTGTCATTGTTTTGATTCTCTGGCTGGGAAGCATGCAGCTTTTCTGCATTGGTATCATCGGTGAGTATGTTGGCCGGACCTTTGAGCAATCCAAGAAACGTCCAATCTATATTGAAAAGGAAGTTCTCGATTACAAAGAATAAACGAAACACGCCTGCAATTTTGCAGGCGTGTTACTTTATCAGAATTCTCCGGCATCGTACATCACTGCAGAGAGTGCGCACAAGGGCGCAGTTTCGCAGCGAAGAATCCTACTGCCCAATGTGCAAATTTCAAAACCGGCATTTGCTGCCTGAGTAACTTCAGAATGCTCAAAACCGCCCTCCGGTCCGGTAAGCAACGCAATTGTTTTGTATTTGCTGTCTGTTAAAGCCATGCGCAAAGTTGTTGCCCGTTCGTTCTCATAGAACAATATCGCTTTATCCGCCTGCATGCCTCTACTGATTGCTTCTGCGTAACTTTTCAGCACAATTACCTTCGGTACATAGCCGCGTCCGGACTGCTGCGCAGCAGATGCAGCAATTTTCTCCCACCGGTCTAACTTTTTTGCAAGGCTTTTATCATCCGGTTTAGAAACACAACGGGCAGAAGGATATGCAACAATTTCATATGCACCCAATTCCGTCGCCTTCTGAATTACATGCTCCAGTTTGTCACCCTTGGAAAAAGCCATATACACACTTGCCTGAATACAGGCTTCAGCGCATGAAGCGCGCCGGTCCAAAACAACGAGAGAAATCTGATTGGGATTTACGTCAGAAATTGTGCAGAGGCATTCTGTTCCAGATCCGTCACAAACCACCACCTGTTCGCCCTGCTGCAAACGTAAGACTTTCGCATGCTTTGCGTTCTGACCGGAGAGCGTAATAAAATCCTGTTGCAATTCATCCGGTGTTAGAAAAAAGCGTGTCATAGCATTCTCCTCTTTCAACATTCATTTATGATATTATAACAAATAACATTTCTTCGTGCAACTATCAACGGTAGAAAAACTCTATTTAAGACCTATTGACAAAAATGCCTGAGCGGGTTATAATGCTATGGAGTTTGCGAGAGTGTTGGAATGGTAGACAAGCACGTTTGAGGTGCGTGTGGTTTCGCCGTGTGGGTTCGAGTCCCATCTCTCGCACCAAAAAAATGAGCTGCCCTTTCAGGGCGGCTCATTTTTTAATAAAAACGGGACTCGTAAACCCGTCCTGAACGAAGATATAACGCTGGTTATGTGTTTAATGATGCATTAACCAAACCTTCAATCTCAAACTGTGTGTTTTTGATTGTATCTTCAACCTTGACCGATCCATCCAAAAGGCGGTATAGCCACTTACAAACCACCGCGTCAATATCATTTGGCGATACAACATGATCACCACGTGAAATGCTTGGGAGCATTGGCTTTGCATAAGGATATATCTCCAGATATCTGGGCAACCACGGATAAAGGTTTACCAACTCATCATTCGTATATGTTGCGGCAACAGCAGTGTATCCTCCAAGCATGGAAAAATAGTTACCCATCGCCTCATTGGTTGCCCAATCCAGAAACTCTTTCGCTGCATTCCATTGGGTTGACCGACTGCTGATTCCCAATCCCCATCCGCCTAAAATCGGCGCTCTTCCGGGTATATAGTTACATCCAATCGATCCAAGCCGACTGTTTTTCCGCAAGTCAGATACATTTACCAAAAATCCGGGATAACTGATCAGCATTGCAGTTTCACCACGCAAAAAGCTTTCTGCGGCATCCACGTCAGTTGTGTGTAAATAATCCGGTTTTGCATACTCCACTGCCTGCAAGAAATTTTCATATGCATGCACAGCTTTGGGGGAATCCAGCACAACATTTCCAGATCTGTCGACAACCTGGCTGTCATATGCCCGCAGACGCATATAGATTTCCGGCGAAAGGCACTCCGGATATGCTCCGGAAATTGAAATTCCATATGGAATTTTATTTGTGTCTTGCGTAAAAAATTTTGCAACAGTATTAAATTCTTTAAATGTACGGGGTGGTTTAAGTTGCATACCATACATTTTTTCGTATTTTACACAAAGTTCCGGGTCTTCAAATAAGCTGTTTCTGTAATAGAGCATCTGTGGCGCATACATTAGCGGAACACCGAAATACTTTCCGTTAAATTTGCCATAGTATTCCATTGCACCGGGTAAAAATGATGCAGTATCCACGTATTCCAATTCTCGCAGAACCTTCTGGGAGGCAAGGATTGGCAACCAGGGCATGTCGTACATAATGATATCATAATCCCCCGACCCGCTAACAATAATATCATACAGGGTGTTATGAGGCTTCAGCACCGGAGCAACCCGGATACCGGTACGGTTTTCAAAGTTCTTTAATAACCTGCAAAAGCTGTGAACAGCCGGTGTATCCAATAATAATATGCGTACAGGCTGTGTATTTTTAATCGCAACATGCTCTTTTTGTTTTACTAAAAGACGCAAAATCTGCTGTTTTACATCATCCAAATCGCAAGATAGACGAATACTTTCACTTCTTTGCACAGGGTTGTCAATTTTTGTTGATAACTGTTTTGCCGCTTTTGCGCCAAGGCGAATTGCAGGTCTGTTTATAGAGCAAGCAGCAAATGAGTGCGTATGGCGATTCCAATGTTCTTCCCCTAAAGTAATCACCGGAATTTCTTTCTGTGAAAAGCCCAACACCTCCATTGCTTCGACAATTCCGGTAGCCGTTAATTCAGAAGTTGCAAGGATGGCATCAGGAACAGACCCTTTGAAAAGACCGGCCGCCTTACGGAAGGCATCTTCCTTTTCTAATGAAGTTGATATGATTGTGCTTTCCGGAAAAATTTCACGGAATCCGCTGATACAAGAAGCTTCGCAAGTGAATTTCTCGGGTCCTGCAAAAAGCACAGGCTTTGTATGACCATAATGCAAAAGCTCCTGTGAAATCACATTCATCGTTAATTCATTATCAAAGCCGATAAAGTCAGCGTTCAGCGAATCAATATCCCGGTCAATTAAGACAACCGGTCTTCCCTGCTTTATAAAGAATTCTTCGTAGAATCCCCCTTTATCCGGACAGCAGGTAACAAGAATCAATCCGCCAACCTGCCTTGCCAGAAAATCCCGCACAGCATGCTCCTCTAATTCCGGCAGATCATAGGAAAACGCCAGGTTTAAATGGTATCCCGTACCTCGAAAGGCAGATTCAATCCCTTGATAAACCTGCACATAATAAGAATCATTCAAATTAGGAAGAATTACGCCAATACTCTGGTATTTCCTGGATTTTAGTGTTTGAGCAGTCATATTCATGTTGTAGTGCAGATCTCGCACAGCCTCATCGATTCGCAGGCTCACCTTTCGGCTTACAGGCTTGGTTTTATTCAGGTAGTTTGACACCGTCGCAGTTGAAACACCGGCTAACCGCGCCACATCCTTAATCGTTGCCACAGTCATACCCCCAATCGTTGATTGTAATTATACCGTAATTCGTTGGCATTTACAATAGTTAAACGTTTAAATTATTTTTTGCAGAACCATTTTGCATTTCATTGACAAGGGAGAATCCAAATGTTACAATTTTCTTGGAAAAATTAATTAAAAGGAGTTTAGAACTATGGCAAGAATCTGTATTCCTGATCACGAGTATAAAGAAAGAGTGCAGCGCTGCGCCGCTATTCTTCGCCGTGAGGGCCTTGACGCACTTATCGTCAACGGTAATGAGGCTGACTATGCTAACCCCCGGTATTTCTCCGGCTTCTGGCCTTTGTTTGAGCGCGCAGGTGTTGCAATTGCCGCGAATGGTGATGCTGCACTGTTGGTAGGTCCTGAATCCACTGTTTTCGGTGCAGACCGCAACAAGCTGGATAAGACCTTTGTCCTGACCGCTTACCGTGAAGGCGCTGATCCCGCCTACCCCGAACTGAAACCCGATACCTTCCATGATGTATTCAAGTCCATTGGCGTTTCCGGCGAGCACCTGCGTATCGGCGTTGCATCTTTCCTGGACACTTCTGTCACCATTTACAATGCCATCAGAGAAGCATTTCCCAAAGCAGAGCTGATTGACGCCGGTAAGATCATGGTTGAGCTGCGCTCCGTTAAATCCGAGAACGAACTGGCCTGCTTACGCGAAGGTTACCGCATTGCCAACATTGCTACTGAGGAAGTCATTAAGGCAATCCGCCCCGGCATGACTGAGCTGCAGATGGTTGGTGTCGCGCAGAAAGCTGTTTACGAGCATGGCGCAGAGTATGAAGGTCTGCCTATGTACGTCTTCTCCGAGGCTTCTACTCGTCATGCCATTTCCCGTTCCTCCTACCGTGAGTTCCAGAAGGGCGATATTGTTCAGTTGAACCTGTCTGCCAAGATTGACGGCTACTCTGCCGCTATCGGCTATCCCATTTGCCTGGGTACTCTGGAAGGCCAGCGCAAGGATATCGTTCAGTTCTGCCGCGACATGCACAGCTGGTCTGCGCAGCAGGTTAAGGCTGGCGTATTTGCTGCTGATATTGCAAAGGATTTCTATCAGAAGTT
>JAZOUW010000080.1:0-17127 GCA_045658385.1 Faecousia sp.
GGAATCGAACCCATGTTACCGCCGTGAAAGGGCGGTGTCTTAACCGCTTGACCAACGGGCCTGGTAGCGGCGACCTGATTCGAACAGGTGACATACCGGGTATGAACCGGGTACTCTACCAGCTGAGTTACGCCGCCATATGTTCCGGCATCGCCGAAAGCTGCTTTGTTATTATATATGGACGAAAAGGGCTTGTCAAGAGAAAGTTTGTATTTTTTATGTTTTTTCGGGAAATGCTCATAAAGAGGTGAGGCAGATGAATATTTGGAGGAAAACGGCGCTGTTTGCCGTTGGCGGTTGCGGGTATATGACGCTGGAACTGCTTTGGCGGGGTTGGAGCCACGGGAGTATGTTTTTTGCCGGGGGAACCTGCTTTCTTTTGCTGGGCAAGCTGAATCAGACCTGGCCAAGATTACCTTTGCCACTGCGGGCAGTTGCCGGGGCGGGAATTATTACGTCTGTGGAGCTGTTGACCGGACTGCTTGCCAACCGGGATTACAGCGTCTGGGATTACCGGAAAGTGCCGGCAAATTTCCACGGGCAGATTTGTTTGCCTTTCAGTTTGCTATGGATTCCCATCAGCGTCGGCGCTATGATGCTCCATGATGTGCTGGACGGACAAATGATTAACAAAGAAACAACCCGGGACTGAAAACAGTCCCGGGTCAGGGATTATTTTGCGTATTCTACCGCTTTGGTCTCCCGAATCACGTTGACCTTGATCTGACCGGGGTATTCCAATTCGGCCTCGATCTTTTTGGCAACATCTCTTGCCAGAATGATCATGTTATCCTCGGTGACCTCCTCCGGCTTGACCATGATGCGAACCTCGCGGCCAGCCTGGATGGCAAACGCCTTCTCAACGCCGGGGTAAGAGCCGGTCAGCTCCTCCAGCTTCTGCAGACGGCGGATGTAGTTTTCTACGTTCTCACGGCGGGCGGCGGGACGGGCGGCAGAAACAGCATCTGCAGCCTCCACCAGAACGGCGTTTACCGTCTTGGGTTCTACGTCACCGTGGTGAGCCTCGATGGCGTTGACGACCACGGGATTTTCCTTGTACTTCCGGGCAAGTTCTGCGCCCAGCTGTACGTGGCTGCCTTCCACTTCGTGGTCAATGGACTTGCCCAAATCGTGCAGAAGACCTGCCCGCTTTGCCAAGGTTACATCCACGCCCAACTCTGCGGCCATCAGGCCGGCAATGTGGGCAACCTCCATGGAGTGATTCAGTACGTTCTGGCCATAAGAAGTGCGGTACTTCTGGCGACCCAGAATCTTAACCAGCTCCGGATTCAGACCGTGTACGCCGGTTTCATAGCAGGCGCGCTCGCCCTCTTCCCGGATGGTGCGGTCCACATCCTTGCGGGCCTTTTCCACCATATCCTCAATGCGGGTGGGGTGGATACGACCGTCAGCAATCAGCTTCTCCAGAGACAGTCGGGCAACCTCCCGGCGGACCGGGTCAAAGCTGGAAACAGTAATGGCCTCGGGGGTGTCGTCAATAATCAGATCAACACCGGTAATGGTCTCCAGAGTGCGGATGTTCCGACCTTCACGACCAATAATGCGGCCCTTCATTTCGTCATTGGGCAGCGGCACAACAGAAACGGTTGCTTCTGCGGCGTGGTCAGCTGCGCAGCGCTGAATGGCAATAGAGAGAATTTCCCGGGCCTTTTCGTCTGCTTCGTCCTTGATCTCCTGCTCAATCTGCTTGATCTTCATAGCAGTGTCGTGGCGGACTTCCTCCTCCACGCTCTCCAGCAGGATCTTCTTTGCCTGCTCCTGAGAAAGACCGGAAATCTGCTCCAGGGTAGCCAAATGGGCCTTCTTAACGGCCTCGGCCTCCTCCTTGGCAACAGCGACTTCAGCCATTTTGCGTGCCAGATCTTCTTCCTTCTTTTCGAAGGCCTCGGTTTTCTTGTCGAGGGTTTCTTCTTTTTGTTGCAGTCGGTGCTCCTGCTTGCTCAACTCGGACCGACGCTCTTTGACTTCTTTTTCGTACTCTGTGCGGGATCTATGGATTTCATCCTTTGCTTCCAGAAGCATTTCTTTCTTGCGGCTTTCGCCACTGCGAATCGCATCGTTAATCAGGCGGGTAGCCTCCTGCTCGGCAGAGCCGATCTCCCGTTCTGCAACGCGCTTTCGAATTGCGCCGCCAATGACGATTCCGATTACCAGGAAAATAACTCCGGCAACAGCCAGAACAACATAGTCTAACGGCTGTAAATACTTAATAAATTCCATAAAATCGTTGCACACCTCCTTTTTTGAAATAGACATACCAAAGAGGTGAGCGTAATTGCCCCATGTGTAAAATTGTCAACTGCCGCCATTTTGGCGGAATATATCAATAAACGTCATGAAGCGCGAAACGCATACCTCGGTTAATGCCAGTTAAAATGAAACGCGGCGGCGTCCGCACGCTGCGTACACTATACCGAATCTATTTTACCTGCCAATGGGGGGAATGTCAAGGTCAAATGCGGAAAAACTGCAAAGAGTTTACATAATTTTCCTATAGGGTGACGGCTTTTCCGTTGACAAGAATTTTGTTCCGTGTTAGAATAGGGCAAGTATGGGCGCACAGACGGAGAAAAAGATGATGACGATGGAAAATATCCGGCACTTTATTTGGGATTTTGACGGAACCCTTTTTGATACCTACCCTATTATCATAGAGAATCTGCGCCTTGCGCTGCAGGAATTTGGCTTTGATTGTGACCCGGTGGATGCCATGTCCCATTTGACCCAGAACGTGCTGTCTACCCAGAATTATTATGCGGATAAGTTCGGCATTGACCGGGACGCGCTGTATGCGGCCTATATGGGCTACCGGGAAAAGGCGGTGCCTTTGTACCGGGGTGTGCCTATGGCAGATGTCCGGGCGGTGCTGGAGAAGATCCGGGACTCCGGCGGGCAAAACTACATTTTTACCCACCGCAACCGGGAAGAAACGGAAACCTACCTGAAGAAGTACGGTTTCAGCGGCTATTTTAAAGAAATCGTCGGCGCAGATTCTCCGGTTTTTGCCTGGAAGCCTGCCCCGGATGGGATCAACTATCTGGTGGAAAAGTATGGAATGCCCCTTTCGCAGACAGTTATGATCGGTGACCGGGAATGCGATCTGGGCAGTGGACGCAGCGCGGGTGTGCAAACAGCCCATCTGGTGTGTTCTGTCGCGCCGGAGCAGCTGGATTGCACCTGGTGGCTGGAAAACTACAGGCAAATGCTGGCGTTATTATAATGTAAAAGCGGGCATGATGAAATTGGCAGACATGCAAGATTTAGGTTCTTGTGCAGCAATGCGTTGGGGTTCAAATCCCCATGCCCGCACCAAAGCCCTAAAGGCAACAGCCTTTGGGGCTTTACTTATTACCTCTTCACTCTTCACTTTTCACTAAAAATGCCTTTAGGGCTTTGAAGTAATAAGTAATAGTGAATAGTGAAGAAGTTTTGGTGTTTTTTCTTTAAGTCGGCTTAATTGACATTCCACCTTTATACCGTTATAATTCCAATATACACATATGTAAAATGCACGAAGGTTTGTAGCGGTTTTTTCTGTAAAGGTGGGGATTATTAATGAAATCTTCTTATGAAAAAGATAGGCGGATTACTGGCGAGTATGACCCTCCCCTTTCTGCGCGAAACCCTAATCCAACAAAAGAAGATCTTCAAAAGGCTGATGAGATTGCAGAAAAATACCGCAGAATGAAGAAGAATAGAGATATTGCCACCGTTATGCCTGACTATCCAGATGTGATACCGACACATCCGGAATGGTTTAGAGAAGATTACGACAAGGCACTCGCCGAAGAAATGGAGAAGTCGAAAAATCTTTCCGAATGGACGGATATCTGACAATACAATGTTTTAATGCGGTACTCTAAATTTCTAGCTTAACCCATGATATATGGTGGGGTAAATCGCATAAAATTTAAAATACACTGTTTATCGACCGCGAAAACCATTGATATTTCTCGCTTTTTGCTTAAATCCTATAAAACAATTCCTACCAGAAAACGACAAGTTTCGAGAGAAACTTGTCGTTTTCAACTAAATCCACCCTTGCGGGTGGGTGAAATATTGCTTTGCAATGTGAAATACGCCTGCGGTGTGTGAAATGCGCCTCGACGGCGAGTGGGTGGATTTAATTTCACTTGATGCGATAGCATCAAATTTCACAATTTACGGAGTAAATTATTTCACCGTGAGCGTAAGCGAACGATTTCACTAAAAACGAACGGTTATGTAGGTGCTCAAATCCATAAGACGAAAAATTTAAAGGGTATCCAATTTGCGCTACCCTTCCAATAAAAAAGAGGAGGCGTTTGTTTTACTTACGGAATGTTACCGGGTCTGCAATGCCTAAATCCAGCATTTTTGTGTCTGCGGGGACTTCCGTCTCCGTCTGATAGGAGATGACAGTATGATATCCCAGGAAATGAGGCAGCTGGGACAAAGCGGGTGCGTGATCTGGAAGATTGCGGCCTATTCCCAGGCGCGAAAGGCTGATTACAGCCCTTCATTACAATCGGGAAAAAGGAAACAGTGGCGGCTTTCGTTGGAAAGCTGCCACTGTTTTGTTATTTCAGGAATACTACCGGGCCCAGAAGACCGCTGGGGGGCAGCTGCATAAACATAGACAGAGGATCTCTTTGCCCGTAGGCCGGGTTGTTCACCACCCGGATCTGCAGACGGTTTTCTCCGGGGACCTTTGCTTTGGAGATATCAAAGGTATAGGGCGGCGCAATGCGGCTGCCACAAGGAATGCCGTTGAGCGTGACGGCGGCGGTCTCGCCTACGATGCCCAGGTCCAGGGCCGTGGCATCTGCCGGGATCTGCAGCTGCGTTTCGTAAAGGATCGTGCCGCTGAACCGGGGCATACCCTCCTTGCCGGTGATGTTAAACAAGGCAGAATCCTTAAATTCCTTGTCACCGGCGGTGATGTTCCAAAGCAGCTTCGCCGGTTGCTTGTCCATTGTCAGGGGGTGACGGTATACCGGAAGGTTCTGGGTTTCTTCTCCCAAGATCCAGATCACACTTTCACCACCGCACAGCACTACACGGCGGTCTGTTTGCCGGTAGCACCGGTTGTTCCAGGCGTCATATACCAAAATATCGCCGCCGGGAAGACCTTCCACGATGGTGTTAACGATTTCTTCTCCGTCGTTTTTGAACAGGAAGAAGTCCTTGCCTGCTTTTTGCAGGTGGTAATAGCGCACATGGGGCGCAGCTGTGGCAAGGGAGATCTCCCGGGGCAGAGACAGGTTTACATAACATTCAAAGCCCTCCGGGGAAACATCCCGGAAGCTGAAGGGGACATTTTCTGCTGCCATTTTCTCCAGGAATGTCCGCAACCGGGGGGTAATATACCGGCACCCGGGCAAAAGCAGCAGTGAATAGCTTTCGTCGTTGATCTGCAGATGTCCGTTTTCCAGTGTGGCATTTACGATGTAATCCTCTGACAGAAAATCGAAATCGATCTGCTGCCGGGTGAGCATTTTGGCGGCTGCCTGGTAGGTGTCGGTAAGGTCGCCTGCCCACTCGCATTCTGCGTTGTAATATACCGCCACCGGGGCTTTATGGATGCCGCCTTCCAGCAAATGGACGACTCTTTGCATATAGCGCATCAGCTGTCCAAACTGATGGAATTGCGGGTTGTGGCCTTTGGCGTAAAAATGGGGCGGGCAGTCCTTATCTGGGTATTTGGGGCTGAAGGCGTGGGGAACGAACCGGTTGATGCCGCTTGCCAGCATATGGTCTGCCAGCTTCTTCATAACCGGAACGCCTTCGGCAAAACCGTAAGCGCCGAAGATCTCACACATCGCCCGGTTTTGCATCAGAGGGTTAATGTGGCTGTGGGAGGCTGCCAGCTTTGCCAGGGCGTAAACGAAGAATTCTGGGTCCAGGATGTCGTCAAACATTTTGGGTGTGTGGGGCATATCGTTATGCCCGGGGAGAATCTGGTGCAAAACCACATCGATGCCGGCCATATCCTGGGCGTCCAGCGCCCGGAAGTAGTGTCCCGCGCTGTGGGCCAGACGGGAGCAGGCGCCCATATCCTCCACGATGTGTCCGATGTATTGGACCCCGTGGGCCCGACACCAGCTGCCCAGCTTTCCGGAGAAGTTTTGGGCGTAGATGGCGGTGATGGTGTCCATATAGGCTACCCGGAGGGGGGTGATGTCCCCGATATCCGTCCAGAGGGCCGGGAGCATAGAAAGGATCTGATCTTCGCTCTTTCCCAGCTTTTGGGCCAGCACGGAGGGGATGTCCTGCCGCCAGGGCAGGGCCATATCGGTACCCAAACGGCAGAAATAACTGCCCCCATGGTTCAAAAAGGCCGGCTCGTCAGAGAAGAAGCCCTGGAAGGTGTTTCCAAAATAGTCAGCAAAATGGTCAAAGTGGGGCTGATAGATCCGGGAGATCATCAGATCGGTGGCCTGGGGGTCCAGCATATCGATGGTCTTGGGATTGCCCACCGGCTGCCGGGACTGGATCAGGAAAAACACCCGCCATACGCCCTCCGGAATGTCAAAATACATCAGACCGTCCCGGACATTATCCGTCAAATCAATGGGTTCGCCCCGGCAGGCGATGCCCTCGCCGGTGCGCTTGTAAGCAACGGCGGACAGGAGGGTCTCCCCCTCCTCCAGATACTGCCGGTAAAGCAACGCGGAATCCTTTTCCGGGCCGACCACATCCAGCTTCTGCAGCCGCAGAACCTTTTTCTGTGGGGCAAGGCCCTTGTCAATGGCGCAGTTGGCAAAGCCGGAGGGGAAATGCCGGTCATCCAGCAGCCAGACCTTCATATCCAGCTGCCGGGCGGTTTCCAGAATAAAGGCGAAATCTTCCCACCATTGGTCCTCGCAAAAAGCCGGATAAGGGCGGCTTTCTGCGCAGAAGCTGTTACAGCCGCTTTCTTTGATGGCGAGAATTTCCCTTTTCAGTTCCTCGTGGCTTTCTCCGTGGAGCCACAGGAAGGGAAGAATATAGTCAAAGGGCTGGTTTTCCAGACACTTTTGCAGTTGCAGATCCAAACGAATCACCTCAACCCAAGGATAACAAAGCACCCTGAGAAAGTCAAGGAAGGAACTTGCCATTTCTATGCAAATCGTTTATAATTTAGTCAGAGAGGGGGGAACTCTATGAAAGAGAGGAAACGCGTAGAGGATTCCGTCACCGAGCAGCAGTATCTGATCTGCCCCGCCCACATCAATCATTACGGCAGACTCTTTGGCGGGCAGCTTTTAAAATGGATCGACGAATTGGCGGGGATCGTGGCCATTCGTCACTGCGGCGGAACGGTAACCACAGCCGCCATCGATAATTTGCAATTCCAAGCACCCGCCTACAGCGGAGATATGATCGTCCTGCGGGGAAGGATTACCAGCGTCGGCCGCTCCTCTATGGAGGTGCGGGTGGATACCTACAGGGAAGCCCTGGACGGCACAAGAGAGCCCATCAACCGGGCGTATATTGAGATGGTCTGCATCAACTGCAAGGGTCAGCCGGAGGAAGTTCCGGGCCTGGTCATCGAGACGCCGGAGCAGCAGACAGAGTGGGAAGCCGCTCAAAAACGCAAGCAAATGCGGCGGCAGCGGCGCACAGAAGGATTTTAATAGGGAAAAGTCAAGGGAAATTTACAAATTTCCCTTGACTTTCCTTAATAAATGATTTAGTATCGTAACATCAAGAAACGAAAGGAGCGAACGGAATGTTCTTTAAGGGTTACTATTATTATTTCTTTACCAAGGGCTGCCCGTTCACTCATAAGTCCCGGTGATCGTTCACCGATGGCTTATCGTTAACGGACAGTCCGCAACCGCATGTGCCGAAAGGTTTGGCACATTAGGTATGCGGCTTTTTTTTATAGCCAGACAGGAGATGACAGAATGATATCCCAGGAAATGAAGCAGTTGGGACAAAGCGGGTGCGTGATCCGGGAGATCGCGGCCTATTCCCAGGTGCGAAAGGCAGAAATCGGCGATGAGAATGTGTTTGATTTCAGCATTGGAAATCCCAGCATTCCCGCACCGGAATTGGTGCTGCAGACCATGCAAAGACTGCTGACCCAGCGCGATCCGGTGGCGCTTCACGGCTATACCGCCGCGGCGGGAGACCCGGGGGTGCGGCAAAAGCTGGCAAACAACATTACCGCCCGGTTTGGTGTTCCGGCCGACCCGGCGCTGATGTATATGACCTGCGGCGCGGCGGCCTCTTTGACCATTGTGATTAAGGCTATCACCAATCCCGGCGACGAGGTGATTTTGTTAGCGCCCTTCTTTACGGAGTATCCGGTATTCGTGGAAAATGCCGGGGCAAAGCCGGTAACGGTTTCCTGCCGTCCGGGGGATTTCGATCTGGATATGGATGCGTTGGCGGCGGCAATCAATGAAAAGACCCGGGCGGTGCTTGTAAACTCTCCCAACAATCCCACCGGCGTGGTGTATGGAGAAGCTTCCATAAAGCGTCTGGCGCAGCTACTGGAGCAAAGGGCGGCCCAGTTCGCGCATCCCATTACCATCATTGCCGACGAGCCTTACCGGGAGCTGGTCTACGGGGATGTGCAGGTGCCCTTTATCCCCAAATTCTACGACGATACCATTGTTTGCTACTCCTACAGCAAATCCATGTCGCTGCCCGGGGAACGGATCGGCTACATTTTCGTACCCCCCGCCGCCCCCATGGCAAAGGATGTGTTTGCGGCCATTTGCGGCGCGGGCCGGAGTATGGGTTACATATGCGCCCCCAGCTTGCTGCAGCATACGGTGGCGCTCTGCGACGGCACACCCCCGGAGCTGACGGTGTACGACCGGAATCGTACCCTTTTATATGAGGAGCTGAATAAGATCGGCTATGAGGTGGTGTATCCACAAGGGGCGTTTTACTTATTTATGAAGGCTCTGGAGCCGGATGCAAATGCCTTTTACCTCCGGGCAAAGGAATATGAGTTACTGTTAGTACCCAGCGACGATTTTGGAGTGCCGGGCTATGTGCGAATCGCTTATTGTGTCAGTCATGAGCAGATTCAGCGGTCTTTGCCTGCCTTCCGTAAACTATATGAAAACTACAAAAAGGAGAATTGAGATATGACGCAGTTGGAACAAGCCAGACAGTTGATTAACGAAACCGATAAGGAAATGGCCCGCCTTTTTGAGCAGCGGATGGACGCGGTGAAGGTCATCGCCGCCTACAAAAAGGAACATGGCCTGCCGGTGGAAGACCTGTCCCGGGAAAAGGAAATGGTCAAGAACAACACCCCCAGTGTGGCAAACGAGGAATACCGCCCTTATTATGTGAATTTCCTGCAATCTGTGGTGAATGTATCCAAGAATCTGCAGCACCGGATGCTGGACGGTATGCGGGTGGCTTACAGCGGCGTGGAAGGGGCATTTGCCTCGCTGGCTGCCAAGCGGATTTTGCCCCAGGCGACCTGCGTGCCTTGCAGTAACTTTAAGGCTGCTTATGAGGCGGTAGTGGGCGGTCAGTGTGATTGCGCGATGCTGCCGGTGGAAAACAGCTTCAACGGCGACGTGGGTAAGGTTTTGGATCTGGCATTCTTCGGCCCGCTGTATGTGACCGGTGTGTACGATGTAGAGATTGTGCAGAATCTGCTGGGTGTCAACGGCGCTACCATTGGCGATATCAAGAAGGTTATCAGCCATTCTCAGGCGCTGGGTCAGTGCGCTTCCTATATTGCCCAGCATGGCTTTGAAACAGAGGCTGCCGCCAACACCGCTGTAGCTGCCAAGCAGGTGGCGGAGCTGGGCGACAAGACTGTTGCCGCCATTGCCAGCGAGGAGGCTGCCGCCAAGTTCGGTCTGGCAAAGCTGGACAGCCACATCAACGAAAGCAGCAACAACACCACCCGGTTTGCTATGTTTGCCCGGACGGAAAAAGCTCCCAGCAGAAAGGACAACCACTTTATTCTGCTGTTTACCGTTAAGAACATTGCCGGCTCTCTGGGTCAGGCCATCTCTGTCATCGGTGAGTATGGCTTCAATCTGCGGGCATTAAAGAGCCGTCCCACCAAGGACCTGATCTGGGAGTACTACTTCTACGCCGAGGGTGAAGGCAACATCGGCAGCAAGGAAGGTAAGGCAATGCTGGCTGAACTGCAGCAGTATTGCAGCCACATCAAGGTTCTGGGCAGTTACGAGAAAGAAGTCAAGCTGTAATTGACGATTGGAGTGAGTGTAATATGAAAAACACCATCGGCAGCAGCGTGGCGGTGACCCTTTTTGGGGAGAGCCACGGCCCGTCCATCGGTGTGGTCATAGACGGTTTAGCCCCGGGTATCCCGGTAGACGAGGCTTTCGTTGCAAAGATGCTGGCCCGTCGCCGTCCGGCAGGCGCAATTTCCACAGCCCGGCAGGAGACAGACCCCTTTGTAATCGAAAGCGGTGTTTTTGAGGGCTATACCACCGGCACGCCGGTATGCATCCGCATTCCCAACGAGGATACCCGTTCCAAGGACTATAGTCAGACCCGGTATCTTGCCCGGCCTTCCCACGCGGATTATACCGCCAACGAGAAGTATCACGGCTTTGAGGACTACCGTGGCGGCGGTCATTTCAGCGGCCGGCTGACGGCAGCGTTGGTGGCGGCGGGGGCATTGGTAATGCCCGCTTTGGAGAAGAAGGGTATTTGCGTCGGTACCCATATCCGCCGGTGCGCCGGTATTGCAGACCGGGCATTTGACGATGTGCAAAAGGATATTTCCGCGCTCAAGGAAATGGAGTTCGGAGTTTTGGACAATGCTGCCGGGGAGCAGATGCAAAAAGCCATTTTGCAGGCAAAGGCCGACTGCGACAGTGTAGGCGGCGTGCTGGAAACGGCCATCACCGGTTTGCCTGCCGGGGTAGGCGAGCCTTGGTTTGACACCGTGGAAAGCGTCCTTTCCCATATGCTCTTTGCCGTTCCGGCGGTCAAGGGCGTGGAGTTTGGCGCAGGCTTTGCATTAGCCGATATGACCGGCCGGCACGCCAACGATCCTTTCTGTATGGAAGATGGCAAGGTGTGTACCAAGACCAACAACGCCGGGGGCATTAACGGTGGCATTACCAACGGTATGCCGGTGGTGTTCCGGTGCGCGGTGCGGCCTACGCCCACCATCAGTCAGGCGCAGGAAACGGTCAATATGGAAACGAAAGAAAATACTGTGCTGACGGCAAAGGGCCGTCACGATCCCTGCATCGTCCATCGGGCCCGGGTGGTCATCGACTGCGTAACGGCGCTGACGGTGTGCGACCTTCTGGCAGGACGTTACGGCACAGATTGGTTGGGAAGCAAATGAAATACGGACTCATAGCAAAAAAGCTGTCTCACAGCTTTTCCAAAGAAATTCACGGCAAGCTCTTTGATTATCCCTACGAGCTGTGTGAGCTTGCCGAAGAAGAATTGGACGCATTTATGCGCCGCAGAGAATTTACGGCCATCAATGTGACCCTTCCTTATAAAGAAACGGTGATCCCTTATCTGGACGAGGTCAGCGAAATGGCCCGGTCCATCGGCGCGGTGAATACCATCGTCAACCGGGGCGGAAAGCTTTTCGGCTACAACACGGACTTTTCCGGCATGGTGGCGCTGATCCGGCAGGCAGGTATCTGTTTAAAGGATAAGAAGGTGCTGGTGCTGGGCAGCGGCGGCACTTCCAAAACCGCCATGGCGGTGGCAAAGCATTTGCAGTGCCGGGAAGTTTACAGGGTCTCCCGCAGCGGGCGTGAGGACTGCATTACTTATGAAATGGCTGCCAATGCCCACAGCGATACCCAGATCATTATTAACACAACCCCTTGCGGTATGTACCCTAACTTAAATCAAAGCCCGGTGGATGTGAAAGAATTCCCGGCTTTGGAGGGTGTTGTGGACGCGGTGTATAACCCCCTGCGCACCAAACTGGTGTGCGATGCGCTGGAGAGAAAGATCCCGGCGGTGGGCGGCCTTTATATGCTGGTGGCCCAGGCGGTGTACGCGGCGGAAAAGTTTGTAGACCAAAGTGTTCCGGAGCAGAAGATTCTGCAGGTCTACCGGGAAATGATGGCCCAAAAGGAAAACATCGTGCTTATTGGCATGCCCGGTTGTGGAAAGTCTACTGTAGGCAAAGCGTTGGCAGAGGAATTGGGCGCGGAGTTTATCGATACGGACGAGGAAATCATAAAGCAGGATGGGCGGGAAATCTCCCAAATCTTTGCCCAGGAAGGGGAGAAGACCTTCCGGGATTTGGAAGGGTTAGTAATCGCCCGGGTAGCCGCCCGGCAGCACGCGGTAATTGCCACCGGCGGCGGCGCGATTTTGCGAAAAGAGAACATGCTTTCTTTGCGGCAAAACGGACGCATCTACTTTATTGACCGTCCGTTAGCGGAACTGGAAGCCACGCCCGACCGCCCCCTATCCAGCAACCGGCAGGATCTGCAGCGTCGTTTCGAGCAGCGGTATGCTATTTATCTTGCCAGTTGCGACAGACATATCCCGTCGGATAGCGTGGCGGAGCATGTGGTAAAGGCTATAAAAGAGGATTTTGAACATGAAAATTTTGGTGATCAACGGACCTAATATCAATATGCTTGGCATTCGGGAACCGGCTATCTACGGCTCCGGCACCTATATGGGTCTGTGTGATATGATTCAGAACTATGCCGACAAGCTGGGCATAGAGGTGGAATTGTACCAATCCAACCACGAAGGCGATCTGGTGGACAAGATTCAGCAGGCCTATGGCAGAATTGACGGAATCGTCATTAACCCGGCGGCATACACCCACACCAGCGTGGCGATTCTGGATGCGCTGAAATCGGTGCAGATTCCCACGGTGGAGGTGCATATCTCCGATGTGTCCCAGAGAGAGGATTTCCGGCAGATCAGCTTTGTGCGCCAGTATTGTATGCGGCATATTATCGGTCACGGCTTCAACGGCTATCTGGAGGCGATCAACATTCTCCTTGGAAGGGCGGCGAATATCGAATGATCGCAACCATACTACCCGGAAAAGCCCGGGGAAAGGTCACTGCGCCGCCGTCGAAAAGCATGGCCCACCGGGCGCTGCTTTGCGGCGGGCTGTCAGAGGGCAGCCGGGTGCTGGGTGTGGCGGATTCCAAGGATATGGCGGCCACCATCGGCTGCTTGCAGGCAATGGGCGCAAAGGTGGAAAGGATGGACAGTGCCGTACGCATCGGCGGCTTGAAGCCCTTGGAGATACCGGAAAATGCTGTCCTTTTCTGCAACGAAAGCGGCAGCACCCTGCGGTTTTTGATCCCGCTGTGTATGCTGACCGGAAAGCCGGTGACCTTTACCGGAAGCCCGAGGCTTTTCCAGCGGCCCTTGGGCATTTATCAAGAAATTGCCAGGCAGCAAAACATCCTTTGGGAGCAAACCGAAAGGAGTGTCCGGGTTTGCGGCAAGTTGAAAAGCGGCAAATACCAAGTGCCGGGGGATGTTTCCAGCCAGTTTATTACGGGGCTTTTGTATGCCATGCCTCTGCTGGAAGGTGGCAGCACGCTGGAAGTTACCGGCAAATTTGAAAGCGCATCCTATATCGATTTGACTTTGGCGGCGCTGAAGGATTTCGGCATTTGTATTGACCGGAAAGGAAATGTGTTCCATATTCCCGGCAACCAGAAGTATACAGCTTGTGAGTACACCGTGGAGGGCGACTGCTCCAACGCCGCCTTTCTGGACGCGCTGAATTTGCTGGGCGGCGCAGTGCAGGTGGAAGGACTGAATCCGGACACGCTGCAAGGCGACCGGGTGTATCAGACCATGTATCGGCAGCTGCAGGAGGGCGTGAAGCAATTTGATTTGTCCGATTGCCCGGATTTAGGGCCGGTGATGTTTGCGTTGGCAGCCGCCAAGGGAGGCGCCACCTTTACCGGCACAGCCCGGCTGCGAATCAAAGAAAGCGACCGGGGTCTGGCAATGGCCGCGGAGCTGAAAAAGTTCGGCATCGGGGTACAAGCAGAGGAAAACACCGTGACGGTGCTGCCCGGGGTCTTGCAAACACCCACGCAACCCCTTTGCGGCCACAACGATCACCGAATCGTAATGGCGCTTTCACTGCTTTGCACCGTTACCGGGGGCGTGATCGAGGATGCCCAGGCGGTTGGCAAAAGCTTCCCGGACTTTTTTGAGAAATTAAAGCAAGTACATATTGAGGTAGTAGAGGATGAAACTGGAAAAGAAACATAATATCTTGATCGTAGGTCTGGGCCTTTTGGGCGGCAGCTACGCAAAGGCGCTGAAAAAGCAGGGTTTTGCCGTCAATGCCATCACCCGCAGCCAGAAGTCTATCGATTATGCGCTGGAAAACAACATTATTGACGAAGGCGCGGCGGCGGTAGATGAATCCTTGATTCAAAAAGCCGATTTGATTGTGTTTGCCCTGTATCCCCACGTGTTTGTGGAGTGGATTCGGGATAACGGGCATCTTTTAAAGGAAGGCACGGTCCTTACCGATGTCACCGGTGTCAAAAGCGGTTTGGTGCAGCAGATCCAGTCCATGCTGAAGCCCGGTGTGGAGTTTATCGCAGCGCACCCCATGGCTGGCCGGGAGGTCTACGGTGTGGAAAACAGCGATGACGGTATTTTCAAGGGCGCAAATTATATTGTTGTGCCTACAGACAAGAATACCTTCGGCGCTATTGAGCTGTGCCAGAGTCTGGGACAGACGCTGGGCTTTGCGGATGTTTCTGTGCTGACTCCGGAGCGGCATGACGAGATGATCGCGTTCCTTTCCCAGCTGACCCACTGTATCGCCGTGGCACTGATGTGCGCCAATGATGCTGCCAATCTGGAAAAGTACACCGGCGACTCCTTCCGGGATCTGACACGGATCGCCAACATCAACGACGAGATGTGGAGCGAGTTGTTTTTGGAAAACCGCGCCATACTGCTTAATGTGATGGACAGCTACCGAACCACCTTTGACCGGCTGTATGATTGTATTAAAAATGAGGACCGGGAGGAAATGCGCAGCATGATGCGCCTATCCACCGAACGCCGCCGGATGTTTGATAAGAAGCTTTAAAAATTGCCCTGCCGGGTTTCTCGGCGGGGCGATTTTTAAAATTAAGGGTGAAGAATTAAGCGTTGCTGGCCTTATTAAAATCATTTGCCTCAGCAAATACATAAATTCTTAATTCTTCATTAAAAATGCGCGGTAAATTTTTCTTGCTTTTCAGGGAAAAAATGATAGGATAAAGGAAGGAAATGAGGTGTTTTTGTGGGAAATAAACTGGAAAGAAAGTACGGCTTATTTACGGCCATTTGCATGGTGGTGGGCATCGTTATTGGCTCCGGTGTCTTTTTTAAGGCCCAGAACATTCTGACGCTTACCGGCGGTGATATGCCTATGGGCATTCTGGCGTGGCTTATCGGCGGCGCGATTATGCTGGTGTGCCTGCTGACTTTCTCTTTTATGGGGCAGAAATACGAGAAGGTCAACGGCATGGTGGACTATGCCGAGGCGACCGTGGGTCCCAAATACGGCTATATGATGGGCTGGTACTCGGCAACCATGTATTTTCCCGGTATGACCTCTGTGCTGGCGTGGGTTTCTGCCCGGTATACGCTGGAATTTGTCGTTTCGGTTAATCCGGCGTTTCCTTTGCTGATTCCGGCGGCAGAGGGCGGCTGCGTGGTAGGCCCGGAGTGCATTGCCCTGACACTGTTTTACCTCTGCGCCATTTACGCCCTGAACGCCTTGTCCCCCAAACTGGCAGGTAAATTCCAGACCAGCACCACGGTAATCAAAATGATTCCCCTGGCACTGATGGCTGTGGTGGGTGTAATTTACGGCTTGGCAACAGGCATTTTGCAGCAAAATATGGTAACCACAGTGCCCGCTGTGGAAGTTTCCGACAATCCCCTGTTTGCTGCGGTATGCGCCACCGCCTTTGCCTACGAAGGCTGGATTATTGCTACCTCGATCAATGCCGAAATCAAGGATTCCAAAAAGAATCTGCCGAAAGCACTGTTAATCGGTGGCATTATTATTGTGGCGGTTTATCTGTTTTACTATGTAGGAGCAGCCGGCGGCGCTACCAATCAGCAGCTTATTGAGGAAGGCGCGCCGGTAGCTTTCACCAACATTTTCGGCACGTTTTTGGGCAATATTCTGAAGCTGTTTATCGCCATTTCCTGCCTGGGTACCACCAACGGCCTGATGCTGGGCTGCACCCGATGTATGTACTCGCTGGCTATGCGCAAGGAAGGACTGCAGCCGGACGTGTTCTCCCAGGTAGACCAAAAGACCAATGCGCCCCACAATTCTGCCGTGTTTGCGTTGCTGATTACGGCAGCGTGGTTCGTGTATTTCTACCTTTCCAATCTGGCGCAAACATGGACCGGGCCCTTTGTGTTCGACTCCTCGGAGCTGCCGATTATTACCGTATATCTTGCGTATCTGCCTATGCTGATCCAGTGGATGCGCAAGGAAAAGGATCAACCTGTGCTGCGCCGGTTTGTGCTGCCGGTTCTGGCAATGTGCGGCAGCGTGTTTATGGTGGTTGCCTGCCTCCTCAGCCACAAATGGGCGTGCTTGTGGTATGCCATTGTGGTGGCAGCGTTTATGCTGACCGGCTGGCTGGTTAACAGAAAAAACAACAAATGAGCAAAACGCCGTTGGGTAGGCGTTGTACCCGTAAGAACACAACCCCGGTTTTATTCGCCTTGCGGCGGGTTATATTGCTTCGCAGTGATATTCGGCTATCGACGAGTGTTATTCGCTTCGCGAGTTTGGGGAGCGAATAAAATATCACTGAAACCGCAAATCAAAGAAAACCTTGTGTTTTTCAGCGTTTGGATTTCTACTGGAATAGATGTTGTATGCGGAAAACTTTATGAAATGAGGCGTGTATATGAAAAAAAAGAATCGTAGCGATGCTTCTGGTGCTGGCAATGGCGCTGGGTATGGCACCGCAGGTGGCTTTTGCCCGGGAAGCAGAAGCGGTCGAGGGTAGCTACAAGGTTGGTTACGCCAAGGTGGATATTAACCCCTATGCCGACGGCACCGGCGCAAATCAGGCGCTGATGGCCATCGGTATGGCAGGCTTCAACGACAATGCCACCCGTCTGGCTCTGGAAGATAAGATGGACGACAACGGTGACGGCAAGGTGGATGAAAACGACGGT
>JAZOUW010000081.1:0-34727 GCA_045658385.1 Faecousia sp.
GACACCAAATGATTTTGTGTTTCTCCCATAACTCCCGGTCGATGTTTTCGAGGTCTACGAGCATTCCGATTATCCGCTCTGCCGTTTCCGCCTCCGTCTTCGTGTAAGAATACAGATACTCTTGATTTGCTACCGTTGAGAGGTTGAAAGAATGACCATCTGTGATACAGAGCAGTTCGAGCAGCTTAAACCAAAAAGCGTACCCGTTATTTCCCCAACGGCTTTCGAGTATTGAAATAGTGCGCCTCGACCCCGTAACAAAATGGGGGAAATAATCGACTGTCTGTTTCTTTGGTCGTCCCATATTCTCACCTCCGTTTCCCGGTAGCCGGGGAGGGACGCTCCCCGGCGGACCGTTTGTTATTCATAAATGACTTTGCTGCCCTCGGCCGTCTTGACGACATCGACGCTCTGCGGAAATCTTGATTTCATCGTCGGGTCGTGCGTGATAGCCATAATCTTCAAAGAGGAGTAGCGGCTCTGAATTGCCTCCAATGCGTCGCAGTACGCGGTAACGCCCTGCGCGTCAAGGAAAGGAGGCTCATCAATGAACAGGAAACCGAGTTGTACGCCGTCTTTCGTACTCTTAATTTCGGAGAGTGCAAGAATGACAGAGAGTGCGGCTTTTACTCTTTCGCCGCCGCTCCTGCTCATATAAGGCAGTCGCCCGGTGTTGCAGTCGTTGATGATGATGTCAAGGGTCGTAACCTCTTTTTTGTTGTTGGATTTCAGCACCTTTTCGGTAACAAATTCGACGCTCATCTTGCCTCCGCTCATCTGTCCGAGAATTCCCGTGGCTGTTGCCTCGAAAATCGGGATAATGGAGCGGATAACATTGTGTGGAATACCGTCCTGCGAGAACGCTTTTTTGAGGTCCTCATCAATGGCGGCGAGTTTGCCGAGGCTTTCCGTCTGCTTCATCAGTTCCTCGACTGTCGCTCTGTCGGCGGCCGCCGTTTCTTCCTGCTTCTGCAACGCGCCGAGCCTCATAGAGTGCTGTCTGATTTCTCCCTGCAGGGCGGTGATGTCTGCCTCCGCCATTCTCACGACGCTTTCGAGGTCTGCCGCGCCCTCGGAGGTCGCCTTTTCGTGGGCGTGTTCCTCTCTCTTTTCGGCGATTTCTGCCTCAATCTGCGCGATTTCGGTTTCGAGTTCGCCGAGGCGGGTCTGCGCTGCGGTGAGTCTTTCACGGGCTGCGGGGAGTTCCTTTTCCTTTTCTACCCACACGCGGGCGGCTCTGATTTGGGTGGCGAGGAGGTCGTAACCCTCTGCGGCTGTTTCCGCCGTCTTCAAGAGGTCGCATACCTCGTCGCGTTCCGCTTCGACCTTTTTCATCTTGTCGAGCAGTTCGCCAGCCTTTGCTTCGAGGGTGGAAATACGCTCTCGGAGTTCTGCGGCCTTTGCCTTTGTACTGTCGAGGGCGGTGTACTTTTCCTCGTATGCTCTCAAAGCCGTCAAATCGCCACGGAGAGCCGTCATTCTTTCGGGGGTGTAGTTGTTAGCCTCAACCACTTCTCGCGCCAAATCGACCGCTCTCTGCGCCTGTGCGAGTCTTTCCTGCGCCTGTGCGAGATATTCGGTCTGTTCTGCTCTCAAAGCGGGGAGTTTATCGCGGGCGGCGATTGCTTTTGCGAGGAATTTGCAAGAGGCGTTTTCCGCTACCGGGCAACCGCTGTTTTCGAGGAGGGCTGCTTCCTGTTCATAGGCGGAGATTTCGCTCTCTCTGCGCTGTGTCCCGGCGTTGATTTCAAAGCGGACTCTTTCGAGGTTTGCCTCCGCGTCCGCTCTTGCCCGGTCGAGGGTGATATGAGCGTCCGCCTTTTTCTGCATTTCCTCAACCTCTGCGGCCTTTGCGGTGTATTCGCTGTGTTTCTCCGCGAGGGTCGCTTCGTCAGCGAGGGTCGCCTCGGTGTCGGCGAGGGCTTTTCTTGCCGCCTCGGTGTCGGTGGCGTTCTTTTTGATGTCTGCGTCGATTGCCATTACCTCTGCGGTAAGTTTGTCGCGCTGACGGGTAAGGTCGTCCCGACGGTCCTTTGAAGAAATGAGGGTCTTTTCCTTTTCGAGCAGGGCTTCGTATTCTGCCACGCCCGCCGTGATTTCCGCCTCCTGCGCCAACGTCGCAGTCGCGCCGTTGATGATGAGGGTTTGTGTAGTCTTGTTTGCGGTCGCGCCGCTCAACTTATTTGTGAGGGCGGCGATGTTGGTCTGAATTCGGACGGCTCTCTGTGCGGCCTCGATTTTGGTATTGAGGCGTACCTTTGTGCTGTCGATTTCTGCCGTCTTCCTTGCGGAGTCTTCCTGTGAGCGGGCGATTTCCGCCTTTTCTGCTTCGATGTCGGCGGCGAGTGCCTCCGGGTCGGGCAGTTTTGCGGTGATGTCCGTTACCTTGTCCTGCAAGGCTCTGATACTGCGGTTGCGGTCGGTCAAAGAAGCTGCGGCGAGGTCCTCCATTTTCTCGTAGATACCGAGTCCGAGGATATTGCCGAGGATTGCCATTCGTGCCTCCTTGTCGGCCTGCAAGAACAGTCCGTACTGGTCCTGCATAATGAGGGCGCAAGCCTTAAAAGTGAGGCTGTCCATACCGATAGTGTCGGTGATGATGTTCTGCGTGTCCTTGTATCTCTCTGCGGAGCGGTCCTGCCATTCGCCCTCAACGAGTTCGGAGATATTGAGGGTCGCCTTGCCGCTCTTTTGGCGGGTGCGGGTTACGCGGTAGGTGCTGTCGCCGACGCGGAATGTAAACTGAATAGAGCCGCTTCTGATGTCGGGGTCGTTGCAAATCCAACCCGTGAGGTCGCCCTCGCGCGGCTCTTCAAAGAGTGCGTCGAGCATAGCGTCCATAAAGAGGCTTGATTTGCCCGCGCCGTTTTCGCCGTTGATAGTGCAGAAGCGAATACCGTCATAGTCAAAAGACTCCTCGCGGTAATTGCGGTAGTTCTTAACCTCGATTTTCAGAGGGGTAAACAAGCCGCTTTTCGCTCCGCCTTTGGCGTTCTCGGTCGCCTCTGCGATGAGGGGGCGGGCTGCCTCGATGATTTCGCCGATACGCTCCGGGGCGTAGCCCTTTTCCTCGAAATACTGACGGAGGTTTTCTTCCGGGCCGCTTTCGTCGGATAGGCTGTCCTTATTGACCGAAACGGTGATTTTCTGCGGAGTGATTTCCTGTACCCAAAATGCGCCGTTGTTGTAGAGATACTGTTCGAGGGCGGCTTTGTTAAAGGCCTTGTTTTTCTCGTCGGTGCAGTTGTAAAGGACACGGACGATTTTGCCGGGGAAGTCGTTGCAACAAGTCGCCTCCAACAGCCATTCCATATTGCCGTTGTTGAGAGCCTCCACGTCCTCGTCTTCGAGGTAAATCGTCTTGAATTCTCTTGTAGGTAAGGCGTGGAATACGCTGTGTACGGTCTTGTCGTTTTGGTCGATGTCGTGGATATAAAATCCGCGCTCCTGTCCCTCGTCGTTGAAGTTCATCGCAGATACCGCACCGCAGTAGAATGTGTAGCGGGCCTCCTCGATGTGCTGTGGTCTGTGGATATGGCCGAAACAGTTGAGGTCAAAGTCTGCCGCCAAAAGGGTGGCGTGGTAAACGACAGGCTCAAACTGTGAGAAAAACTGCGTCTGTCCGCTCTCCATATTGCAACCGGGGATTGTGAAGTGGGAAACGAGGACGGTCGGTGTTCCGTCTTCGCAGCTCGCTTTCAAGCCCACGATAAGGTTTGCGAGTTCCTCGGTGAATACCTCGTTTTCCTCCTCTTTGGAGAGTCCGGGGTGCTTGGCTCTGTAAAACCCTCTGTCAAAGCCGGGGAGTCCTGCAATCTGCACCCAACCACAACGCCCGGTGTAAATTCTGACGACCTGTGGCTCGGTGATGATTTTCACCTCTCCGTCGCCCTCGAATGTGTTTTTGAGGAGTTCAAACTGCTGCTCGGAGTCGTGATTGGGTGTACCTCTCACGATAACGACCGGAGCAACCTTTTCGAGCAGTCTGATATAGTGCGTCGCCGTCCTGTTCTCGCGGAGGCCTCTGTCGCTCCATACCTTTGCTTGGTGGAACATATCGCCCGCTACCACGATGAGGTCCGGGCGTTCCTCCGTCGCCTTTACAACGAGCGCGTCGAGGCAACGGCAGAGGTCAAGGAAACGGGCGTTTTCGCCGTTCTGCTCCGGGCCGGGGTAATTGCCGATGTGCCAATCGCCTGTATGCAAAATCTTCATTTACCGTCGCCTCCTTTCAGTCCGTCGTGGTAGTCTTTGAGTTCCGGGGCGATTTCTACGAGCGTAATGCCCGCGTCCGCTTTCTTCTCGCGCACCGCTTTGAGGATTTGCGCCACGATGTCCTTATCGTTGCTCACGACCTCCTCCGAGGGGATAATAACGGTCTTGCCGCCGTCCTTTGCGGCGGAGGCGAGGCTGAATGCGATGTAGTTCATCACCTTAACGATGTTTGCGGGCTTTTCGTAGCGGCCGACCTCGGTAACGGTCCCGCCGAGGCTCTGCGCGTAAATCACGCCTCCGTCCACATAAATGCGGTCAACGGTTTCGACGTTGAGAATGTTTTTTCTGTCCTGCGTTAAAATCATTACCATTACTGATTACCTCTCTTTCTCTGACAGTTCATACAAAGAGGTGTGCCGTAGTTCTCGATAGAGTAGTCGGACACGCCGTTGGAAATCTTTGCTCCGCAGTCAGTACAGATGTTGGGGTCTGCCGGTCCGCTCTGCTGTACGTGGCCGGCGTTGGCTGCCGGGGCGACTGTGGCGGGGGTGGTATTCCCGGTCGCGCCCTCGATAGGAGTCTGTACCGCCTCGTATGCTCCTGCGTCGTATTCCTCCGGGTCTTCCGAAACGAAAACGGTCTTTCGGGCTGACTCGTTATTGTTTCCGCCGTAGAGTTCTGCCTTTGATGTGAAGAAACTCTCGACCGCCTTTTCCTTTACGGTCGGGTTGTCGAGATTGGGGACGAGGTAAGCCACCACAAACGGCTTTTTGAATTCTTCGAGGTAGTAGGTCCCCTTGATTTGCATTGCCGTTCTCAATGCGCGGTTGAGAGCCTTGCTCTCGCACATTTCGGCTCTGAATTTGAGGAATTCTCTCGCTTGATTTTCCGTCATACCCTGCACAACGTCGTCCACGATGATTTCCTTGTGGGCTACGACATCAATATTTTCGCCCGTAAGCTGCGGTACGCTGATACGCACCTCATACTTGACATCTTTGTTAGGGCAAGCACCACAGCGGACGGGCTTTCCGATACCCGCATTGATTTGGGCGCATTTCTGACAAGTCGAGGGAACGACCGGGCGGGAAGAAACGATTTTAATTCCTGCCGCTCTCATCAGTTTGGTAAGGCCCTTTTTGGTGATAGCGTACTTTGCGGGATTGTCCTTGTAGGCTTTCTCCTGCAAGTAGATTTCCTTGTCGTTGAGGTCCGTGCTGATGTAAACCACATTCATTACGGGCTTGTGAATTTCGGCGATTTCTGCGACGGTCTGCATAGACACGAGCAGATTGTATTTATCCGCCGGGTATTGATTGGTGATAACCAAAGAAGTATTTTTTTCAGACATTTTTGCAACCTCCTATTGCATTTCTCAAAACTTTGTGATACAATAGAGATACGGATTTAGATTTGCCCTGCGGCTTTGGCTGCGGGCATTTCTTTTTTCTCTAATGTTCTCAATACGTGAATATCTCTGCAGTAATTTGAAAATCGCTCTGCGGTTACTGCCTCCGCTACAAGCTGCGCGAGGTAATAAGGTTTGAGCCTCTCACCCTCTGCGTCGCCCTCTCGCTCGATTATTCGGGCGAGTTTTCTTTTTGCCTGTGTTTCTGCCTCTGCGTACTCCTCATCAGATAGGAAGTCCTGCAAATACAGTTCGGCGAGTTGTTTGAGCGTTAGGACCGTTCCCATTTCTGTAACCGATACCGACGCTGTTGCTGTTGGTGCTGACACTTGCGCGTTCCGCCTCCTTTCGTTCCTTTTGGCAGTCGCAACTCTCTCCGGGGTCGAGGCTGCCCTTGCAATAGGGACATTCGTGATAATAGGGCATTTCTAACTCCTTTCTACGCTATCAAAGATATATTTGTTGGTCGCGGAAAAACCCGCATAGGCCACTATGATAATGATGAGCCATTCCGCTCCGATTGCGAAATATCCTCTCTCGGTGTAGGCAAGTGGCAAGATGAACGCGGCGGCGATGACCCCGCAAGCAAGTCCGATACCTACCTCGATGAGAAAGACGATAAGGTTTACGAGCCTGTCGTTCATTGCCTTGCCTCCTCCTTGTATTCGAGTGTTTCGATGAATGATAAAATACCGACCGTGTATTCGGTTTCGGTTATACCTTTCGCCCAAAGGCGTTTCGCGCCTGTTTCTCCGCAGTTGTAACACATAAGAGCCTCGGTCGCGGTGTCGTACTTATTGAACAGGCGGGACAGTAGATACGTTCCTGCGAGTATGTTCTGCTCCGGGTCATAGTAGTCTGTAATGCCGAGTTCCTCGGAGAGCCATTCGTGATTGATAGGGTGTATCTGCATTAACCCCTGTTCTCCTGCAAGCCCGGTAACGTGCGGGCGGTAGTCGCTCTCGCGTTCGATGATTGCGATAACCACCTCCGCCGGGACGCTGTACTGCTCCGTAATGCTGAATATGTAGTCCTGCAGTTCCCTTGAAAGAGGAATGTCATAATACTGCTTGTCCGGCTCGGTGGTCCCTGCGTTGCCTCCTGTTGGTAGGAGCGAGGGGGTCGTCCCGGTTTCGTCCGGGGTAATACTGATGAAAATTGTCTTATCGACCGTCGAGGTCGAGGGCTTGTCCGCCGTCGCCTTTGCCTGTAAGTTGGTAGCGAGTCCCGCTATTAGGACAACCACCATTAACACGGCAAAGAAAATCGTTCCTGCGATTTGGAAATTCTGTCTTTTTCTTTCAATTCGTCTTGTTCGTTTCATACGCGCTGTTGGCCGCAACCGTCAGCGGCCCTATCGCCATTTGCGCTATCCGTCGTAATATCTCCTCGACCTCCTGCGCCGTCTTTCCTTTGCAGTAGTCGTCGCATATTCTGACCCGCGTATTTCCGATATTGAAATCCTTTACCACATTGCCTGTTGCAACCATACATACACCTCCTTTGAATTTTATTGATAAATCACTTTGTCCTATGACCGCATTGCTTCATAAAGTAAAGTTTGAGAGCCTGTATTTTGTCGGCGGCTTGGTCGAGCCTCTGCAAAATACCCTCCATTTTCGTCTGCTCCTCGGTGTCTATAACGCCGTCCGCCGCGATGTCTATGAGTTCGACCTTGATTTCGGGCAGGGTTTGGAATACCGATAGCAACTGCAAAACCGTCTTTTCGAGTTCCGTTACCTCTACCTCGTTGACGGTCTGCATTCCGAGCGGACACATCTTTGAGCAGAAATGATTACAGAGTTCCGGGGCGTTGTAGGTTTCTGACAGTATCAGCACCTCCTCCGGGTATGGGGTTATCGTTCCGAGTTCTATGTAAGCGAGGCGAGTTCTGTCTACGCCTGTTTCCTCGGCTGCGCCCTCTCTTGACTTCAACCGCTCGTTCCACGATGAGGCCGCCATTCGTTTGATATAGAAGATGTTGCCGGCCGCTTTCGTCGCCATTTTAGGCATTTATCTTTACCTCCTTTCGCGGTAAAATATTGGTGTAAGAAAGAGAAATGTTGCGTTCTGCGTCCCTCTTTCTTATCTGCGTCCCGAAACGGGGCATTTCTGATTAAAAAAAATATCGTCGTAGGGATAATCAAGAACGCGCTTGATTTTCAGACTCACTTTGAGCGACGGCTCTTTCTCGCCTGTTTCAATCTGCGAGTAGTGGGAACGGGAAATCCCTACGGCCTCCGAAAAGGTCTGCTGTGTGTAGCCGCGGCCCTCGCGCAGCTTGACGAGTTTGACTCTCATCGCTTTGTCCTCCTTTCGTAGATTTGGGGTTGCTTTTTGGGTCGTTCTGACCGACTGTAATTATATTATAGCCCCTTTTGGGGGCAAAGTCAAGTTTTTTCGGAAAATTTTTTCAAAAATTTTTTCAAAATGCCGATTTTAGGGGCAACGGGTACACAAAACGGGGCATTCGTGCTATAATTTTATCATTGATAAAGGTGGTAACGCTTATGAAACTATTTTCTCAACGGCTCATCGCTCTCCGTAAAGAGCGTGATATGACACAGGCTGATTTAGCAAAAGCAATTCACAAGACCCGCTCCACGGTGTCCGGGTACGAAACAGAGGGTAAAGAGCCAGACTACGAAATGCTTTGCTCTTTGGCAAAGTTTTTCGGGGTGTCTACCGACTACCTCCTCGGTGTCGAGGATTGCCGCACCCATTCCGACGTCGTTTTCGTGAACGACTCTATCAATTTCAAAAAACACTACGACGCGCTTCCGCCGCTCCTGCGCCAAAAGGTGGCAAAGATGTATGATAGTTTTTACCTCCTCGTACATAAGGATATGGTAAAAACCAACGAGGAGCGTCTGCAACTGTACGGCGAATTGTTCGCCCTGCTTCAAGGCTCTCGCGCCGAAATCCGAAAAGCAGTTGACGGCTGCGACGGTCAGATTACCGACCCGCTCCTGCTGTCCGACCTTATGGCTCTCCAAAATAACTTAAAAAACGAGGTTTGCGCCCTGCTTGATAAACTTATGCAAGCTGATATAGATACTGCCTTTGAAGTGAAAAAAGACGGCCCCGCATACTCCGAAAGGAAGGCAACATAATCTACATCGACTGGGGTAACTATTACAAAAAGGATTGACCCGCCGTTCCGCTCCTCCGGGGTGGGACGGCCTTTTCATTGGAGGTGCAAATATGCCATACTGTCTATATGTCCGTAAGTCCCGCGCGGACGCGGAGGCGGAGGCGCGTGGCGAGGGCGAAACCCTGTCCCGCCATATAAACACTCTGCTTGACCTCGCAAAGCGTAGGCATTTGGATATAACCCAAATATATCGTGAAATCGTTTCCGGCGAAACCATTGCGGCGCGTCCCGTTATGCAGCAGCTTCTCTCCGAGGTTGAGCAAGGTGTGTGGGACGGCGTTCTCGTAATGGAGGTGGAGCGTCTTGCCCGTGGCGACACGGTGGACCAAGGTATAGTCGCGCAGACGTTCAAATTTTCCGACACCAAAATAATAACCCCGATTAAGGACTACGACCCGAATAATGAGTTTGACGAGGAATACTTCGAGTTCGGTCTGTTTATGTCCCGGCGTGAATACAAGACTATCAACCGCCGTTTACAGCGCGGCCGGCTTGCCTCCGTCAAAGAGGGCAAGTACGTCGGTAGTCAATCTCCCTACGGCTATGAGCGCGTAAAAATCAAAGGTGATAAGGGCTACACGTTAGAGCCGTTCCCGCCGGAGGCTGATGTCGTTCGTATGATATTCGATTGGTACACGCGGGGCGAGGAACAGCCCGACGGCTCTTTTCGCCGCCTCGGTGTGTCGCTCATCGTCCGCCGCCTTAACAATCTGAAAATCCCTCCGCGTAAATCCGACCATTGGGCGACTGCCACGGTCCGGGATATTCTCATTAACCCGGTCTACGTTGGCAAGGTCCGTTGGAATTGGAGGTCTGATGTCAAGAAAATGGTGGAGGGCCGCGTCATTATCGAGCGTCCCCGAAACTCCCTTGACAAATGCACCGTAGCCGAGGGGCTTCACCCTCCGCTTGTCAGCGTCGAGGTGTTTGCTATCGCCCAAGAGTTGATGTCGAGCAATCCTCCGCGCCCTGTCGGGGAGCGTGGGACTGTCAAAAACCCTCTCGCGGGTATCATCGTCTGCGCCAAGTGCGGACACCGTATGACTCGGCGGCCGTATACCGGGCGCGATTATCCCGATACCCTTATGTGCGCCGATACTGCCTGTGATAACATCAGTTCCGCCCTGCATTACGTTGAGCGTCGTGTGTTGGAGGCTCTGCAGGAGTGGCTTGCTGATTACAAATTACAATGGGAAACGGGTGAGGCGGAAAACCCTGCTGCCGCTATGGTGGCTATGAAAGAGAAAGCCCTCCGCCGCCTCGATACCGAATATACGACTCTCACCAAGCAGCTTGACAATACCCACGACCTTTTGGAGCAGGGAGTCTATACGACCGAGCAATTCCTTGAACGGTCCCGTAAACTCTCCGAGCGTATAAAAAAGAACGAGGAGGACCGTTTGGCTCTCGGTGCTGACATCGCCTCCGACAAGTCCCGCGAGGCGGGGCGGAAGCAGATTATTCCAAAAGTTGAGCGGCTGCTCGAAGTCTACGACGCGCTCCCGACCCCAAAGGCGAAAAACGATATGCTCAAAGAGGTGTTGGAAAAGGTCGTATACCTCAAAACCAAAAACGGCCGGTGGAATAACGCTCCCGATGATTTCGAGTTGACGTTATACCCCAAAATACCGATGTCCGGCGAATAACCCTGCGGACGGTCCCTCCGGGCTGTCCGCTCTCTTTCTCATTGATAACCTATTGGGACAGACGAATTAAACCATTTGGAAATGGTTGGTGCAATCGTTCACCAATTAACAAGAAATCTCAAGGACTCTCAAATTCAGGACTCTGCTTTTGCGCCATATTTTGTGGATCACACCACCGGTGTATATCCCACTGCCGCTTCGGGATTTCCCTGGAGTGCAGCAGAAATGCAGGTTAAAGGCGATCCTATTACCGATTTAACTGAGGACCTGGCCGCGGAACAAAAGGCCCGTACAACCTATGACAATATTTTGCGGTTAAGTGATGATCCGGATGTCAACAATGTGATAAAGTTTCTGCGCGAACGGGAAATTGTCCATTTCCAACGCTTCGGCGAGGCAATACAGCTTTTGCGTGAAAAACTGAATCAGAAGAACGTATATTATATGAATCCAGCGATTGATATGTAAAAGAATATCCGGAAGACACACAGGGTCTTCCGGATTACTACTTATAAGTCTGCTACATTATAACAGATAAAGCATAATTATGCTTTTCTGCCACACAATTGTTTCGAAAGGGTAACCATATACACATTGTCATCAAAGTGCTTCAAAGCATCTATTGCTCTTTGTGTATAAGCATTGACCATTTCGTCGCATTTTTCCAGGCCATAAAGCTGAACAAATGTATTTTTTGTGCTGTCAACTCCGGTTGCCTTACCTAATTCCTCTGCATTTCCAATTACATCCAGCATATCATCACGAATTTGGAAAGCAAGACCCAGACATGAGGCAAATTCAGCAGCTGCATCCATCTGCTTTTGCGTTCCGTTACCCGCAAGAACACCTAACAAACATGCTGCGCGAATAAGAGCACCGGTTTTTCGGCTTTGAATATCAATGACCTCCTGCTCTGTGCATTGCCGTGTTTCACTTTGCATATCCAGTACCTGTCCGCCAACCATACCAAGATCACCAGCGCATTCTGACAGTATTTCAACTGCGCGTATTCTGACCTCTGCAGAAAAAGGCGCAGTCGCCAAATAGTGAAATGCCGCCGTTAATAAACCATCACCTGCTAAAACTGCAATGCTCTCACCGTAGACCTTATGATTGGTAGGTGCGCCACGACGATAATCATCATTGTCCATACAAGGCAAATCGTCATGGATCAGACTGTAAGTATGGATCATTTCTACTGCCGCTGCAAAGTGTGAAGCAGTTCTCCAGTCTCCGCCGCACATGCGGCAAAAATCATAAACAAAGATTGGGCGAAGACGTTTGCCACCGGCAAGCAGGCTATATCGCATAGACTCAAACAAAACCTTTTGCGGTTCTTCTTGATAACAAAAGCACTCCTTGTCTAAATAGGATTCTATCCACAAGCGATATTGCTTCGATTGTTCGTGAAAATTAAAAGGCATATCAAAAACTCTCCTCTACAGGGTTCCCGTCGGCATCTGCAACAATTTTTTTCACTTGCAGCTCCGCTTCGTCCAAGAGCTTGCCGCAGCTCTCAACAAGACCAGCGCCCTCCTGGAACAATTTTAAGGATTCATCAAGAGGAACATCTCCCTGATCCATTGCGCGAACAATCTGTTCAAGGCGCTGCAAATTTTCTTCAAAAGTTTTATTCTTAATATTCATCAAGTAAGCTCCCTTATGTTGATTATTCTGGCATCCAAAGTACCGTCATTCAGCCGAACGGATACAACATCATCTGCAGTGGTCTGATTTACAGATTGAATCACTTCCCCATTCCCTGCTTGTACTACCGCATAACCGCGGGTAAGAACTTTTAGTGGGCTCATAGCATCCAATTGCGCTGTAAGGGAAATATACTGTTGCTTTTTATGATGAATGCTTTCTTGCTGCGCTGCCTGCAGCTGTGTAGCAAGCAATTGCAGTGCTTTACGGCGTTCCTGAATATAACGTTCAGGGCTTTGTAGCGCGGAGGAGGAAGATAATGTATCTAAATGCTGTCTCGATGCTTTAATTTTTCGGGAGATGGAATTTGCCATCGTTGCCATCGTGGAATCCAGCATCTGACGAAGGCTATCCTGTTCCGGAACAGCAAGCTCAGCAGCGTTGGAAGGCGTTGCTGCGCGCAAATCAGCTACGTAATCGCTGATCGTAACATCCGGTTCATGACCAACAGCAGAAATGACGGGAATCTTTGAATTGTAAATTGCATAGGCAACAAGCGGATCATTGAAAGCCCAAAGATCTTCAATGGATCCACCACCCCTGCCAACAATCAAAAGATCTGCAAGCTTATGGTTATTAGCATAAGTAATTGCTGCAGCAATTTCTCCGGGAGCTTCTTCACCTTGTACGCGTACAGGTAAAAGTCGTACCTTTGTCAGTGGAAACCGCTTTGTCAAGATACGCAACATATCATGGATTGCCGCGCCTGCAGAGCTGGTAACAATACCGATTGTGCCGGGAAATTGAGGCAATGGTAATTTATGCTCCGGATCAAACAGTCCTTGCGCAGCGAGCTTTGCTTTTAGCTGCTCAAAGGCCGCGTGCAGATCCCCCACCCCGTCCAATGTCAGCGCCGTACAATATAGCTGATATGCGCCATCCCGTGGATAAACTGAAATTTTACCCATTGCTATGATTTGCATTCCGTTTTCAGGCCGGAATTTTAATTTAATCGCATTTCCACGGAACATAACGCAACGAATCGTTGCGTTTTCGTCTTTTAATGAAAAGTAATGATGACCTGATGGGTATTGTTTGTAGTTGCTGATTTCGCCCCGCACAGCGACGCAGGCAAGAACTGAATCCGCATCCAGCTTTTGCTGAATGTATTCATTAATCTGCGCAACAGACAGCACATTAAGCGGCATATTATCCCTCCTGGGCTCTGTATGTAAGCACTGCAATACCGATGGCATTATCCGTGGCGTATTGAGGCTGCGCAAAAATCGGATTCAGCGGAGCCAGCTGCGCGCGCAGCAAGGTGTTGGATGCAACACCACCGGAGAACATCACCGGCAGGTCTGGATAGTTCTTTTTTGCATTTTCTGTTGCGCGATACACTGCAGAAGATACACATCTTAATGCAAATCCGGCTGTTTCGGCAGCATCGCCGGTGCTATCATAGAATTGCTGCACTTTATTCTGCACACCGGACAAGGAAAAATCCATATCCTGACATTTTACGCAAAATGTTTCCATTTTCACAGCCTCGGCACTTAACCTATCCAAATACCGTCCGGCAGGAAACGGTGCAGACAGCATTTGCCCCGTCCTGTCAATCAACTGTCCGGCAGAAATATCGGTTGTTCCGCCGATTCGTTTGCAGGAAACATTCCTCCCGTCAGGTTCGACTAATAGAAGTTCCGTTGTGCCGCCGGACAGATGCCACGCCAAATGGGGTCCGTCCAGAAGGTCCATACGTCCGGCGCTCCATGCTGCTGCTGCAATATGGCCCTGTTGGTGAGAGAACGCATACAGCGGCACATGCAGGACATTCGCAAGTAGTGTTGCTTGGGTCATTCCAACCATAAAACAAGGCATATAGCTACCCTCAACAGCTCTGGGACGCGTACTAACGCCAACAGCGCCGATAGAATTGGTGTCTATGTCCAAAAAAAGCCTGCCGGAAAGTTCCTGCAGGCTTTTGGTATGGTGAAATACAGCATCACTTTGACGCAAACCCAACTCCCCTGCTTTAACCGGTAACAATTGGGAACAATTCACTCCGTTAAAACCATCAAAATGCGCAATTGAGGTTGTGTAATTACTTGTATCAAAGCCAATGTATTTCATTGTGTAACCTCAATTGATAACCCACGGGAAAAAGCACCTAAAATACCGTTAACAAAAGCACCGGTATCATCTCCATCATACATTTTTGCAATACGCACCGCTTCAGAAATTGCCACACCGGTGGGAACATCCTCGACAAACAGAATTTCAAAAATCGCAAGTTGCATAATTGCCTTGGTCAATTTGGAGATACGGCTTATATCCCAGCCAATAGAATACTTTTGAATGTATGCATCCAACTCCTCACTGCGATTTGCAACACCGGATACAACATTGTCAATATACGCACGCTGCGGACGGCTGGGACGTTCAGAATAAACATCATTCTCGCAAGCGAGCTGATCATAATATGCTTTGTCCAACCGGGCAGAAATAACCTGCTGCGGTTCTTCCCCGGTAAAAACACAGCTATAAATCAAATGTACAGCCAGTTCTCTGGCGTTTGATCTTGTCATAAGCGCCCCTTACTGACGAATAATACCACAAACATTCACATTGATTGCATTGATTTTTACACCGGCAGCAGACTCAACTGCAGCTGCTACAGCATCCTGAACGGATTTTGCTACCGCAACCACGCTTTGACCGTAGCCAACATTAACATTACAATCAATTGTCAATGAATCATCTTGATCAATTGTGATCTTCATGCCTTTTCCCCAGTTCTTTTTGCCAATAATATCAGCAATATCCGCGCCGGGTTTTACACTTAAGCCAACAACGCCCTCAACCTCACTGATTGCATTGGCAACGATAGATGCAATGACATCTTCTGAAATCAAGACACTTCCATTCTCTTGCGCCTGTGTAATGTACTGTTTATTTTCAGCCATGAAAATACCTCCTGATTCATTGCCGCATGCAAACACGGCACACTTTTGTTTATTGTACCACAAATCCAGAAAAAAACAACTGTTTTCTGTGAAAGGCAAAAAAATACCCCAAAGGCGGATATTGCCTCTGGGGTATACACTTACTGCACCTCCACAACGTGGATATCTTCCATAGTATATTCTGATTGCGACATCACAATGTCAGCTATCACTGCCACATCCTTCTTTACCAAACCGCCCTCCGGCGCAGCAACAGCAACTGAAATCCCCTCGTCGCTGATATAAGCGACACAGTCCGCGTATCCTTTTGCGATTACAAGACTTTCAATTTGCGCCTCACATAGAGCAACCTGAACAATTTCTTCCAGTTGCGCGTTGGATTGCACAGTCTGCGCATCGTCACCGTAGGCCATTGCTTCTTGCAGCAGACTAACCGCACTGTCTCTTGCCTCTTGTCTGGATAAACGTACTGCAGCAAAATAATCGGTAATTGTATTATTATCTGCATCTAAAGAAATGGTGCTGCCATCATTCATTACAAGCATATCCGCTGACATTATTTTGTCTGCATCTAGTGTATCTGTTAAATCTGCAACGGATTTATCCTCCGTGTAGACCCAGTTGACATAGATACCGGCACAAACAGCCACCAAAACTGCTGCTGCTACCACATTTTTCTTCCAAATTTTCATATGAAAGCCTCCAATCACTTCATTTTTAATACAGAAATTTGATTTGCACCCAATCCGGTAAGTTTTGAAACAGCGTCAACAATCGCAAGATGTATTGTGGGGTTGTCTGCGCCCTGGCAAACAACAACAGCGCCCCGGTAAGCAGGTGGGTTTACTTGGCGTACCAGACCATTTTGATTGCGATCTGCATCTGTGATGATCACTGTATCTGTGTTTTTACTGTAAGTATTTTCACCATTATTTTCATTGCCGTTTGTTTGGTAGTAAATCTCCTCCCCTGTTGCCTCCGTCAGCAGAACCTGCACACTTCCGGCGCCTTTGATTTGACTCAAGATGTAAGAAAGCCTATCCTCCATCGATACATCTGAAACTTCCTGCGAAGTGATTTCTGGAACGTTATTCTCGTTTCTCTTCAGTTCTGGAATTGTCATCAACACAAGTCCAACAGCAAGAACGATCAGCGGATAACGGTATTTCTTTAGAATAAACGAAATTTTATCAGTGAAACCTTTTATCTCCACAGTTGTTTCTCCCTTGGTATGTCTAAATCATTTTCAATCATTTCCTGCAACCTAATTTTGACAGCTGGTGAAACTGCGCCGTCAATGATAACAGATTGTGGTTTTGGCGCAGAATCACCCGTTAGGGATACCGCCACATCCAAGGTAACACCCATTGAAGCGGCTTTGTCCAAAATATATGCTTCAGTATTTTCTTTTATGATTTCCGAAAGCGCATCATTTGCCGTCATTGTTCCATCATGAATTGCGTTTGAAGCATCTATCTGCACTTCAGAGAAATACGAACTGAAATGATTCATTTCAATCTTCAATAAAGGGGATATTACAGTTATTGACAAGAACAATCCGGTTAATAACTTAATCATTGCAGAATAGGTGCTATTATTGCCAACTAGATTGACAATGATCGCACTAATGACCGCTGCGCAAATCACTGATAAAAGATATGTGCGAATACTCTCCATCATGATATCCCTTTCATCATGCAAACTGTGCTGATCAGCAGCAGGATGCAAACTGTGCCAACCATTGCAAACAAAAAACCCATTACGCCTGAAAAATCTTCTATCAAGGAAGCAGGTTCTTTTGTTCCCAAAATGCCGCAGATTGCCGATGTGACTTTCAAAATCAAATACTGGACACCAATCTGTAAAAATGGCACAAGAAATATTGCAATAATTGCAATAATACCGTAAACACCGGCTGTCGTCCGCATAACGCCGGCACTGACAAGGATCGTTTCAGAAGCATCGGATACAATTTTTCCCACAACAGGCACAGAACCGGATATAATCAATTTCGTGGCTTTTACAGCCGATGCATCAGCCGCACCGCTTACAACGCCGGTAATCGTAAGGTATCCGCTAAAAAGGTACAAAACCGTCTTTAGTCCCCATGTTGCAATATTTTTAACACCGTTTTTTAAATGCTTCAGCATGTCATTCCCTACTGCGCCGTTGGCAATACAAAGTACAATGTAAAAATACAAAAGCGGGACAACAAGTTTTGATATACCATCGGTTAATAATGTATTTAGCAATGCAGTTGCAGTGTATAAGGCTGCTGAAGAGGTTGTAGCGCCCTGTGCTGCCATTGCCGCAGTCATCACCGGAAGAAGAAGTTTGCCGTAATTTGTAAGCTCCTCTACTGTCTGAACACCCAATTGCAGCAACGCATTGGATGGCTGAATCAAAAGCAGACCAGTAGTAAATGTCCCTACAAGCTGTACTATCAGTTTGGGCGGTCCGGATATTGACTGTAATATACCAGTCAGTAGTGTGATTGCGATTAGAGAAAGACATGTGCGAACAGCTTCTGCAATACTTGGTTGCAAATGTGGTATTGCGGTACGAATAACATACCATAGGTCTTCGCTGAACGATGTTGATTCTTCAGGCATATACTTTTCAGCGGACGAAGGCGCTTGGGGCGCAGTAAACTCCATTGCGAAAACTGTTGTGGGCAGTGAGACCAGGAGCAATAATACAATAATGAGTTTTCTCATATGGACTCCAGAATTTTTTCAATCAATTCAATTAGGCTTGTAAATAAAGGCAACGATATCCACAAAATTACTGCAGAAGCTGTCATCTGTAAAATTTTCCCAAGTGAGCTATTCCCCGCATCTGCGCAAATTAAGGATGTTATTTCCGACAATAACGCTATTCCAACGGCCTTTAATATCACTCCCAACATATCGCTGTTTATGTTTCCCAGCAACTGTAGTTTCGATAAAAATTGTATTACCGGTTGAAAATATGTAACCGCTGAAACACCAACCAAACAACAAACTGCAACAGTCAATAATGTGGAGATGTCCTTATTTTGTTTTATAAGCACAAGATACAGCACCAATGCAATCAATATACCTGATGCCGCTTTCAAAAAAATATCCATTAGAACTCAAATAGTGTTTTCACAAGATCAAACAGTTCGGAAATTTTCTGGGCAATCATCATTAACACCACAACCAGACCGGCAAGGGTTGTCATAGTTGCCTGTTCTTCCCGTCCGGTTTTAGATAAAACTTGATTGAGAATTGAGATAATGATTCCTACTGCAGCAATTTTAAAAATTAAATCAATTTCCATACGTTATACAAAGAGAATTGCAAGTGCAGCACCTGCGCATAAACCAAGTGTCTGATAACTGCGCAGACGTACATCTTGATTATTTGTGCATACTTCAAGTTTTTTTGCGCATGAATCCCGCAATGCTGCGACAGCCATTTGTTGGCCTTCCAGATCCAGTTTCCCAAGGGTGCGACCGAAGGATTCAAAACCGTTTTTCGTAAGATTTGGAATATCCTTTACTTTTTTAATTGCATCAAACATACATTTTTCAGCATCCTGCGAAATTTGATTATTGATTTCCTCTAAAAAAGCTTGAAAGACCGTTCGTACCGGACCGGTTGTAATGCCAATCACTTTTTGTGTCAATTCCGGAAGCGGGGTAAGATTGTACTGCAATTCACTGTAAATATAGTCTAATGCACCTATGAATTGCTCCAGCGAATGCACCTGCCGCCGGTGCGAATACACCATCAAAAAGCTGAAACCACCACATCCTGCAATAATTAATATTGCGCCAATAATCTTAAAAATCATAATTTTATCCTTTCGCTATGCCAGGACTTGTCCCCGTGTAAAACGATCAATGTATCAAAAAGATGACTTTTAATAACCGGTTGATATACCGGACGACTATATAAATCTTCTTGATTGCCTGCATGGGCGGTTGCCAGAAGTTTTACGCCGCACCAGCCGGCGTGCAGCAGTGCCTGACAATCCTCAGGCGCAGTAATCTCGTCTACTGCAATTGTTTCTGGGCACATGTTTCGAAGCAACACCTCAATACCCTCTGCTTTTTTACAGCCGGAAATAACGTCTGTATGTTTGCCCACAGGAAAACATAGCTTTTCACCTGTTTTGGGAAAAATTTCTTCACGCTCGTCCACAACTGCAATGCAATCAGTACAGTGGTCAGATCTTTGCCGGATCATATCCCTTAAGAGTGTTGTTTTTCCGCTGCCTGGTTTTCCAATAATTAAGACGGAACCGGAAAAATTCATCGTTTCAGCAGCAATACCCGGAAAATCCCGTGCAACACGTAGATTTAGTGACGTAACCGTACGGATTCCTGTCATTTTCCCATTTAATAATACGCACTGCCCACATATGCCCACTCGGTGACCACCTGGGGCAGTAATAAATCCCTTTCCAATACTGGATGCCGACCAAGGTGAATATCGGGATGCCATATTCAAAGAAAAATGAAGGTCATCGCCGGTGACAAGCTTGTCCAGATACATGCGACCGTTTCTTAAAATAAGTTCCGGCGGCATATCGAGTCGAAGGCGAATTTCCTGCAGCGTTTCTCTTCCCTGCTTGTCAACTTTTTCACGCATCCAGACGGGAATCAGATTGATATATGCCTGCCATGCGCATCTCATAAGCATCACTCCCACTCAAGACTATGCGTAAAATATACCAATATGCACAAAAGCGCTGACAGTTTGCACTGTCAGCGCTTTTATAAGATATGCAGTTATTCGAAATCATCGGAGACTATATCCGCATCCTGACAAAGATCGTCCATAACCATTTGTCCGGATTGACCGGCCTTCATTTGCTCCCACTGCTCTTTTGTGATCAAAATTGTCCGGGGCTTACTGCCGACAAATGGGCCAACAATTCCCTTTTCTTCCATTTCATCAACAATTCTTGCTGCTCTTGCATATCCAAGCTTCAATCTTCGTTGCAGCATGGAAACGGAAGCCTGTCCGGTTTCCAATATCACATCTACAGCAGCAGGTAGCATCTCATCGCCGGAAAGCTCATCGGCATTCGGTTCGGCTTCAGAGGAAGTATTCCCCTTATTGCCGGTTTGAGAGGCCTTCTTTTCAATTTCTTCCATGACCTTTTGATCATAATTAGTAACATAATTAGACTTAACATAAGTCGCAACTGCTTCCACTTCCGGATCACTGACGAAGCAACCCTGCACACGTTTTGGCTTACCGTTGCCAATTGGTGCATACAGCATGTCGCCTTTACCAACCAACTTTTCGGCGCCTTGTGTATCCAGAATAATACGCGATTCCATAGCTGACGCTACGGCAAAAGCAATTCTGGAAGGAATATTTGCCTTCATCAGGCCGGTTATAACATCAGCAGAAGGACGCTGGGTAGCAATAATCAAATGAATACCGGCAGCACGTCCCATTTGCGCAATGCGACAGATGGATTCTTCCACTTCCTTTGCCGCAACCAGCATCAAATCGGCCAATTCATCAATAATCACCACAACCTGCGGCAGTTTTTCCAGGTCAACCTCCTGACCTTCAATAATGCTGTTATAGGATTCAATGTCGCGCACTCCCACTTCAGACATTGCTTTATAACGACGCATCATTTCTGTAACCGCCCACTGCAACGATCCGGCAGCCTTTTTGGGATCGGTAACCACCGGAATCAACAAATGGGGAATGCCGTTATAAATACCCAGTTCAACCATTTTCGGATCGATCATAATCAGCTTTACATCTTCAGGACTTGCCTTATATAAAAGAGAGATTATGATTGAGTTCATGCAAACAGATTTACCGGAACCGGTAGTACCGGCAATCAGCATATGGGGAAGCTTTGCGATATTGCCAACAATGCAGCTTCCGCCAATGTCCTTGCCTACCGCAAAAGAGGATTTTGACTTTGCCTTGCTGAACTCCTGTGAATCAATAACATCCCGCAGGGAAACTGTCGTAACTGCTCTATTAGGAACTTCAATGCCTACAACAGAAATCTTTCCGGGAATTGCAGCAATTCGAACACCGGTTGCGCCCAAGCTCAAAGCAATGTCGTCCGCTGCAGTCGTTAATTTATTTAGTCTTACACCCTTTTCAAGTTCCACCTCATAGCGAGTTACACTGGGACCACGGGTTACATTGATGATATGGGCTTCGATTTTAAAGCTTTCCAATGTTTCATTGAGTCGTTTGGAATTTTCGCGCATTTCCGCAGTTCCGTCCAGAGCAGCGCCACCGGAATTCTTTAACAGATCAATTGGCGGAAAACAATATTGCGGCTTTTCCTCGGCGGCATTTTCCGCAATTTCCTTTGCCACAGCAGCCGTCGCTTCCTCGGTATCCTTTGTAGTAACCTTTTCCTTCTTGATAGGCACTTCAACAACCGGAGCATCCTCCAGCGGTTCTTCCGGCTGAAAAGGCGGCATTTCCGTAGGAATCGGCGCTTTCTTCTTGTTAACAACCGGAATAATCTCACAATCTGTAACATCTGGTGTTTCTTTACCGGATACAGCAACCGGTTCTTCTACATTGCCATCGATCTGGCGCATCATTTCATCAACTTTTTTAGAGGGTACAGAATCCTGATCCTGCATATCTACGAAAACAGTTTTAGGGGTTCTTTTTACGATTGGTTCTTCAGAAGTTTGCCGATGCCGTTCGATGTATTCAATTCGTTTATTGGCAATATGATTTACGACAACCGCAGCAGGTTCCTGCCGAATTTCTTTTTCTTCTGTATCCCAGTCAGAACGCGGACGATTGCGAATTGCGCGAACGATACTGGGAATCGTAATTTGCATTCCTCCAAGAAGCAGAAAAATACCGCCAACAATTAAAAGAATGAACGGAAATACCGGGCCAAGAAACCAGCGCAGGAACATTGCGATTCCACCGCAAATAAGACCGCCAGTAGTGCCGTCAATACCACCTATGTAAAGCTCCGAAATACCGATAATGCCGTCAGGATCCAGAATTAAATGTGTAATGCAGCCACAAACAGCCAAAAAACACGCCAAGCAAACAGAGCGCATCAAAACAGGTCTTTTGCCACTAAACGCATGGATAAAGAACAGATACAGCAAAACCGGAATTGCTACAACAAAACCAGTACCGCCAATAAGACCGTGGATAAAAAAACTAAAGTACTTAATACCAACGCCTTCAGGAATGAAATAGGATACAATAAAAAGCACAAACAAACCAAGAAAGACTGTGGAGGTAATTAACCGCACCGGAATTTCACAAGTTTGCTGGGATGCATTTTTTTGAATCGTCGTTTCCTTCTTTCCGGCATTTTTTGCAGCAACGGAGTTCTTACGTTTTTTTGTTTTATTCTTTGCAGCTGATGCAGCTCTTTCAGCTTGCGATTTATGTGTTTGTTTTGCCATAGAAAAGCTCCTTTACACCACGATCAGATACAAAATGAAAGAAATCAAAGACGTTCCCCAGCAGTAGTAGGAAAAATCAGAAAGTCCCGTTCGTATTATCAAAAATTTCACCAGAAAAATACTAGCATGTCCACCAATATACGCGCCTGCCGCGCAGAGAATATATCCCAAAAAATTGCTCCAAAAATCAGATAGCCCCGGGAACGAAAAAATAGCAAATATATCAATGACCATTACTAGTGTCAGAGCCGGAATACTCAAAAGCAGCGCCCAATCCAATGCTTTCTTCTGGTCAGCGCCACGGCAAATAGCAATAGAGGTTGTGCATCCAATACGGGAAAAGCCGGGTATTGCAGAAAGAGAGGCAAAAAAGCCCATTAAAAAACTATCAAAAGATGACATTGTTCCGGCATCGCGATTGGCACGAACAATGCGTTGGGGAATAAAAAGAATAATACCGTTAATCAGGATGAATAACGCAACCCACATTAGGTTACTCTTATCACCAATAACGTAGGTTAAAACCAAAAAACAAATAACCATGGGCATCAAAGCATTTTTTATCAACCGAAGGTCCAAAATGCGCTTAGGTCTCGAACGCCTCGAGAGATTATGTATGCGCACAGTGTTTTTTCTGCGCAGTTGCTCCAGCATTGCTCTGCAACCGGAAACGATTGCGGCAAGCATTGCGCCGTGAGCAAGGAGATCGCGAATTGGATCATGTCCATCCATACCAAACAGCAACAGCAGCAAATCCTGGTGTGCGCGGGAAGAGATAGGCAGGAATTCCGCAAATCCCGATACCAGTCCGTATATAAGACTCTCAAGCCAGTTCATGTTCAAACCTATCCTTTCCCTTTTCTTGCATCCATATAATATCACAAATTATACAAGATTTCCAGTATATAATAGAAAATATTTAACTTACGATTCTACTGATTTCTTTTTTTGTTTGTCTATCATTTTGTGGAGCGCTGCAAGAGCATCACTTAAGCCCCCCAACTTATCGATTAAGCCAGAGGAAACCGCTTCTTTCCCGTATAAAATTGTGCCAACATCCGTTGCCATTTCTCCGGTTGCCATCATATATTGTTCAAATTTTTCTTTGGAAATTCCGGAGTTTTCTGTAACAAAATCTGCAATTTGTTCCTGAATTCTCTGAAAATAACGAAATGTCTGTGGCGCGCCAACGACCAAACCGGTCATTCTTACAGGATGCACTGTCATACTTGCCGTTGGCGTAATGAAGGATTTTTTCGTGCATACGGCAAGGGGTATACCAATGGAATGGCCGCCGCCAAGCACCAACGAAACTGTAGGTTTTTTCATGCCTACAATCATTTCTGCAATAGCAAGTCCTGCCTCAATATCGCCACCAACAGTATTAAGAAGGAGCAGTAAGCCATCAATTTCATCGCTTTCTTCAATGCCGGCCAAAAGGGGTAAAATATGCTCATATTTTGTTGTCTTTGCTGTTTCAGGAAGTACCTGATGTCCTTCTATCTGACCGATAATCGTTAAAGTATAAATGCTGCCCTTGCAGGATTTTGTAATATCAGAACCAAGCTCAATTACCTGTTCCCTCTCCTGCTTTATAATATCCGGATCGTTTGTTTTCTCCATAACACAGCCTCCTCTGCTTAAATAGAGTAACCTGTTTTTTCACTTCAATTCATACTTGAAAGAATTCCTTTAATGTCGTATAATAACCGGGGTGATATCATGGGTGCAAAAACAAATGCTGTAAGACTCGTACAGCAAGCCGGATTTTTCTGTCAGGAAGCATTTTATGAATATGACGAAAATGATTTAAGCGGTAATCACGCTGCCCAGGCAATCGGTCTTCCACAGGAGCAGGTTTTCAAGACGCTTGTTGCAAAAGGCGCACGCACCGGAATCAATGTGTTTTGCATTCCCGTCTGTTGTGAGCTAAATCTGAAAGCTGCCGCAAAGGTTGCCGGCGATAAAAGTATGGAACTGGTTCCGATGAAAGAACTATTGTCCTTAACAGGCTATATTCGAGGCGGTTGCAGCCCAGTTGGTATGAAGAAAAAGTACCCGACATTTATTGATGAAACCTGCCAGCTGTATGATTTCATTGCCGTTTCCGCAGGTGAACGGGGTCATCAAATGCTGATATCTTATCAAGCAATCATTCACTTAACAGATGCGAAACTTGTAGATATTATTTAACATAAGAAAGGAATTGAACTATGCAGTACGAATATAAAACAAAAGGAACTTGCTCCCAACGTATTTTGTTTGATATTGAGGACGGGAAAGTCATGAATGTCCAATTTGTGGGAGGCTGTAACGGCAATCTGCAAGGCATCAGCAAATTGGTTAGCGGTATGTCTGCCCGGGAAGTAATTGAAAAAATCGAAGGTATTCATTGTGGAATGAAACCCACTTCCTGCCCGGATCAACTTGCCAAGGCTTTAAAAGAGGCAATCAATCAGGAATAAAAACACGGACTGTCTTATAGGACAGTCCGTATTTTTATTCCTTACCTTCAATAGCAGACAAAACAATTCGAACAAGGTCATCTCTGCCGGTACCCTTCTCTGCCGAGAAGGGTATAATCAGACAATCCTCAGGCAAGCACAGATCTTCACGGATTATCTGCATATTGGGATCAATCTCACTTTTCTTGAGCTTGTCCAGTTTATTTGCTACAACAACAAAAGGGCAGCCGGATTGCAAAAACCATTGAGACATCGTGATATCGTTTTGCGTGGGAGCGTGACGTGCATCAACAATAAAAACACCCAAATCAATCCGATTTGCAGCAAAATAATCCTCCATCAGTCTGGACCAACGGTCTTTTTCCGCCTGGGAGACTTTTGCATAACCATAACCGGGCAAATCCACAAAATAACACTGATTGTCAACAGTAAAATAATTCACATGAATTGTTTTACCGGGTTTCTCACCTACCCGCGCAAGGTTCTTACGTTGCAGTATCCGGTTGATCACAGAGGATTTTCCAACATTTGATTTTCCGGCAAATGCAATCTCGGGATAATTTCTGGGAGGAAATTGTTTTTGTGAGGCTGCAGAAATCAAAAAATCCACATTATGAAAGTTCATACTAACACCTCACTGCCGAATGCTTGGTTTGCGGGATCGCGTCTTAAGCTCACCGGGAATATCCTGCAAAATTGCAGGTGTGATCTCTTCACGACGATTTAATGCGGCATCCAGAACGGTATCAATAGTCTTGGCTGTGATAAACGTCAGCGCATTGCGCACGACAGGATCAATCTGTGCTAAATCGCGCTCATTATCCTTTGGAATAATCACTGTGTGAATGCCGTAACGATGTGCTGCCATTGTTTTTTCCTTAAGTCCACCAATAGGCAGTACGCGACCACGCAACGAAATTTCACCTGTCATTGCCACATCTGAACGCACAGTAGTTCGGGTCAGCGCAGAAACCATCGCTGTGCAAACAGCAATGCCTGCCGAAGGGCCATCTTTGGGTACAGCGCCTTCAGGAAAATGAACATGAATATCTTTTGTATTATAGAAGTTTGCGCTAACGCCCAATTTCTCTGCATTTGCCCGAATATAACTGAGGGCCGCGTGGGCAGATTCCTTCATCACATCGCCCAAATTTCCGGTGAGCTCCAGCTTGCCGGATCCATCCATTACATTTACTTCCACATCAAGGATTTCACCGCCCACGGATGTCCATGCAAGTCCAGTCACAAGACCAATCTGATCACCTCCGGGAATTCTGTCCGGCAAAAATTTACGCGGACCCAAGAGAGATTCAATCTTAACCCCTGTAACAAGGTTACGTTTAAATGTTTCATCTGAAAGTATGCTTGCAGCCGTCTTGCGGCAGATTTCGCCAATACTTCTTTCCAGATTTCTGACACCGGACTCCCTTGTATAGCATTGAATGATCTCACGGATAGCATCATCTGTAATGCGCAATTGACTCTTTTTAACACCGTGCATTTTCAATTGCTTGGGAATCAAATGATTCTTGGCAATCATGACCTTTTCTTCATCCGTATAAGAACCAAGTTCAATAATTTCCATACGATCCAAAAGCGGTCTTGGAATCGTGTCTGTCGTGTTCGCCGTAATAACAAATACAACATCGCTTAAATCAAAGGGAATCTCCAAATAATGATCTCGATAGGTTTTGTTCTGTTCACCATCCAAAACCTCCAGCAATGCCGCACTGGGATCTCCCCGATAGTCAGCGCCCATCTTATCCACTTCATCCAATAGCAGTAACGGGTTTGAACTTCCGGCCTGTATAATTCCGTTTATAATTCTGCCGGGCATAGCGCCAACGTATGTCTTTCTGTGACCGCGGATATCTGCCTCATCCCGAATGCCACCTAATGCAATTCTCGCCATTTTACGGTTAAGACATCTGGCAACGGAATAAGCAATGGATGTTTTTCCAATTCCAGGAGGGCCAACGAGACAAAGAATCTGAGGAGGCATTTCCGGAGCAAGCTTGCGCACAGCAAGGGACTCTAAAATGCGTTGCTTCACTTTGTCCAGGCCAAAATGGTCATGATCAAGAATTTTTCGTGCAGCAGCAATGTCAATACGCTCTTTTGTGCGCGTATTCCACGGTAATTCCAGAACAGTATCCAGGTAATTTCGAAGCACGGAAGCCTCTGCCGAACCAAAAGGCTGTTTTTTCAGCCGGTCTAAATCCTTCAGTAGTTTTTCTTCCAGTTCAGGCTTTAAGTTGCACTTTAAAATGCTCTTTTCGTATTCAGCGAACTCGGAATACTCATCGTACTCGCCCAGTTCCTCACGTATGGCTTTCATTTGCTCACGCAAATAGTAATCCCTTTGATTCTGGTCGATATGTGCGCGGGTTTTTTCCTGGATATCCGATTCCAGGCGTAAAATTTCAACTTCTTGACGCAAAAGATGAACAGCTGTTTCCAACCGTTTGACGGGGTTAAGTTGACACAAAAGCTTTGCCTTATCCGGATACTCGATTCCGGAATTCTGGGCAATCGCGTCCGCGATGAAGCCACAGTCAACAGATGCCAACATCCGTAAATGTACCGCCTGTGCAGGATGTTCAATCAACTCCAGATAGTTACCATACAGCGTATTAGCATCCCTACGCAATGCGCGTGCAGCAAGGTTCTCCTTTGTACTAACATCAGGTTTCTTTTCTACAAGACCGGCAAGAAACGGCGTAAATTGGGTCAATTCCGTAATTTTTGCCCGATACAGACCAGCTACAAGCACACGGACATTATCTCCCTGTGACTTCAGTATTTGCTTTACCTTTACAACTGTTCCAATTGGGTACAATCCGCCTAAATCGGGATCGTCTTCCAATATATCCTTTTGCGGCACAAGTAATAGTGTCTGGTCATTTTTCATAGCCGCTTCCAACGCTAAAGCAGACTTCAAACGGCCAATATCAAAATGCGCAGTCTGATCCGGAAAAACTGTAATGCCACGGAGAGCAAGCACCGGAAGCTTTGATGATACATATATATCGTCCATAAAGGTCTCCTTCCACTGTGAGGAACAAAATGGGGGTAGAATTCTACCCCCATGCATTGTATTAAGTCTTTATTGTAAGCGGTACTCTGGGATTTGCTTTATCGCGGACCAATTTAGGTTGCGCGCCATCAACACATTCCGGGGTTACAATGACTTTGTGTATGGAAAAGTCAGAAGGAATCACATACATGATTTTCGTCATCATCTGTTCCATAACAGTGCGCAAGCCTCTTGCGCCAATCTTTTGCTCGATAGCCTTTTGCGCAACAGCCTCAAGGGTTTCCGGCAAAATCTCCAATTCCACATTATCCATCGCAAAAAGCTGTTGATATTGCTTTGTCAGCGCATTTTTCGGCTCAACAAGGATTCTGATAAGGTCTTCCTTCTTCAGTTCTTGCAAGGATGTAATCACCGGCAAGCGACCGATCAGTTCCGGAATGATACCAAACTTCAACAAATCATGTGACTGGACCTGGGAAAACAGCTCGCCGATATCCCGCTGTTTTTTACTCTCAACGTTTGATCCAAAACCAATAGAGGATTTATCCGTTCTGGCCTCAATTATTTTATCCAATCCATCAAAAGCACCGCCGCAGATAAACAAAATGTTACTTGTGTTAATTGGAATTGTTTCCTGTTGGGGATGTTTACGTCCTCCCTGGGGAGGCACGGTAGCAACAGTTCCTTCTAATATCTTTAAAAGAGCCTGCTGCACACCTTCACCGGATACATCACGTGTAATTGACGTGTTCTCACTTTTGCGCGCAATCTTGTCCATCTCGTCAATGTAGATAATTCCACGTTCAGCCAACTCAACATCAAAATCGGCAGCCTGCAACAAACGTACGAGAATATTTTCAACATCATCACCCACATAGCCCGCTTCCGTCAGGGTTGTGGCATCAGCAATTGCAAAAGGTACGTTTAGAATTTTTGCAAGTGTCTGGGCGAATAACGTCTTACCGGAGCCGGTAGGTCCGATAAGAAGAATGTTGCTCTTTTGCAGTTCCACTTCAGAGTCATGAGAAAGAAAAACACGCTTATAGTGATTATAAACCGCAACAGCCAAGGCGATTTTCGCATCATCCTGACCGACAATATAGCTATCCATGTATGCCCTCATATTCATGGGGGTGGGCAAATGATCGGGCATACCGTTAACCTGGCTATCCTGACGCAGCAAGTCGCAGCATGCTTCTACGCAATCGCTGCAAATACAAACACCCGGGCCTGCAATCAAGCGAGCCTGCGGCTCTTGCTTGCCACAAAAGGAACAGCACATAATCTGTTCATCTGTTTTTGCCATGAACCAGGCACCGCCTTTCTTTGATATCAGTGTTTTGCAATTACTTTATCAATAATGCCATAGGCCATGGCTTCTTCAGAAGTCATGAAATTATCCCGTTCGCAAGCCGCAGTAACTTCTTCTACGGTCTTGCCGGTATTCTCAGCAAGAATCTTATTCATTCGTGCTTTGATAGTTTCCAATCGCTTCATATGGATAGCCATGTCTGTGATTTGACCCTTGGTGCCGGCAGAAGGCTGATGGATCATGATTTCGGAGTTGGGAAGCGCCATGCGCTTACCTTTTGCGCCGGCAGAAAGGAGAAATGCGCCCATAGACGCTGCCATACCAACACAGATTGTAGCTACATCACACTTAATATACTGCATTGTGTCATAGATTGCCATGCCCGCGGTAACACTTCCGCCGGGGCTATTAATATAGAACTGAATATCTTTATCCGGGTCCTGGGCCTCCAGGTAAAGCAACTGGGCGACAATCAGACTCGCGGTTGTGTCATTCACTTCTTCAGACAAGAATACAATACGGTCATTGAGAAGCCGGGAGAAAATATCGTAACTTCTCTCGCCACGGCTTGTCTGTTCAACAACATAAGGGATGAAACTCATGGTCATCTCTCCTTTCAGGGTTTGAAACATTCTAACCACAGTCGTGGAAAATTATTCCTCAGTAGCAGCGGGTTTCTCTGCAGGTGCAGCCTTTTTCTTTCTGGGCTTGGACACAACAGCCGAATCCACAATCACCTTAATCGCTTTGCGGGTTTCGATGCTTGCCTTCAGCTCTTCAGCAGGAACCATTTCCTTCACCTTGTCCAGTTCCAGGCTATACTGCTTTGCAACTGCCTCGTACTCTTCAGCAATATCTTCCTCGGAAACAGTAATTTCCTCAACCTCAACAATTTTAGCCAGGGTCACATTGATCTTGGCTTGCTTTTCCGCAGCAGGACGGAAAGCATTACGCATGGTAGCCATATCGCCACCCATCATTTTTGCATAGGCGTCCATAGAATAGCCACTCATCTGCAACTGGTAGCCGAAACGCTCCATTTGGGTATCCAGTTCGGCCTCAATCAATGCCTTCGGCATCTCTACGGTAGTATTTTCAGCAGCCTTCTCTACGCAAGCCTGCTCAAAATCAGCCTGTGCCTTCTTATCAGCTTCAGCCTGTGCCTTTTCACGAATATCAGCCTTCAGCGCATCCAGAGTCTCAAACTCAGATACATCCTTGGCAAACTCGTCGTCCTTTGCAGGGACATTGGTAACTGTAACCTTGTTTACCTTAACATGGAAAACAACAGCCTTACCTGCCAAATCCTTTTGGTAATCCTCGGGGAAAGTAATATCAATGTCTTTCTCATCACCGGCCGCCATACCAACAACCTGCTCCTCAAAACCGGGAACAAAAGAACCGGATCCCAATTTCAGATCAAAGTTCTCGCCTTTACCGCCATCGAAAGGAACGCCGTTGTCAAAGCCTTCAAAATCGATGTTTACAGTATCGCCCATTTCAGCAGCGCGTTCAACAGTCTCCGTAGATGCAACGTTCTGTGCCATGCGATCCAGCTCAGCCTCTACCTGCTCATCACCGATCTTAACAGTCTCCTTCTTCATCTTAAGGCCCTTGTAGTCGCCCAAAGTAACTTCAGGATAAGTCTCGGTGGTCAAAGTAATGGTAACAATCCCGTCTTCGCTGATATCCATGTCCGTCAAGCTGGGACGGCCAACAGCCTTCACATCCTGCCCAACAACAGCATACTCGTAAACTTCAGGGAAAATCTCCTCCAGACCATCTTCGTAGAAAACGTGAGCGCCGTACATAGCTTCAACCATTTTTCGGGGAGCCTTACCCTTACGGAAGCCGGGAATAACAATGTTCTTCCGTGCCTTCATGTAGGCCTTGTTAACACCAGATTCCATCAGTTCCTTGTCGATTTCTACAACAATTTTTGCTTCATTACCTTTTTTCTCGATGTTTTTGATATTCATTTTTATGTCCTCCCTAAATCCCGCTGAAAACAGCAGATTTATAACAAATTTTATATCCGAACTATATTAACAAAAAAAGTAGAAAAAGTCCACACTTTTCTTTAAAATTTTTATGGAATTACTTTGAACGGCCTAAAATCCGTCTTGTCTGCTGAAACCAGGTGATAATCTATGCCATCCCAGAGCCCCTCCAAGGCGAGTCCGTGGCTGGCGCCATGCAGATGTCCATAAAAACACTGGTGAACATCATACTGATTCAGAAGCTCCAGAATTTCAGGGCAAGTGTAACCTTTGTACCGTGGCGGGTAGTGGAGAAAAACAATTTTAGGAAGGGATCCGGCAGATTTTAAGGATGCTTCCAACCTCCCCAATTCCCTTTTAAAAACCTTCTTATCGTGTTCCCCGCTCCGGTCTTCCTCAAAGAACCAGCCTCTTGTGCCGCAAATTGCCCAATCGCCATATTGATAGTGGTTGTTATTCAAAATAAATTGGTTGGAAAATTCATTTTCCTGACAAAATTTGTTAAACTTGGCGGCGGTACTCCACCAGTAATCATGGTTGCCTTTGACAATGATTTTCCTGCCCGGAATATCATTGATCCATGCAAAATCTACTTTTGCCTCTTGAATTCCAAGAGCCCAGGAAAGATCTCCTAAAAGAACCAGTGTGTCATCCCGGGTCAGAACAGACATGCCTTCCTTCAGCTTGTCCATATACCCCACCCAAGCACCACCAAACACGTCCATAGGCTTTGGGGCACCTAAACTCAGGTGAAGATCGCCGATTGCATATAAAGCCATCGCAGACTCCTTATTTTAGGAATAATTTATATATTCGAAAAGCTTGCCTTTTTCAATACCGGTGGCAGAAGAAATCAAATCAGCGTCAGTCAACGGTAATCTCTCTGACAGCAGTAACGTCATAACACTATCGCCGGTTTTTGCCCGATAATCCTGCAGGCCACCATAGCAAAATGCAGTCCTGGCATCTGTAATATAGGAATTACTTCTAAACAAACTGTTGATGGTTGAAGAAATTCTGGATTGGCTTGAAACGCAACAGAACAGGCCGGCATTCATAAGAGCCAATTGCGCCTCATCCAAAGAAAAAACACGTCTGCTTACACATTTATCGGCAAAATCCACCGCTTGTCCGAATCCAAGAGTTGCATGGACCAGGCGCTCAACACAAGAAAAAGCAGGCGCATCTGCAGTATTGGGCGTAAAAACACCGCGGTGGATAAAATCCCATAAGAAACTGCTGTCGATACTTGTGCAGATAATTGTTCCGATGGGCAAACCCATACTTCTTGCGTACCACGCAGCAATTAATGTAGAAAAATCACTTCCATCAACAGAAATGTCAATCAATTGGTTGGATGTAATAATCTGTTTGCGCAACAACTCACCATACACACCAAAAAAGATAGCGATTCTAACGGCAATCACAAACCACCGCGTTGGTTCCGGCGCAGGCGGATTGCCTCCGGTAATCTTGTGGTACAAGCTGTTTGCGATATAGGAAAAATCACCTTTAGGGTTGTGCCACAGTTCTGCAATAGCAATTCTGTGGTTCATCGCGGTTATCTTCGCCGCATTTCTGCCAATGGCAAAATCTATATCCCAGCCTGAAAGCTTTGCAGAATAGAATTGGTTTAGTAACTGCGCAACAATTTGACCGAAAGGTAGCTCTGCAAGCGCAGCAATCTCTTCCAATGTATAGTTGGGCATTGCAAAAGGAACGAACTGTCCACCGTCCGGCGCAACGTTCTCACACAAAGTTCTATGGGATGTAAACGCGTCCTTATCGCCTCGTGTAGTTATATAGAGCACTTCATCATCACTCCCAATGCATTATTCCAAAAAATATCACGCAGGGTTTCTTCGCTTATTCCGCGTTCCAAAAGACGTTGCGCCAGTTTGGGATAATCCTGGATACCATTCACACCTGCTGCAAGTCGATCACAACCATCCAGATCACCACCAAGGCAAATATGCTTTCCGTTGGGCTCAAGTTCCATAAAATGAAAAATATGGTCACAAACAGTATCAATCGTTGGCTCCTTACCCAAGAAGTCCGAATATAAATTGATACCTGCCACGCCGCCGGTTTTACAAATTGCCACAAACATATCGTCAGTCAAATTTCTTTTAGCGTCAAACACATTACGGCTGTTGGAATGTGATGCAACAATTGGCGCTTGGGAAATGTCCATAATATCCCAAAAACCTTCATCACTAATATGGCTTACATCAATAAGTATTCCCAGTCGCTGCGCTGTTTCAACGTAAATACGCCCTAGATCTGTCAGTCCGCCACCGGTCAGGTTCGAACCTGTGAGTTGGTTTTTCTCGTTCCAACCCAATGTACTCATACGAAAACCTATAAGATACAGATCCTCCAGCAATTCCGGGTCGTAACCAAAGCCAGCCGGACCTTCAATCGTCAAAACAGCCGACATGATCCCTTGTTTTTGGTTTTCAACAATTTCATCAGCGGAATATACCTGGCGGATGATTTGGCTATTACGTTCCAGTTCCCGCTGGATCGTAGCCAATTCTCTTTCAAAAAGATCAACCGGATTCACCGGGATCTCATCAATCGGCTCCGTAGTAAAGCAGGCAAAGCATTGGGCATAACCAGAAAGCTGGGTTGCCCTGTTCAGATCAATATGACCTTCATTTTCCTTCAAACTTCCGCAGGATTTGAAATTCTTACCTAAAAGCGCAAAAGACGTATCACAATGTAAATCAAATACCGGAATGTTCACTGAAAGGCGTCCTCCAAATGATAAATTTCGGGTTTGACTGTGGCAGTGCCCTCCGGCGCATAAATTTCAATCACATCAAACCGCGGCTGCAGTTCGCACGCGGATTCCTCTAGCCACAAAAGCGCCGTCGAACGAAGTCGACTCTGCTTGCGACCGTCGACAAACTCACGCGCTTCGCCGTGGGTGTCATCCTTGCGGAGTTTGACCTCCACAAATACAACCGCCTTTTTGGTTTTCGCGATGATGTCAATCTCACCGAATCTGGTGCGATAGTTGCAGGCAATGACTTCATACCGCTTTTTCCGCAGATATTCCGCCGCCTGCACTTCACCCCAAGCGCCGAGCAAACCTTTATTCACCATAAAACTTCTTCAAAAAAGTCATGCGGTGGATGGGACATGCCCCAACCTCACGCAATGCTTCATAATGGCGCTTTGTGCCGTAGCCTTTATGTACCTCGAATCCGTACTCGGGATACTGCTCTGCGTATTCTTCCATCAGCCGATCACGGGTCACCTTTGCCAAAACGGATGCCGCCGCGATGCTTGCCGACAGGCTGTCGCCCTTGACAATGGCACGCTCACACACGCCGCTTTGCGGCACCTTGTTCCCGTCGATCAGTGCCAACTGCGGCGTGACGGAAAGTTGTTCAATTGCACGGCGCATGGCAAGAAACGTCGCCTGCAGAATGTTGATCTCATCAATGGTCTTTTCATCGACGAG
>JAZOUW010000082.1:0-2822 GCA_045658385.1 Faecousia sp.
AGTTTCTATGTCAATAGTTTGGGTAGAGCCAAAAGAAATTACCCCGAAGAGGATAAATCAAATTTGCTGAAACATTGGAGTTATTCCCACTCGCCGGATTATATCCGTTTCTAAACTTTTCTGTTTAGAGAATATAATACGTGGTGGTTTTATTTGATACCCATTATACTTATCCTATAGACTCTACGGGTTTTTGCTATCAAAAGTCTATCAAGCCAAAATATCGCGGGTCATCCTTGAGCCTTTGATACAACTGGCTTGGATGTATTATAGCATAGTTCTAAGCGTTTTGCTAGATGGTTTTAGCTATTTATAAGCAATTGTTTTAAATCCAATATCTTTTGCTGGATTATCTCAATTACATGCAGGAACACTTCATCCGAACTACCTGTAGGATCGTCTAATCCCCAATCCTCCCGGTGGGAACAGGGCAGGAACGGACACTGGACATTACATCCCATCGTGATGACCACATCCACCTTCGGAATATCGGACAAGAGCTTGCTATACTGCGTAGCTTCCATATCGATGCCGTGGACTTGCTTCATCAGCCGGACAGCATCCTGGTTGATCTGTGGCTTGGTTTCCGTACCAGCAGAGTAACTTTCAAACACATCGGATGCCAGCTTCTTTCCTAATGCCTCCGCAATCTGACTGCGGCAGGAATTGTGGACACAAATAAATGCTACCTTTTTCATTTCAGCAGTTTTTCCACCTCTGCTGCCTTCAGCACCTTACCGAAAGCGACCACCTTGTCATTGACCACGATGGCAGGCATGGACATGACACCGTATTCCATGACCTTTTCCATATCGGTGATGTACTCCACCTCAATGCCTAGACCCAGGTTTGCTACAGCCTCCTTGGCGTACTCGAACTGTTGATGGCAAGCCTTGCAACCTGCACCCAAAACCTTGATGCAGCAGATGCCCTCTACGGGTTTTCCGCAACAGGTAGCAGAATCTTCGGCCTTAGAACCACAGCAACAAGTAGGTTCTTCCTTCTTGGGTGCTGCGCCGCAGCAGCAAGGTTTTTCTTCCTTCTTCTTGAACAAATTGAACAGTGCCATAATAATTTCCTCCGTTAAATAATAAATCCTTGAATTGCATTAAAGAAATAACCGACGATAATAATACCAACTGTACAGATGGCGACGAAGATACCCAGCAGCTTCGGCTTGATGGCCTTGCGGAGCATGATCATAGAGGGGACGGATAGTGTGGTAACACCCATCATAAAGCTGAGCACCACACCTAGTTGCGCGCCTTTGGCAAGCAGCGCTTCCGCAATGGGGATCGTGCCGAAAATGTCTGCGTACATAGGAACACCGGCGACAGTTGCTAGTATAACGCCGAAGGGATTGTTGCTACCCAAAAGTTTTACAATAAATTCTTCGGGAATCCAGTTGTGAATGAAGGCGCCGATGCCCACACCGACCAGGACATAGGGGAATACCTTCTTCGCGGTTTCCACTACCTGCTCCCATGCATACTTCATTCTGTCCTTAAAATGCAGTTCCTCCTGAGGCATATCCATTGCTTTTCCTTTGCGGATAAACTCCTCGACTTCATTTTCAAGGTGCAGCTTTTCAATCATAGTGCCGCCGATCACGGCAATAACCAAGCCGAGAACCACATAGGCAACGGCAACCTTCCAGCCGAAAATGCTCATCAGCAGTACCAAGCTTCCCAAATCTACCATAGGAGAGGAAATCAGGAAGGAAAAGGTAACACCCAACGGCAGACCGGCGCTGGTAAATCCAATAAACAATGGAATGGACGAGCAGGAACAGAAAGGTGTCACTGTTCCCAGCAACGCAGCAACGCAGTTTGCACCGATTCCTTTGAATCTTCCAAGGATTTTCTTTGTTCGCTCCGGTGGAAAGTAGCTTTGGATATAGGAAATCACGAAAATCAGGATTCCCAACAGTACCATGATTTTGATGGTGTCATAGAAGAAAAACTGAACGCTGCCACCGATGCGGCTTGTAGGATCAAGGCCAACGGCCTCCACGATGATACCAATCAGACGATTCAGCCAGTGCATACCCAAGACCTCTGACTGAAAAAAGTCCCAGGCAGTTTTCAATGTTTCCATAAAAAACTCCTTTCATATTCATATATTCAAAAATATCGATGTTTAGTTTTTAAGAGAAGCCACCTTTTCAGATGGCTCATTTCTCTTTATCTGAGCAACAAGTTTTTGTTGCTTCGCATTGAACGCCCAATGTGAGTTGCTGCTTCAAGAGTTGCATGGCTCTCTCAGCGCCATCTGGATCAATGGAGTAATGCACCCATTTACCCTCTTTGCGGCCTTGAACAACGCCGGAGTCACAAAGAATCTTCATGTGGTGAGAAAGCGTGGACTGTGTAATGTGCAGATCATCCAATAACACGCAAGCGCATTTTTCTCCGCTACGCAGCAGTTCTAGAATACGCAGACGATTCTCATCACAAAATGCTTTGAATACTCTTGCGTTGTCAACATATTCAGATGCCATTGGGTTCACCTCACATTCAAATTCTTCAATCTATCCATATTATATTCGTCAAATCGAAAAATGTCAATGTGTTTTACAAAAAACAAGTGGCTACTACCCATATTTCAGAGTAGTAGCCGTTGCTGCTTAATTTCTATATTGGGGACAAATCACAGTTTTTTACGTATCCGGCTGGATATTCCGCCCGGTATTTCAACCGTAAGATCACATAGGATCTGTTCGACAAATCTAGCTAATGTTTGTCTAAGAGTATTATAAAATAGAATTGTTACGATTTCTACCATTTTTTCAAAATACTTGCTGGTTCGGCAACAAGCAAAAT
>JAZOUW010000083.1:0-10915 GCA_045658385.1 Faecousia sp.
TCTGGGCGTTCTGACACCGATGGAGAAGCACTACAGCTATCCATTGGCAGCATAAAAAGACTTCCGGTAACCCAAAACAGGTCACCGGAAGCAAGAAAATTTTTATTTTATTTCACTGTCTACTTGACGGGGAGCAGTTCACACTGCAACGCGCCTTTTTTCTTTCAGAATACTGCCGGCTTTGCCACCGGTTACAGCTGATTTGTCTTTCGGATTTCCTCGCAGCATGCGGCAAAATCAGGGGTCACCCAAGATGTGTTATAGCCGGTAAAGCCCTGGTCTGCCGGTGTGCGGTAGTCGGGAAGATTGTCGCAAGCGGTAAAAACCTCCCGGATTGCCTGCAGGTACTTGTAGCCGAACTTGTGGCTGGGGGCCACGAAGTGACCCTCGTCCCATTCGTTCCAGTTGTCAATCATAACGATCTTTCTGGCGTAGGCATCCGCTGGCAGGGCGTCGGTGATGGCCTTCATCCGCTTCAGCAGCTCTTTGTAGCCTTCCGGATAAAGATACCAGATCTTTGCCAGACGGAAGTTCATACCCAGCTGCATCCAGTGGTCAGTGCAGCGGGGCGTGGGGTCAGAGAAACAGGAGGGGGTGGGGATAAATGTCTTTTCCGCAAAGGACAAATTCCTCTGTAAAAGCTGACATTGGGTGTTGATGATGTCCTCCTGATCGGTGTAATTGTTTTCCGGGGCAACAAAGCCGGAATTGTAACCGAACCGGAAATCGTAACCGCAGTGCATCATCTGCTTATGACCGTCTTCGTCGATGGTGCCGTCGTCGTCGGCAAACAGCATACCGTCAAAGCCGGCTTTTTTGGCGTACTCCCGGCAGGCATCAAAGGTTTCCCGCTGCTCCTCGGGGCTGGCAAAGCATTCCGTGGCAAGTCTTGCCTGATTGCAAATAAACAGCACCGGCTTGTTGTCAATAAGCAGATAGTTTTCTCTTTTAAAGTAGTTTTCTGTCCAGAAGGGCATCAGATTTTCCACCATATCCCGTTTGTCGGTGCCGCCCCACCGGGGAGAGGTTTCAAACATGATGGCAAATTTCATCTGGTTTTGGAATTTGGCATTGAAAAAGGCCTCGTGCAGCGCGTGTCCGCAGCGCAGGTCTGCCACCGTTACCGGCTTGCCCTCGTTGTCCTTTTTCCTGTACCAGCAATGGATAAAGCAGTTGATGCCGTGTTCTACTGCCCACTTAATTTCCCAGTCGCAGACCTCGGGATTTTCCTCGTCATAATAGCCCATAAGGGGTGTCCGGTCGGGAAATTCTTTAGAAAGATCGTTAAAGCCTTCGTGGATACCGGCTGCGCCTTTTTTCCACGCGCCGTAGTAGTGGGCCGCAACGATGCGGTCACTGGTGGCGGGGGTGGGGGTGGGAATGTAATCAGAAAGTTTAATATTATACATGTTATCGCTCCTTTTCATCCGCAAGAGATCGAACTAACTCTTCTTCCAAAACAGGCTCTTGTTTTTCCACAAGCACCCGGTAAAGGTTGTCTACGCCCTGCCGGGCGATCACATAGAAGCCCTTTTCGTTGATGTGGTTGTTATCAAAGCCGAAAAAGCTGTCCCGGCAGTTTTGGTACTGCTCCGGAGGGGGTGAAACAAACCAGCTGCTTTCGTCCCGGTTGGGATAGGTAAAGAAGGATGCCGCCCGGGTGAGCATATAGGCATCGTCATTGTGGGCAACGAAGTTTTCCTGGGCCCGCATAACCGTGTCAATGCAATCTGCGCCGAAATAATCCACCCGGATACAGAAAAAGTGGGTAAATCCAATCTTTTTCAGCCGCTGCCAAATAATATCCAGCTTGGTTTCGTAGGCGATGGGCGGCGTGCCACCGTCAGCCTCTCCCTGAAGCCAGAAAAAGCACTTATTCCCTAAATCATCATCGGGAAAACGCTTTTGGGCATCTTCAAAAAAGTCCTTGCACTTTTCAAAGAAGTACTCTGCTGCACCGGGCATTTGCCATCTTGTGGAAATGATGGGATTAATTTCTGTGCCGTGCTGTTCGTTATACCGGGTGATGCGCTGGGCATAGTCCTGGCACATCTCGTCGGTCATATAGTAAATGATCGACACGCCGCCCTTGGCAATGTGGGTGTAGGCGCAGGCCTGACCCCGCTGCTCCCACTGCTGCGCCAGAAAGGGCGCAAGAGTTGCCCCGAAGGAGGCATCTGCTTCGCAGAAGGTGGCAAAGGGATACACCGACTTTTCTTCCTCGGATTTCACATTGGACATAGAGGTGGAGAAATAGGTGTGCTTTGCGTAATCGGCCAGTTTGCTATTACCCTTTTCATCTGTCATATCCGGGGCGTAAGCGGCAGCAAGGTCTGCATAGGAAAACTCACCTACCGGATACGCCGTATTTACAAACTCACCGGATTCTTTGCCCAAACGGCGGGGTTTGTGCTTGTACTCATAGGAATTGGAGAGGGAGATGTTCTTTTTGGGCGGAAACACCGCAGCGCCCATCATATTGGACTGTCCTGCAAAAACAAAAAGATCTCGTTTCATTTTATTACCTCGGCCTTATTTTACGATGGTGTACTCAACACCTAAAATGTCAGCAATCTTGGCGATGGTGTCAGCGTGGTGACCAACACCCAAGGCATAGTGGTGGGTAGGACCTTCCATGACCCATTTCTTCACAAACTCCTTGGTGGTGGGGGCGAAGAAGGCGCGGGTGTTGGTGTTGCCGGTGGGAGGAATCGGACCCTCCTTGGAGTAGCCTTCGCCAATGACAAACTTGAATTTCTGCTCACTGGTCTGGGTGATGCCCAGCATAGTGATAGGACCTTCCTTGATCTTAAATTCCACGGAAGCGCCGGAGCCGGGCTTGCCGTGATACTTTTTCAAGCTGCGCAGTACCGGTTTTCCCTCGGCAATTTTCAGGTGATGGGGTCCGTCGTGTCCCACCAGAATGAAGTCCTCGGCAAGATCAAAGGGGTGGAATTCCGCAAAGCTGCCACCGATGTCCAGCCGGTCCATAATCAGCATGGCCAGGCAGGTTTTAATGTCGTATTCACCGCACATGGGAATACCCTGGGCGTTTAAAATAGAGTTGCCCACAATGAAGGTGGTTGCCACCTTGCGGTGGAGGGAATCCGGCTGACCCTCGTAGTAGTAAGCCAGACCGGTGAGGTTGTATTTTTCCACAAACTTGTCCAGCGCAACGGCAGACTTGGCAGCCTGATACTTGTCTGCATCTGTCAGCTTGGAGGTAATGGGGTCCGATTTGGGCTCGGGCATATCAAACTCCGCATCAATGACCTGGATTTTCGCCTGAATTTCCTCCTCGGTAACCTCATTGTAAAGTGTGAGCACATCATCAATTTCCAGCAGCGGCACATGCACGCCAAAGGCAGCGGCAACAGCAGTGGGATCGGCATGCATATCGTACATTGCTTCCATCGTATGACCCATCAGACCCAACCTTGCGCCCTTGAGGGAGTGGAGCACCTTGGCAATGTCGCACCACTTTTTCAGCTCCGCTTCTGCGTCCTTGTCATTGTATAGTGTGCCGATGATTACATCACTGACCTTTTTACCCAGCCGGTTGGCAACGCCGATAAACTCGGGAACAGAGCAAATGTTGTCATTTTCCAGCTGCATTCTGGTGTTGGCTTTGGTGTAATCCAATGCGGCCCGGGGCTGCAGCGCCACCAGCACCATGGGCCGGTTTGCCTGCTGGATAATCGGGGCAAATACGGAGGAGGTGGCATAGGTAATCATATTGCAAAAGAGCAGATCCACATTGGCAGCCTGGATTTTTTCGGCTGCTGCGAAAGCGCCTTCCGAGGTGTCCACCATGCCGAAGTCAATGACCTCCACCTCGTTATCCCGGACCATGTCCACAAAAACCCGGTGGTATTCCATAAGCGTGTCAAAAAGGCCTTCAAACTGGGAAAAATACGTATTGTGGGCAACGGCAAAAATGCCAATTCTTGCCGCCCTTTTGTGTTTTCTGGGGATCATAAACGTATACCTCTTTCTTTTGGATTTATCTTGATTCTAGCATGTATCCATGCTAGAATCAATGTATAAACCAAATAGGAATTTGTGTAAAACAAAGATGAGGTGGTTGCATGCTTTTTTCCGAAATCAATCCTTATATTCGATATGCACGGTGCTTGAGCGTGAACGAAGCTTCCTGTTTTACCGAGGTTGTGCCACTGGATGCCAGACTTTTCTTTGTCTTAAACGGACACGGAACCATAAAGGCAAAGGGCGCGGTGTATGAAATGCAGGAGCATTCCCTGCTGATTATCAATTCCGGTATCCCGTATCAGATTCAGGCCAGCGAAGCCGGTGTCAATTACATTATGCTGAATTTTGACTATACCCAAAACGCCGCCGCCAGCACCGCCCCCATCGCGCCGGTACCGGTTAAGGATTTTAAAAGAACGTTGCTGGTAGACCCCAACACCTTTGCAGATATGCCGGAATTATCGGCAGTTCTGTATATGAAGGAAGTCAGCGGGGCGCAAACGTATCTTTCGAAAATCATGGGAGAGTGGACAGAAAAAACCGTGTATTATGAAAATAAAATCGGTCACCTCTTTGCCCAATGCTTAACAGAATGCCTGCGCTTTTTGAAGCTGGGAATTGCGGATAAGGAAAAGGATACGGTCAACCGGATTCTTTCGTACGTGCACAATCACTATCAGGAAAACCTGACCAACATATCCCTGGGCAAGCAATTTGGCTTTCACCCCAACTACATCAGCTATGTCATCAAGCGCGCAACCAGAAAGCCTCTGCACCAGTACATCATTCAGGTGCGCTTACTCCACGCCACGGAGCTTTTGGAAAATACGACCCTTTCCGCCCGGGAAATTGCCGCAAGGTGCGGTTTTTGCGATGCAGCGTATTTTTCCCAGTGCTTTAAAAAGCATTTCGGGGTAAGCCCTTCAAAGTACGCAAAGGGTTATTATCTGTAGATAGCTTTTCCCAAGAAAAGAGCACAAAATTTTCCTGTTGTGCTCTTTTCTTTTTGTTTTTGTTGCTAAGTTTTTGAAAAGATGTTGAAAATGTTGTGCCAATGTATTATGCTAGGTAACGAAGTATTTGCGGCAGAGCTTCTTGAAATGGAGCCCAATCTGAATCCGGAAGTCAAGGGCGGCCTGTGGATTCCCAGAGAGAGCATTATCGACCCCTTCATTCTGGTGCAGGCTTACGCGGAAAACGCCTACGCCAACGGCGTGGAGTTTATGCTGGCAACCCGCGTTACCGGCATCACCACCGAAAACGGCAAAATTAAGACCGTCCAGACCACCAACGGCGACATTGAGACCAGATACGTTATCAACTGCGCCGGTCTTTACTGCGACGAAATCGCCGAAATGGTCGGCAAGGCGGACTATAAGGTAGTTGCCCGGAAGGGTCAGTTCTTCATTTTGGATAAGAACACCGCCTGCCAGGTAAATCACATCGTTCTGCCCATTCCCACCAAGATTACCAAGGGCAAGCTCATGTGCCCCACCATCCACGGCAACATGCTGGTGGGACCCACAGCGGAAGATCAGGACTCCAAGAAAGATAAGTCCACCACCGCCGAGGGTCTGGCATCCATCACAAAGGATGTGAAAAACCTGATTCCCAATGTAAACGTCCGGGACTCTATCACCCAGTACTCCGGCCTGCGTCCCAACCGGAATCCGGAGGGTCTGCACTTTGACATCTGGGACGACCTGGAAGGTTATGTAAACCTCTCCGGTGTCCGTTCCACCGGTCTGACCCTGTCTTTGGCAATGGGTACTTATGTTGTTCAGCAGCTTTTGGCCCGGGGTGAGCGCTGGCCTCTGAAGGAAAACTTTATTTCCAAGCGCAAGGGCATTGTCAAGTTCAGCAAGTGCACCCGCCAGCAGCAGGATGCGCTGGTAAAAGAGAATCCCCTTTACGGCAACGTCATCTGCCGGTGTGAAACCGTCACCGAGGCAGAAATTCTGGACGCTATCCACCGTCCTCTGGGCGCAAGAAGCGTGGACGCAGTCAAGCGCCGCGTCCGGGCATGCCCGGACCGTTAAAGGCTGAAGGCACAGTCCTTTCCCTCCACGACGGCTTCTTCCGTCTGGAAGGCCCTGCCCACAGAGGTAAGCTGGCCTGTTCCCCTTTGCCGATCCGCCCAATACCCCAAATGCCAAAATATGAAAAAAGGACGCGTTGCAACGCGTCCTTTTGGTTGTTTAAAGGATAATGCCGGTGAGGACCTCGTCGGTGCCGCAGTAAGTAACCTCCGGGCAGCGGCGCAGCAAAGACGCAGGGATGTGGGAAGTTTCCGCGTCCAGCAGGGCGTGCTTTAACGGTCCGTTCTGCCAGGGACGGTTCAGGGCAATGTAGACCTTTTTGGAAGACAGAATCTGCTTCATGCCGATGGTGACGCACCACTGGGGCATGCCCATCAAATCGCCCCGGTTATAGCCATAGGCGTTGATGGTCTTGGTCTCCCGGGAAATGGGCAGCACCCGGGTTCCCAAAGCAGCGTATTCGTCGGCGGTCATAGGGGCATCCGCTTCCGGGGGCTCGTTAAAGGCCACGTGGCCGTTGATGCCCAGACCGCCAAAGCAGGCATCCACACCGCCCAGATCTGCAATCATTCTATCATACTCCGCTTCCTTGCCGGGGGCGGGGAAATGCCGCTGGCTCTCGGGCATTACCAGATCCGGGCGCACCCGGTCGTAAAACTCCCGCTTCATTCTGCCGTAGAAGCTCAAGGGGTCTGCCGAACCCACAGTCTCGGTCTCGGTCCACATATACTCGTCCATGTTAAAGAAATGGACATTCTTCAAGGACACATTCATCCGGTTGATCATATCCGCCAGAATGGGATACTGGTCGGTGGGACCCACGGGGACGATCATGACAGTCTTCTCCCCTTTTGCGTTGTGGGACATGATTTCCTCCAACATGGCCATGGCCATGTCGAAGTAAACATTATGCTCGTTTCCCACCGCTTTGACACGAATGCCGTTTACAAGCTTTTCCATAGTAATCTTCCTTTCTATTTCATGCCCAAAGTCAAAATCGCCTCTTGGGCGGGACTGCGCAGCAGCCCTTTTGCCTCAGTTGCGGCCTTGGCGTAATAGATTTCCTCCAGCGCCGTCTCGTAAGACACCTGGCACAAATCCGCCACGATTCGGGCGCTCCGGTCTACCAGCTTCTTGTTGGACATGGCAAGGCAGGTCATCCAGTTTCCGCTGATTCTGCCCAGCCGGGCCATGACGCCGGTGGAGAGCGTGTTGAGCATCAGCTTCACTGCCAGATGCTGGAACATATCCATGCCGGTATCCATAAGTATAAGGCCTGAATCCTGCAATGTCAACTGGCTGAATGTTGTGTATCGGGCGGCTTGCTTCAAAAAGCTTTCCGGGGCAGCCTGGGCATCCACCCACAAAGCATGGGATGCAGGGGCATTTTCCCGTTCCGGGGCAGGCTCATTGCCAATAATAAACCGTTTCAGCGCCTGCAAACCGATATCCGGAATCTTTTCAATCTGCCGCTGGGTAAGACCCAGCTTTTCGTAGGTTTCCAGACCCCATTCGATGCAGTTGGGCTGCCGCAAAAAGCACCGGGTCCAAGCTTCGTCTGTTCCACAGTTGGGATTTTTCACGAAGGCCCAGGACTGCTCCCCTTCCATGTCTGCCGCGCAAAAGGGCGGGGTCATAAAGGTGGGGGCGCGCTCGGTGGTGTCCGTCAGCACGTCCAGCAAATATTCGTCGGCAAAGAGCGTGATTAAGCCGCCGGCCTTATAGACCTTTTCTTCACAAGAAGATGCCTCGGCAAGGACCTTTACACACTTGTCAGAAAGCAGCTGCTGTGTCAAAGCCTTAAATTGCCGGCCGTACCAGCCGTAGCCACAAAACCGGTTTTCTACCCCGGCCCTTTCCAGAATGTCCCACAGCGCCCCCTCCAGAGCAACTGCCCCGGCAAACTGCTCAAAGGTGGACGACTGCATCCGGGTGGAGCCGGTGAGCGCCATAGGGCCGCAGGGCAGGCGCATCACGTGGCACCGGGGGTTTAAGTAAACGCTCTTGGCCCGGGCCATTTTTTCCAGCAGCGGCGCAGGGTCGGAGCAAATGAGCATATACACCGTTGCCCCGTCCTCCAGGGCCTGCCGGGCAGTTCCCAAAATGGACGTGGTCTCACCGGTGGCTGTGACGCCCACCAGCAAGTCCTTTTCGGTAAAGTTCCAGGTCTTTGCCTGGGCAGCGCCCAAAGCGGTGGCATCTTCAAAGGACTCTACCGCCCGGATAACCGCGTAGTCGCCGCCGGTCATAATGTTGCCCACAGCTTCCAGCTTTTCCATAAGGGCAGCCTTGGCTTGGGGGTAGCTGCCTGAAAGCTTTTCCACGGCGTTGCGCCAGGACTGCTCCAGGCGCATGGACAGCCGTCCGGAAGAGCCGCAGCCGGAAAAGACCACCCTGCCCCCCTTTTTTAAAGTGGCGCGAATGGTGTCGGCAAAAGCTGCATAGTCTGCCCCTGCCAGCGTGTCAGCGGCCCGGTCTGCCATTTCATCGTCTACGGAAAATAAAAGGCGTACGCCAGCCTCTATAGATTCTGCATAGGTCTGGGAAAGGCGACGGGTCAGCGGGTGGGGCTGCTCTGCCTGGACATAGCCCATACGGTATTCCTGGTCATTTTCCAGAAAGTACCGGGCGTCCTCCCTTGCCTGCTGCCGAAGCATTTGTTCCTGCATAAGAATCCCTCCTTAATTTTCCAAAAATTCTGATTGTATCATACCACGGATACGCCTTCCGGGCAATCCACGATTCAAAAATAGTTGTTCCATTTTTCGGCATGTTGTGTTATAGTAAAATCGGTGATTGACAATGGATTTGCAGAAGCTAAATCAAATTTTTACTACAGATTTCAATCTTGATACCGTGCTTGCCATTCATCAGACATGGCTTGCCGGCGATAAGTTCAGCTGTCTGGAGACCCCCCGGCGCAGGCATGGTCTGATCTTGTTTCTGGACTGCCCGGCAAGATATGAGTTTGCCGACGGACAGGTCTTTCAGGCAAATCCCGGAGATGTGGCGCTGCTGCCTCTGGGAGCGCGCTACAGCATGCGCCTTTTGACGCCCCCGGGAAAGACCGGTCACAGCCTGCTGATTAACTTTTGTCTGCGGAACCCCGCAGGCAAGCAGCTTTTGTTGGGCGACCGGATCGTACGCCTTTGTCAGGACGACGGACGGCTGCAGCCGCTGTTTTCTGCCGCGGCTGAAGCTTTTAAAGGCAACTCCCCTGCCTGGCTCAAGGCGAAGGTCTACGCTCTGTTCGCTGCTCTCTTTCCTGTGAACCGGGCAGACGAATGCTGTCTTGCTTACATCGGTCAGCACTACACGGACCAGTTCAGCATTCCAAAGCTTGCCCAAATGTGCGCCATGAGCGAAACCGCTTACCGCAAGCGCTTTAAGGCCCTTACGGGAATGCCGCCGGTGCAGTACATCAACCGGCTGAAAATCGAAAAGGCCTGCCAGATGCTCCGCAGCGGCGATATGCGCCCGGCGGATATTTGCGATTTTCTCAATTTTTACAGCCTGCCCTACTTTTACAAGGTCTTTCGGGACTGCACCGGCTGCACTCCCAGCCAGTACCGGGTCAAGTGAAAAACAACCCCGACGGAGGTTTCTCCGTCGGGGTTGCCAGCGTGTCAAAGAAACCCCAAACCGCCAAAACACAGAGCATAAATATGTCTTGTTTTTTCAGCTTTCCACACGAGGGAACGGTGTCAAAATCTCTTTGATTCTTGACGGATAAGGTGTAAAAAGCTTGCTGCGCAAGGTGTTTTGGCTTACTGCACAACGCTTCCCTCTCGAGTATCCACATACACTTCGGGGTCGCGTTGCTTGTCTTTGGCGTTTCTTTGACCTCTGTCAGTCTGTCAAAAAACAAGTTTTTTGACAGACTGAGCGGCAGTCCCAGTGGGACTGCCGCTGTTCAATTTGCTTTTGCTTGTTCGATGGCGCGGATGCCTGCCAAGGAAATTTCTTCGGTGATCACAGGGCTGTTTAGAAGGCCTTTTTCCAGACATTCGGCAATGTGCTGTACTTCGTAGACCAATTCATATTGGCAGGGGAATTCCAGCGTTTCTGTTTTGCCATCCATATGAAAAATAACCTTTTGGGCTTTCCAGTAGTTAGGTAGCTCGATATAACCCTTTTCACCGAAAATACGGCAGGTGTTGTCCAGTACCGCCCGGGTGCTGTTTTTAAAAGAGAACAGGACGCCGCTTTGGGTCTGTCCGGTTACGATATACTGCCACTCTACACCGGTTTCCAGCTTGGACGCTGTGCTGTGAATGTCGGTGATTTGACCGAACAGCCAGGCAATCAGCTGCACTGCATAAATGCCACTGCTGAGCAACGGACCGCCGCCGGCCTCTTTGTCAAACATCCAGCCGTTATAGCTGGCAGGGAAGCTGTGGCTCATTTCCACCATTGTGATCTGCCCCAAGTCCCGGAGTCGTTCTTTTGCCGACAGAACTGCCGGTAAAAACAGCATTTTCTGGGCTTCCATAAAGAACAGACCCTTTGCATTTGCTAGTGCGTACAGTTCTTTTGTCTGGACTTCCGTGGTGGTGCAGGGTTTCTCGCAGATCACATGCTTGCCTGCTTGCAGTGCCGCTTTGGCCCAGGGATAATGTGCGGTGTTTACATTGGAGATATAAACGATGTTTACAGTGTTATCCTGCAAAAGTTCCTGGTGAGAGCCGTAGGCGATGGGGATATCCCACTGGGCGGCTTTTGCTTGGGCTGTCTCCAGAGAACGGGAGGACAGCGCTACAATTTGCCCTTTGCCGCAGGAACGCACCGCTGCGATAAATCGGGGCGCAATGGAAGATGTGCTTAAAATGCCGTAGCGAAGCTCCATGAAATGATCTCCTAACGCTTATTTCAGGTCTTTTTTGTTG
>JAZOUW010000084.1:0-33236 GCA_045658385.1 Faecousia sp.
AATGAACGGTTTATTGAGACTGGACAAAATAAACTATCTATTGTATCATTATCAGAGCCTGAATTTTAATGGATTTTTGTGAGGCAGCTGTATGAAAAAAATTCCATCACTAAAATATACCGCGATTCTTCGCGACGGCCTTTTGATTTTAATGGGCAGCGTTTTATATGCTCTGAGCACGGTTTTGCTGATTTTCCCTAACCAACTTTTATTAGGTGGCACCAGTGGAATTTCTGTAATTTTAGAGAATCTGTTGCCTTTTTCTCCGGGCACGATTCTTGTGATTATCAATTCCTTGCTTGTTATATTGGCTTTTATTCTTCTTGGAAAAAATATGGCTGTTAAAACGCTGATCGGCTCGGTGCTTACAACAGTCTTTGTTGGTCTTTTTGAAAGACTGTTTATGCCAGCCAACCCGCCTATTTCGAATCCATTTATTGCATCCGTTGTTGGCGCTGCGGTTATCGCTATTGCCAGTGGAATTATGTTTTATGCAGACTCCAGCTCCGGCGGAACAGATATAATTGCACTGATTGTTCGAAAATTCATTCATATTGATATTGGCAAAGCGCTTTTAATAACGGATATTCTCATTGTTATTATTGGCGGAGCATTATCCGGCCTTGTGATTTTGATCAGTTCCTTTATTGGACTTCTGATCAAAACCCTTGGTATTGATCTTGTCATTTCAACGATCCAAAGGTTCAGTAAGAAAAGGGGAGAGAAATAAATGCTTTCGAATTTTCATACCCATTGCACATTTTGCGATGGAAAGAATACACCGGAGGAAGTAGTACAGAGCGCGCTGGAAAAAGGCTTTTCTGCCCTCGGTTTTTCCAGTCATGGGTATTCTGGGTTTGATTTGCGATACTGTTTAAAGGACACACAGGGGTATATTGACGAGATTCGTCGTTTAAAGGAGAAATACGAAAAGGACATCCAGATATATGTCGGTGTGGAGGAAGAGTCCTTCGGTCAAGTAAACCGCGGAGATTTTGATTACATAATCGGATCTTCTCATTATTTGCAAAAAGCCGGAAAATACTATCCTGTGGACTCGAATCTGGATTGCTTTCAGAAATGTTTTGATGTTTTTGATGGGGATGTTATTGCCCTGTCAGAGTCCTACTATCAAGCTTTTTGCAGTTATATTTTAAACAGAAAGCCGGACATCGTTGGCCATTTTGATTTGGTAACGAAGTTTGATGAGGTGGGTAATTTCGGTATTCTGGAAAATAAAGATTATCAAAAAATTGCTGCTAAATATGCCGCTGAAGCGGCAAGGAGCGGATGCATTTTTGAGGTAAACACCGGCGCAATTTCCCGCAATGTTCGTACTGCTCCATATCCCAGCGAGGCATTATTGCACATTTTAAAGAAGGCCAATACCAGATTGATCCTTTCCTCCGACAGTCACCAAGCCGATACTTTGGATTTTGGTTTTGAAGATGCAAAGCTTCTGCTGAAGGATGTAGGATTCAAGGAACTTTATACGCTGTATAACGGTGAATTTATACCTTATAAAATCTAAAAAGAAAACCCAGAAACCATTGCGGTTTCTGGGTTTTTGAAGTTCTGAGTGAGAAATAGATTATCTCTTGGAGAACTGGGGAGCGCGACGGGCGGCCTTCAAGCCGTACTTCTTTCTTTCCTTCATTCTGGGGTCGCGGGTCAGGAAACCGGCAGCCTTCAGAACAGGACGAGTTTCAGGGTTCAAAGTCAGCAGCGCGCGGGAAATACCGTGACGGATAGCGCCGGCCTGGCCGGAAACGCCGCCGCCTGCGACGGTGACAACAACATCAACCTTACCAACCAGATCGGTGGTGACCAGAGGCTGACGAACAACCAGCTTCAGGGTGTCCAGACCAAAGTATTCGTCAATGTCGCGGCCGTTGATGATGATAGAACCAGTGCCGTTCTCGTAGACGCGAACACGGGCAACGGAGGACTTACGACGACCGGTGCCGTAGTTATACTTCTTCTTGCTCTCGTACATAATCGTTTACCTCCAAATTAGTCCAGGGTCCATGCGACCGGCTTCTGAGCAGCATGGGGATGCTCCTCACCCTTGTAGATACGCAGGCGAGTCATGGAATTGCGACCCAGAGTGTTCTTGGGCAGCATGCCCTTAACAGCCAGTTCCATGGCGTAATCAGAGCGATTTTCCATCATGATGCGAGCTTTGGTTTCCTTCAAACCGCCGATCCAGCCGGATACACGGTAGTAGGACTTCTGCTCCAGCTTCTTGCCGGTCAAAACAGCCTTGTCGGAGTTGATGATGATGACGAAGTCGCCACAGTCAACGTTGGGAGTGAAATCAACCTTATGCTTGCCGCGGAGCAGGTTAGCAGCGATCACTGCGGTGCGGCCCAGGGGCTTGCCGGCAGCGTCGATCACATACCACTTGCGCTCTACGGTCTCCTTCTTTGCGAGTGTAGTGGACATTTTGCGTTCCTCCAATTAGGTAAAATATTTTGACAAATTCATGAGCAGGCATTACAATGTCTGCAAAACGCTTGATTTTTATATCATACAAAAAATGAAAAGTCAACTAAAATTATAAGAAATTTTATAAAATGCAATAAATACTTCAAAAAGCTCTTAAATACTCTTATATACTCTTAAATACTCACTTCCTATTTTTAGAAATTTGGAGGCAGAATTATGCAAAGACTGGTCGGATTAGTGCGTCGGTGCGTAGAAGATTATAATATGATAGAAGATGGCGACCGCATCGGTGTTGGCGTTTCCGGAGGAAAGGACTCAGTGGCACTGTTGGTTTTTCTTGCGGAGCTGAAAAAGTATAGCCATAAGTCCTTTGAACTGGAGGCTGTTACCATTGATATGGGACTTGGTATGGATTACGCGCAAATTGATGCGTTATGTGATAAACTGGGCGTGCCTTTTACATTGGTAAAAACGGAAATCGGTCCGGTGATTTTTAACTACCGAAAAGAAAAGAACCCTTGTTCCATGTGCGCAAAAATGCGCCGTGGCGCGTTGAATCAGACCCTTTTGGAGCGAGGCTTAAATAAGCTCGCGTTGGGTCATCATTATGATGATGCAGTGGAAACCTTTTTGATGTCGCTGTTGTATGAAGGTCGTATCAGCTGTTTTCAGCCGGTTACCAATCTTGACAGAACCGGAATTATTCAAATTCGCCCGATGCTTTATATCCATGAGCAGACTGTGGATCATTTTGTCAGCCGTAATCAATTGCCGGTGCTGGAAAATCGCTGCCCTGTAGATAAAGAAACAAAGCGTGAGGAAATCAAAAAGCTTGTTTATGACCTGACGGCCCGATATCCTGATCTGAAAGATAGGGTCTTCGGCGCTATGCAGAGATATCCCCTTACCCAGTGGGCACCAAAAGGCAGATATAAGCCCCCAAAAGATTTTTAATAACGATCCGCCCTGCCTTTTGGCAGGGCGTTTTCATCTAATGAATGAAAAGTATCTACGGTGGAATACTTTTCCTGTCAGGAGGCGATTGGATGGTTAAAGGAATATCAAGACAAGTGATTGTTATCCACAGTCCGGATAAGAAACTTTTTGAGCAGGCAATCTTCATTTTAAAGGATGATGCTGTCGGCCAAGCCGGTGTTACGGATGAGCAACTGCTAAAAGAAGCAAAGCGTTTAATCAGCGGCACAAACTACAGCAAAAGAAAAAGGGGAATCCTTTCAGGTCCTGTTTGGGCGTGCGGCGGTGCAGTTCTTACGGGGCTCATTTGGTTGATTTCAACGCTACTTTGACTTGCGCAATTTCTGAAATTATGGTATAATCGCCCGGAATAGGGCGGTGAAAACTGTGAGAATAGGCAACTTTGAAGTGAATAATCCATTGGCGCTTGGGCCAATGGCCGGTGTGTCCGACTGGGCGTTTCGCACAGTTTGCGCGCAATTGGGCGCGAATATTACGGTTACGGAAATGGTGTCGTCGCGGGCGCTTGTGTATAAAGATAAAAAAAGTGCTGCCCTTTTGCGAAAGAACGATGGTAGTATTTGCGGCGCACAGATATTTGGTAACGACCCGGAAATTATGGCCCAGGCTGCACAGCTGGCGTTGGAGATTTCCGGTTGTGATTTTATTGATATCAATATGGGATGTCCAATGCCCAAGATTGCCAATTCCGGAGACGGCTGTGGTTTGATGCGCACGCCGGAATTGGCAGGGGATATTGTGGCTGCGGTTGTAAAAGCTGTGGATGTTCCGGTGAGCGTCAAATGCAGACTCGGTTGGGACAAAGGCTCAATCAATGTTTTAGATTTTGCCAGACGCATGGAAGATAACGGCGCAGCCATGCTGACTGTTCATGGACGCACCCGGAGTATGCTATATTCCGGAAAGGCAGATTGGGATATGATTGCCAAGGTTAAGAATCAAGCGAGTATTCCAATAATTGCGAACGGGGATATTGTAGACGGCGCATCGGCGTTACGGTGCAAAAAGTGGACCGGCGCTGACGGTGTGATGATTGGCAGAGCAACATTTGGCGATCCATGGATTTTTGCTGAAGCAAAAGCGGCACTGGAGGGTCAGGACGCGTTTATACGTCCCGATTTGAGCAGTAGGGTGAATGTTGTCTTGCGACAGTTTGAGCTTGCATTTGAAGACAAGGGCGAGCACATTGCGTGTTTGGAGGCCAGAAAGCATTTTGCATGGTATCTCAAGGGAGTAGCATATAGTAATTATTATAAAGAACAAATTTCTGCTATCCAGAAAATGGAGGATATTTATTGCATTGCCGAAGGAATCCGCAGAGATTTGAAATAATTTCATAGTATGATAATTTTCGTCGTTTCACATCCTATTTAAGAGGTGAAGAATGTGAAACGGCGAATTTTTAGCATACTGTTACTCATAATGGTTTTGGCGCTTCCTGTGCGGGCGGAGACAATTCGTTGGGTGGATTTTGGAGTGCCCTATGAATCTCTGAAGTACGCGATGGATGTGGATATAGATACATTTGATAAAGAAAAGCATATATCCTGGATCGATGCTTTGGCACTGGCTGGCTGTCGTACAGGCGGTAAGTGCGGATTGGCGTCCGTTAAAAAGGCAGTGAACGATCTGCAGGGGGATCAATCACCGGAGCAGCTCCTTGGGAACCTTTATAAATACTATGACTACTATCACAACGCATACAGCGGCGTACTGGGCGGTCTTTTAGGTAGTTTTGCAATTGAAGTGGACGGAGAACCGAAACCGCAGTACGGTCTGAAGGCCTTTTCACCCATAGCTGCCGGATATGGTTACAGCCACTGCTCTGATTTTGGAAACAGCCGATCCTTTGGATTCAAACGAAAGCATTTAGGCAATGATTTGATGGGCGGACAAGGGACACCCATTGTTGCGGTTGAGGGCGGTGTTGTGGAAGCGATGGGATGGAACCGTTACGGTGGCTGGCGAATCGGAATCCGTAGCTTTGATTCCAAGCGCTACTATTACTATGCCCACCTGCAAAAGGACAAACCATTTGCCGAGAACTTGCAGGAGGGGGATATTGTGCAGGCGGGAGATTTGATCGGCTTTATGGGCAGAACAGGATATTCAGATAGAGAAAATGTCAATAATATTCAAACGGTCCACCTGCACTTTGGCATGCAGCTGGTGTTTGAGGAGAGTCAAAAAGAATGCAATAGCGAGATCTGGATAGACGTGTATAATATTGTCCGACTGCTGAATAGCCATAGAAGCAGCATCCAAAAAACGGAAGGTGGATGGGAACGGGCATATCCGTTTGCTGAATTGGATATGGAAGACTTTTCTGAAAAAATATTTGACTTTTAATGAAAAATCCATTCCACAGGGTTTGACAAAATGTGCTCTCTGTGGTATACTTACTCAGATAAATTTGTGCAGGAGGATTCTCGAATGATGAGCATGGCCGCAAAGTTTAAGACTGTTGGATGCTCCATTGACGGTATTTCTTTCTCCAATTATCCTTTGATGAAGGAACTGTTTCCTTTTGACGCTTCTGAATATGTTGTTTTTCCCGGCTTTTGCGATGTGCATGTGCACTTCCGTGAGCCGGGATTTTCTTATAAAGAAACGATGGAAACGGCTAGCAAGGCAGCTGCGAGGGGTGGCTACACCGATGTATGCACAATGCCGAATTTGAAACCGGTGCCGGATTGCAAGGCGCATTTGGATGCGCAGCTGGAACTGATTAAGAATTCGGTGATTCATGTTTACCCTTACGGCGCAATTACCGTGGGTCAACAAGGCGTGCAACTGGCTGCGCTTGAGGAGATGGCTGAAAATGTTGTCGGTTTTTCCGACGATGGAAAGGGAATTCAGCAGGAAGAGATGATGCGTAGCGCAATGCTGCGGGCAAAGGAATTGGATAAAATGATCGTTGCCCACTGTGAAGTCAATGATTTGCTTCACGGCGGTTATATCCATGATGGTGAGTATGCAAAAAAACACGGTCACAAAGGTATTTGCAGCGCAAGTGAATATCAGCAGATCGCGAGAGACTTGCGCCTTGCTGAAGAAATTGGCTGTAAGTACCACGTTTGCCATATTTCCACAAAGGAAAGCGTTGCGCTGATCCGCAATGCAAAGGCAAAAGGCGTGGATGTAACCTGTGAAACTGCGCCCCACTATCTGATTATGAATGACAATGACCTTCAAGAGGATGGAAGATTCCGGATGAATCCTCCCATTCGCAGCGAGGAGGATCGCCTTGCGCTGGTTGAAGGCTTGAAAGACGGCACGATTGATATGATTGCTACCGACCATGCTCCCCACAGCGCAGAGGAGAAGTCCAAAGGACTTGCAGGCAGCGCATTCGGAGTGGTTGGCATCGAAACCGCATTTGCTGCTATGTATACCTATATGGTGTTACCGGGAATCATTACGCTTGAGCGGCTAATTGAATTACTCACGGTTAGTCCCAGAAAACGGTTTGGGATTCCGGTGGGTGAAGATTACACGGTTTGGGATTTGACAAAGGAATTTACAGTGAATCCGGATGAGTTTCTGTCTATGGGAAAGGCAACGCCCTTTACCGGCATGAAATTGAAAGGTCAGTGCTTGCTGACAGTTTGCGACGGAAAAATTGTTTATAAGAAGTAATTATGGGAGGTATATGAAATGGCAAAGAGAACAGACATCAAAAAAGTGTTGATTATTGGCTCCGGTCCGATTGTTATTGGTCAGGCTGCGGAGTTTGATTATGCAGGCACCCAGGCTTGCCTTGCGTTGAAGGAAGAAGGCTATGAAGTCGTTTTGTGCAACTCTAATCCGGCAACCATTATGACGGATACCGTCATTGCGGATAAGGTTTACATGGAGCCTCTGACGCTGGAATATCTTGCAAAGATCCTCCGCTATGAAAGACCTGACGCAATTATTCCCGGTCTGGGCGGTCAGACCGGCCTGAATCTGGCAATGCAGCTGGAAAAGAAGGGCGTTCTGAAGGAATGTAATGTGGAATTGCTGGGCACTAGCAGTGCATCCATCGAAAGAGCCGAAGACAGAGATCTGTTTAAGCAAATGTGCGAACAGATTGGTGAGCCGGTTATCCCTTCTGAAATCACTTACTCTATCGAAGAAGCAAAGCAAGCTGCAGAAAGAATCGGTTATCCGGTAGTTTTGCGTCCTGCATTTACCCTGGGTGGTACCGGTGGCGGCTTTGCTTATAACGAAACAGAACTTGTGAAAATCGGTCTGAATGCATTTAAACTTTCTCCTGTGCATCAGGTTCTGATTGAAAAGAGTGTCAAAGGATATAAGGAAATCGAGTTTGAGGTTATGCGTGACTCCAATGACCACGCCATCACTATCTGTGGCATGGAAAATGTGGATCCTGTTGGCGTGCACACTGGCGACTCTGTGGTTGTTGCGCCGATTTTAACCTTGAGCAAGAAGGATGAAAAAATGCTGAATGATTCTGCGTTAAAAATCATCCGTGAACTGAAAATTGAGGGCGGCTGTAATGTGCAGTTTGCCTTAAATCCCCATTCCAGTGAATACTATCTGATTGAGGTCAATCCCCGGGTTTCCAGATCTTCTGCGTTGGCCTCCAAAGCTTCCGGCTATCCCATCGCCCGGGTGACGGCAAAGATTGCCATGGGTATGGCGTTGGAGGATATTAAGATCGCAAACACAAATGCGGCATTTGAGCCCAGATTGGACTATGTGATTGCCAAACTGCCCCGATTTCCCTTTGATAAATTTACTGCTGCATCCAACCTGCTGGGCACTCAGATGAAGGCAACCGGCGAAGTTATGGGTATCGGCAGCAACCTGGAAGAGGCACTGCTCAAGGGTATGCGTTCTTTGGAAATCGGCGTAAATCACGTCTATATGTCCAAGTTTGACAATATGAGCGTGGATCAGATGCTGGAGTACATTAAGGAATTCCGGTCAGATAATATCTTCGCCATTGCAGAGCTGCTTTATCACGGCGTTTCAGTGGAGAAAATCCATGAGATCACCCAGATCACACCTTACTTCCTGGAGGCAATTCAAAAAATTATCAACATGGAAGAGACGCTCCGCGTGAAAGTAAACGATCTTGAAACAATGATTGCGGCAAAGAAAATGGGCTTTAGCGATAAGTATATTGCACGCATGTGGAATTGCGAGGAGCTGGATGTTTACCATTTGCGTAAAGCAAATGGTGTATGTCCTGTATTTAAAATGGTGGATACCTGCCATACCGGTGCCTATATTCCGTATTTTTACTCCTCTTACTCCGGGGAAAATGCATCCCGTTTGACTAACAAAAAGAAGATTGTTGTTTTGGGCGCCGGTCCGATTCGTATTGGTCAGGGCGTGGAGTTTGACTATTCCACTGTCCATGCAGTTATGACAATCAAAAACTCCGGCTATGAGGCAATTATTATCAATAACAACCCGGAAACGGTTTCTACTGACTACACAACCGCAGACAAGCTGTATTTTGAACCGCTGACACCGGAAGATGTGATGAACATCATTGACTTTGAGCAGCCGGAGGGCGTGATTGCATCTTTGGGCGGTCAGACTGCGATTAACCTGGCACAGCCGTTGATGGATCGGGGCGTGAAGATCATCGGCACAGACTGCGCAGCAATCGAAAGAGCTGAAAATCGTGACAGCTTTGAAAAGATTCTTTCCGAATTGAATATTCCCCAGCCAAAGGGTAAGGCAGTTACCAAAATTGAGGACGGCATCGCTGCTGCTGCTGAAATCGGTTATCCCGTCTTGGTGCGTCCCAGCTTTGTGCTTGGCGGCAGAGCTATGCAGATTGTTGCCAATGAGGAACAGCTGCGCCACTACCTGAAGACTGCCGTTGAGATTGATGAGGATAAGCCTGTGCTTGTTGACAAGTATATTCAAGGTAAGGAAGTAGAAATTGATGCTATTTGTGACGGTATCGATGTGTTTGTACCCGGCATCATGGAATTGGTGGAGCGTACCGGTGTCCACTCCGGTGACTCTATGAGTGTGTATCCTACATTTAGTATCTCTGACAAGGTCAAAGGCATTATTTTGCAGTATGCAAAGAAGCTGGGTCTGGGTATTGGTATTGTAGGCCTTTACAACATCCAGTTTATTGTAGATAAGGATGACAATGTGTTCATCATCGAGGTGAACCCCCGGTCATCCCGCACTGTGCCATTCCTTTCCAAGGCTACCGGCTATAGCTTGGCTGACATAGCAACAGAGGTTATTCTGGGCAAGAGCTTAAAGGAATTGGGCATATTCGGTATTTACCCGGCCGAAAAGGAACGCTGGTATGTGAAAGCACCGGTATTCTCCTTTAACAAGCTCCGGGGCTTGGATGCTTATCTGTCACCGGAAATGAAGTCTACCGGTGAAGCTATCGGCTATGACGACAAGCTTAATCGCGCACTGTATAAATCGTTGCAGGCTGCCGGTATGCATCTGCAGAACTACGGAACTGTTTTTGCTACCATTGCGGATAAGGACAAGGAAGAGGCGCTGCCGCTGATTCGCCGTTTCTATAACCTTGGCTTTAATATTCAGGCAACCGAGGGTACTGCCCGGTTCCTGAAAGCCAACGGTATCCGAACCCATATTCTCAAGAAGATCAGTGAGGGAAGCGATGAGATCCCCGATGCACTGCGTCAGGGCCACATCGCCTATGTTCTGAACACCAAGGACCCCGGTGAAAGCGGTTCTACCAACGACGGTCACCAGATCCGTATGCTGGCAACAGAAAATAATGTTACCATCTTCACTGCGCTGGATACCGTTAGGGTGCTACTGGACGTTCTGGAAGAAACCACATTGACGATTTCCACCATCGATTCTTAAGAGGTGTCTATGAAACAGGGACGGTTTGCAATTATTGAAAATAAGCAGCTTACGGAAAGTGTCTGGGAAATGATACTTTCCGGAGATGTGTCTGCCATTACTGCGCCCGGTCAGTTTGTAAATATTCAGCTGGATGGTTTATATCTGCGACGCCCTATTTCTGTGTGTAATGTAGCAGATAATGCGCTAACTATTGTCTACAAGGTGATAGGTAAGGGAACACAGCAGATGTCCCAAATGCGCAATGGTGAGTTGGATATTCTTACCGGTTTGGGTAACGGTTACGATCTGTCTATGGCAGGAGATCATCCGGTGCTTCTGGGCGGCGGCGTTGGCGTACCGCCTATGTATTTACTGGCACGCAGACTAATTGAACAAGGCAAGCGCGTGAAAGTAATCCTTGGCTTTAACACAAAGTCTGAAGTTTTCTACGAAGAAGAATTTAAGGCTTTGGGCGCTGATGTAACGGTAACAACTGTGGACGGCTCTTATGGTGTTAGGGGTTTCGTTACCGATGTGCTGAAAAATATGGAATATACTTATTTTTATACTTGTGGCCCGGAGCCCATGCTAAAGGCTGTTTATCGCGCATCCAAAACATCGGGGCAGATGAGCTTTGAAAAACGGATGGGTTGTGGCTTTGGCGCTTGTATGGGTTGCTCCTGCAAAACCATTACCGGTTACAAGCGAATTTGTAAAGAAGGACCGGTTATGCACAAGGAGGAGATTTTATGGGAAGATTAAATGTGAATCTGTGCGGACTGCCGCTGGATAACCCCATCATTCCTGCCTCCGGAACATTTGGCTACGGCTATGAATATGCCGAGCTTTATGATATCAACTGTTTGGGAACGTTTTCATTTAAGGGGACGACCAAGGATCCCCGGTTCGGCAATCCTACCCCCAGAATTGCCGAATGTTCAGCAGGTATGATTAATGCAGTGGGTCTGCAAAATCCCGGTGTGGAAAAGGTCATTTCCCAGGAACTTCCTAAGCTGAAAAAATGCTTCCACAAGCCGGTTATGGCCAATGTCAGCGGATTTAGTGTCGAGGACTACGCTTGCACCTGCGAAAAGCTGGATAAAGAGGAGCAGGTGGGCTGGCTGGAAGTAAATGTCAGCTGCCCCAATGTCCACGGTGGCGGCATGAGCTTTGGCACAGACCCCAAGGCGGCAGCAGAGGTTACCGCAGCCGTAAAAAAGGTGACCACAAAACCGGTGATAGTAAAATTAAGTCCCAACGTAACGGATATTGTTTCTATTGCCAAGGCTTGTGAAGATGCCGGCGCTGACGGCATCAGCTTAATCAATACCATGCTGGGTATGCGCATCGATTTGCGAACCAAGCAGCCGGTAATTGCCAATAAAATGGGCGGATTCTCCGGGAGCGCTATTTTCCCGGTAGCTGTTCGCATGGTCTATCAAGTGGCTGGCGCAGTGAATATTCCGGTTGTTGGAATGGGTGGTGTGACTACTGCCGAGGATGTGGTGGAAATGATGCTTGCCGGCGCAACGGCTGTGGAGGTTGGCGCGGCAAATTTAGTTAATCCCTTTGTGTGCCGGGATATTATTGAGCAACTTCCGGCTGTTATGGATAAATATGGAATCAATACTTTGGAAGAAATTATTGGAGGAGCGAAGTAATGGGTAAGGACGTAATTGTGGCATGTGATTTTGCCAGCGCGGAACAAACATTTGCTTTTCTGGACATGTTTACCGGCAGAAAACCCTTTGTGAAGATTGGCATGCAACTTTACTATGCGGAAGGTCCGGAAATCGTTCGTCAGATCAAAGCAAGAGGGCACAAAATCTTTTTGGATTTGAAGCTGCACGACATTCCCAATACAGTTAAGAAGGCGATGGCAGTTCTGTCCAACCTGGATGTAGATATTACCAACCTGCATGCTGCTGGAACTGCATCGATGATGAAGGGCGCTCTGGAGGGGCTTACCCGTCCTGACGGTACACGGCCGCTACTGATTGCCGTTACGCAGCTGACCTCTACCGACCAGGAGAGTATGGAACGGGATATTCTAATAAAAGAGCCTATCGACAAGGTCGTTATGCATTACGCAAAGACTGCCCAGGAAGCTGGTTTGGATGGCGTTGTTTGCTCTCCGCTGGAAGCTTCCAAGGTGCATGAAACTTGCGGTGAGAAATTTCTTACCATTACCCCCGGTGTGCGTTTTGCTGATGGGGAAGTGGGCGACCAAAAGCGTGTTATGACACCCGCACAAGCAAAGAAGATTGGCTCGGATTATATTGTCGTAGGCCGTCCTATTACCGCGGCGCAGGATCCTGTTGCTGCGTATGAACGCTGTGTTGCTGAATTTGTGGATTAAGGAGATAGAGATGGAAAGTTACAAAAGAGAATTTATTGCGTTTTTGGAAAGAGCCGGTGTATTGAAGTTTGGTGATTTTACGGCCAAAAGCGGCAGAAAGATTCCTTATTTTATTAACGCCGGCATGATTAAAACCGGTGAGGAAATCGCAAAGTTGGGTGAGTTTTACGCCAAGGCTTATTTCGACAAGATTGGTGATAAAAAGACCGTTCTGTACGGCCCTGCCTACAAGGGCATTTCTATCGCGGTTTCTGCTGCTGTTGCTCTCAGCAAAAACGGTTTGAACGTACCTTTCTTCTTTAATCGTAAGGAAGTTAAGGACCACGGTGAGGGCGGCGTTTTTGTCGGCTATGTGCCCCAGGCGGGTGAGGAAGTTGTTATTGTTGAGGACGTAATCACAGCAGGTACTGCCATTCGTGAGAGCATGGCAATTCTTTCCAATTTAGAGGGCGTTAAGGTTGCTGCAACCTTTGTCATGGTTGACCGGAAGGAAAAAGGTCAGGGTGAAAAGGGTGCTATGCAGGAAATTGAGGAAGAATTTGGATTCCCGGTGTACTCTGTTGTGGATGTTTATGACATTATTGCTTATCTGGAAGAAGACCCTGCTAACGCAGAAAACGTCAAAAGAATTAAGAACTATTTGGCAGTGAACGGAGCGAAGATATGAGAAGTTTAATTGATATTGTTGATTTTTCTGTTGCAGAGTTGGACGAACTGTTGCATACCGCCTGTGACATCAGCGAACACCCGGAAAAATATGCCAAATGCTGTACGGGTAAGAAATTGGCGACCTTGTTTTTTGAGCCTTCCACCCGCACCCGCTTAAGCTTTGAGGCGGCTATGATGGAGCTGGGCGGCAATGTGATTGGTTTTAGTGAAGCCAGTTCATCTTCTGCATCCAAGGGTGAAAGCGTTGCGGATACCGCCAAAATGATCAGCTGCTATGCTGATATTATTGCTATGCGTCATCCCAAGGAGGGCGCGCCCTATGTAGCGGCAAAAAGCGCATCCATTCCTGTTATCAACGCAGGTGACGGCGGTCATTGCCATCCTACCCAGACCCTGGCCGATCTTTTGACCATCTACCGTGAATTGGGCAGATTGGAAAATCTGACCGTTGGCTTCTGCGGCGATTTGAAGTACGGAAGAACTGTTCACTCTTTGCTCTCTGCGCTTGCAAGATATCATAATATCAAAGTTATCCTCATTTCTCCCGAGGAACTGCGACTGCCAAAGTATGTTAAATATGAAGTGCTGGACAAGTCCGGTGTTGCATACGAGGAAACGACCTCCTTGGAAGAAAGTATGCCCCAGTTGGATGTACTTTACATGACCCGTATTCAGCGGGAGCGCTTTGACAGCTTTGATGAGTACGAACGGTTAAAGGACAGCTATATTCTGACCCCCCAGAAGATGGAGTCTGCCAAGGAAACCATGCGTGTGTTACATCCGCTGCCTCGGGTAAATGAGATCAGCGTTGCGGTGGACAATGATCCTCGCGCTGCCTACTTCCGTCAGGCATTGAACGGCAAGTATATGCGCATGGCCCTGATTCTGAAGCTTTTGAAGGAAGCTGCAGAAGGCCGCCAGATGGAAGAAATTCCGGATGTAGTCGTAGATGAATTCTTCTGTGACAATCCCAGATGCATCAGCTCTACCGAGCAGGAACTGCCCCATACATTTAAGTGCGTCAACCGTGAAAACGGCATTTATCGGTGCGTTTATTGCGAGGCAAAAAAACGTAGAAATTAACAAAACGAAATACCCCCGAATTGACACCCAAAATCTTCTACAAAAACGGCTGTCGATTTGGGGGCATTCGTGGTAAAAAGAACAAATTTTTCAAAAGCTGAGGGTTGTTTCTTGACAGTACTTTTGCGGCATGGTAAAATTGTATCGTAATAGAATACAGCTTTCTGCGACTGACGGAATGAGTGGAGCACCACAATGGAACAGAGAGCTTTGGCGCATGCCAATTTGCCGACCGTCTGGGCGCATTTAGCTTCTATAGGCTAGGTGTGCCCCTTTGTATTTTTAGGAGGTATAAATGAAAAAAGTTGGTATCATCATGGGTAGTGACAGTGACCTGCCTATCATCCAAAAAACTGTTGACACACTGAAGTCTCTGGATATCCCCTTTGAAGTGCACGTATATTCCGCTCACAGAACACCTGTTGAAGCCAGGGATTTTGCACTGCGGGCAAGATCGGATGGCTTTGGTGTCTTGATTGCTGCGGCAGGCATGGCGGCGCACTTGGCAGGCGCTATTGCAGCAAACACAACATTGCCGGTAATCGGCATTCCTTGTAAATCCTCTGTGTTGGATGGCATGGATGCGCTGCTTTCTACTGTGCAGATGCCTACCGGTATTCCTGTTGCGACAGTTGCCATCAATGGCGGTGCCAATGCAGCGCTTCTGGCGGCGCAGATTTTGGCTGTTGCAGATGCTGAACTGGCGCAGAAGCTGGATACCAAACGGCAAAGTGATGCCCGGAAGGTTCTGGAAAAGGACGCAGGCATTTTGGAACGACTATAAACAAAGTGCTTGCCCTCAACGATATAAAAAGGAGAAGTAATTATGGAAAAGAAGCTTGTTTACACCGGTAAGACAAAGGATGTTTTCGCGCTGGAAAACGGAAACTATCTGCTGAAGTTTAAAGACGACTGCACCGGCAAGGATGGTGTGTTTGATCCCGGCGAAAATGCAGTTGGTTTGACGATTGATGGCGTAGGCGACGTTAATCTGCGTATGTCTATCTACTTTTTCGAGAAGATCAATGCTGCCAATATCAAGACCCACTATGTCAGCGCAGATCTGGAAAACACCACCATGGAAGTGCTTCCCGGCAAGGTGTTTGGTAAGGGTCTTGAAGTTATTTGCCGCTACAAGGCCGTAGGTTCTTTCTACCGTCGCTATTCTGATTACTGCACCGAGGGTCAGGACCTGCCCGCATATGTGGAGACGACCTTCAAGAACGATGAGAAGGGTGACCCTCTGGTTACCAAGGATGGCCTCGTGGATCTGGGTGTTATGACTGCCCAGCAGTATGACGATCTGAAGGCTATGACCCAGGCAATTACCAAAATCGTTGCAGATGATCTGAAGGAAAAGGGTCTGGATATGTATGACATCAAGTTTGAGTTTGGTTATGATGCCGATGGTAACGTAATGCTCATTGATGAGATTGCTTCCGGCAACATGCGCGTCTATAAGGACGGCAAGTATGTTGACCCCATGACATTAAATAAGCTGTTTTTTGCCTGATTTCGATAAAAGGAGTAAACAATGGGTGGTTTTTTTGGGATCGCATCCAAGCAGGACTGCATGGTTGAGGTCTTCTTTGGCGTAGATTATCATTCTCACCTTGGCATTCGCAGAGGTGGTATGGCGGCATACGACAAGGAGATTGGCCTGCAGAGAAAGATTCACAATATTGAGAATTCTCCCTTTCGTACAAAGTTTGAGAATATTTTTGAAGAGATGCACGGCACCTCTGTGATCGGCTGTATCAGTGACAGCGATCCCCAACCGATGCTGATTCGCTCCAGATTGGGTACTTTTGCTATTTCTACTGTTGGTGTTATCAATAATGCCGCCGAATTGATTGGCAAGTATTTATCCAATGGCGCGCACTTTGATGCCATGACCGGCGGTAAAGTCAATTCTACAGAATTGGTCGCCGCATTGATTGGACAAAAAAGCAGCTTTGAAGAAGGAATTCAGTTTGCCCAGAGCGTGATTGAAGGTACTGCAAACATTCTGATTTTGAAGGATAACGGCAATATTATTGCGGCTCGCGACCGTTACGGAAGAATTCCCGTCCAAATTGGCAAAAATGAGGACGGCTACTGCGCATCTTTCGAACGGTTTGCGTACACAAAGCTTGGCTTTGAGCATATTTGTGAATTGGGTCCCGGCGAGGTTGTGGAATTGACTTCCGACAGTATGACCCGGTTAGTAGCGCCCGGTGATAAAATGCGTATGTGCGCTTTCCTTTGGAGCTATTACGGTTATCCTTCATCCACTTATGAGAATGTAAATGTGGAAGCTATGCGCTACCGTAACGGCGCTGCTATTGCTGAGCGTGACATGATCCAGGGAAGAACCATGGATATTGATTATGTTGGTGGTGTTCCGGATTCCGGTACGCCGCATGCCATTGGCTATGCAAACCGTACCGGAAAGCCTTTTGCCCGGGCATTTATTAAATACACCCCCACATGGGCAAGAAGCTTCACACCTGCCAAACAGGCTGACCGGAAGAAGATTGCAAAAATGAAGCAGATTCCGGTCCATGAATTGATTACAGACAAAAAGCTTTTGTTTGTGGATGACTCCATTGTCCGGGGTACACAGCTGCGTGAGACCGTTGAGTTCCTTTACTCGAATGGTGCAAAATCGGTGCATATGCGTTCTGCTTGCCCGCCAATTATGTACGGCTGTAAGTATCTGAACTTTACCCGTGCCACAAACGACATGGAACTGATTTCCCGACAGACCATTTTGGAATTGGAAGGGGAGGAAGGCCTGAAGTACATTCAGGAATATGCTGATGGCAACACCGAACGTGGCAAGAAAATGCGTAAAACGATCTGTGATAAGTTCAATTTTGATTCCCTTGGATTCCAAACCATCAATGGTGTCGTGGATGCAATTGGTATTGAACCCTGCAAGCTGTGCACCTATTGCTGGAACGGCAAAGAGTAACGATTATTGATAAGGAGCTTATATCATGTCTGAGAAAAGCTATTCTGCAAGCTATGCAGCTGCCGGTGTAGACATTACCGCCGGCTATCGCGCTGTTGAGCTTATGAAGAAACATGTTGCCCGTACCCGTAATGAAGGCTGTCTGGATGATGTGGGCGGCTTCGGCGGCTGCTTCGGTCTGCCGATTGCCGGCATGGAAGAACCGGTACTTGTTTCCGGCACAGACGGCTGTGGTACAAAGGTAAAGCTTGCCATTCTGATGGACAAGCACGATACCATCGGTATTGATGCCGTTGCCATGTGTGTCAACGATATTATTTGTGTCGGCGCAAAACCCTTGTTCTTTCTGGATTATATTGCTTGCGGTAAGAATATCCCTGAAAAGATTGCCGAAATTGTCAGCGGTGTTGCAGAAGGCTGCGTACAGTCCGGCGCTGCGCTGATTGGCGGTGAAACAGCCGAGCATCCCGGCATGATGCCTGTGGAGGAATATGACCTTGCAGGTTTTGCTGTTGGCATTGTGGATAAAAAGAAGATTATTGACAACAGCAAAATGGCAGCCGGTGATGTAGTAATTGCGTTACCCTCAACCGGTATCCATTCCAACGGGTTCAGCCTTTGCCGCAAGGTGTTTCATATTGACAATAATCCGCCTGAACTGTATGTTCCCCGGGACGAACTGGGCGGCAAAACGACTGCTGAAGCGCTACTGACACCTACAAAAATTTACGTTAAGCCTGTTCTTGCGCTACTGGAAAAGGTAAATGTAAAGGGTATCAGCCACATTACAGGTGGTGGCTTCTATGAAAACATTCCACGCAGCATTCCCGACGGCTTGGGTGCAAAAATTGAACGCAATGCGGTTAAGGTGCTGCCTATCTTTGATTTGATTGCCAAGACCGGTGACATTCCCGAACGGGATATGTTTAATACTTATAACATGGGTGTCGGCATGAGCATCGTTGTGCCGGCTGATGAAGTTGCAATGGCAATTGAGATTTTGAAGGCTAACGGTGAAGATGCCTATGTGATTGGCGAAATTGTAAAATCCGAGGAAAAAATTGTTATTGCTTAAGAGAGGAAGAACGGATGACAAAGGCTAGAATTGCGGTACTTGTTTCCGGCGGCGGCACAAATTTGCAGGCGCTGATCGATGCTCAAAGTAGCGGCATAATTCAAAGCGGTGAGATTGCTTTGGTGATTTCCAATAATCCGGACGCCTATGCTTTGGCGCGCGCTGAAAGGGCTGGTATTGCCACGGAAATTGTGACGAAGAAGGCATTTGGCGGACAAGTCGGTTTTGAAGAAAAGATTAAGCTGTTGCTTGACGAATACAAAATCGATTTGATTGTGCTTGCCGGCTTCATGTCAATTTTAAGTGAAACTTTCACAAGAGATTATCCGCAGCGGATTCTGAACGTCCATCCGTCGCTGATCCCCAGTTTTTGCGGCAAGGGGTATTATGGACTGCGCGTCCATGAGGAAGCACTGGCATACGGTGTAAAAGTCACCGGTGCTACCGTCCACTTTGTCAATGAAATTCCCGATGGGGGCAAAATAATTTTGCAGAAAGCTGTCTGTATTGAAGACGGCGATACCCCAGAAGTTTTACAAAAAAGAGTTATGGAGCAGGCTGAATGGGAAATCCTGCCTGCTGCAGTTGAATCCGTAAGCAAACAGCTGTTGGGCTGAAAGAAAGGAACATAGATATGAACGTTTATGAAGTTGGTTCTCTCAAAGAAAAATTGTCTACCAATGCCTATCCCGGACGTGGTATCGTTTTGGGTGTAAGCCCCAATGGTCAGTATGCTGTTGCTGCTTATTTTATTATGGGTCGCAGTGTTAACAGCCGTAACCGCGTCTTTATTCAGGAACCGGATGGCATTCGTACAGAAGCGCATGATCCCAGTCTGATGAAAGACCCCCACTTGATCATTTATCACCCTGTTCGTGAGGCAGGCTGCGGCTTGATCGTCACCAACGGTGATCAGACTGATACAATTTGGCAATACCTGGCAAAAGGGGAGAGCTGGGAAGCTGCCCTGCGCACCAGAATGTTTGAGGACGACGGCCCCAACTGGACACCCAGAATTTCCGGCCTGCAATCTGTCGACGGCAGCTACAAGATGTCTATTTTGAAGGCAGCCGATGCAGAGGGTACAGACTGCGCCCGTTTCTTCTATGAATATCCTGCAATTGCGGGTTTGGGACATTTCATTCATACCTATGTTTGTGATGGCAATCCGGTCATTCCCACATTCCAGGGTGAACCGGAGCGTGTTGCTGTTTGCGATGATATCGATGAAATGACCAATATGCTTTGGGAAAACCTGAATCCGGACAACAAAATTTCCCTGTTTGTCCGTTATACCGACCGGAAAACCGGCGCTTACACCCAGCGTATTTTAAATAAGCACGAATAAGGAGAAAGAGAAATGAAAGAATTTGAATTGAAGTATGGCTGTAACCCCAACCAAAAGCCTGCCAAACTGTATATGCATGATGGCTCTGAATTGCCCTTTGCAATTCTTAATGGCCGCCCCGGTTACATTAACTTTATGGATGCCTTGAATTCCTGGCAGCTGGTTAAGGAGCTGAAGGAAGCTACCGGCATGGTATGCGCTACATCTTTCAAGCATGTTTCTCCCACATCTGCGGCTGTTGGTAAGCCCCTGAGTGAAGAATTGAAGAAGGCCTGTTTTGTAGACGATGTTGAAGGTCTGGATGAGAATCCTCTTGCTTGTGCTTATGCCCGCGCTCGTGGCGCTGACCGTTTATGCTCCTTCGGCGACTGGGTTGCATTGAGCGATATTTGCGATGAGATGACCGCAAAACTGATTGCTCGTGAGGTCTCCGACGGTGTGATTGCTCCCGGTTATACAGACGAAGCTTTGGCAATTTTGAAGACCAAGCGCAATGGTAACTATAATGTGGTTGCTATCAATGCCGATTTTATTCCTGCTGAAGTAGAAAATAAGCAAATTTTTGGCATTACCTTCCAGCAGGGACGCAATAATTTTAAAATCAATGACGAATTGCTTCAGAACATTGTTACAGAAAACAAGGATATCCCCGAGAGCGCAAAGATCGACTTGATCATATCTTTGATCACACTGAAGTATACCCAGTCCAACTCCGTCTGCTTTGCCGTGGATGGCCAGGCAATCGGCGTTGGTGCCGGTCAGCAGAGCCGTGTTCACTGTGTAAGACTTGCAGGCGGTAAGGCGGACACTTGGTTCTTGCGTCAGCATCCCAAGACCCTGAACTTGCCTTTCCGTCCGGATTTGGGTCGTCCCGGCCGCGATAATGCGATCGACGGCTATATCAATGGCAATGAGGAAGATGTTTGCGCTGACGGCATTTGGCAGAACTACTTCACAGTGCAGCCCGAGCCTTTGACTGAAGAAGAAAAGCGCGCCTGGTTGGATTCCCGTGATGCTGTTGCACTGGGTTCTGATGCGTTCTTCCCGTTCCCGGATTCTGTTAAGCGTGGCGCTGCATCCGGTGTCAAGTATATTGCTGAGCCCGGTGGCTCTATCCGTGATGACCTTGTTATTGAAGAGTGCAATAAAAAGGGAATTGCAATGGCCTTTACTGGTATTCGTTTGTTCCACCATTAATGGAGGATAATAAATGAGAATTTTAGTTGTTGGTGGTGGCGGCCGCGAGCACGCCATCATCAAAAAGCTCAAAGAAAACAAGCAGATTACCCAGATTTTTGCGTTGCCCGGTAACGGCGGTATGGCAAAGGATGCAACTTGCGTCAGCATTGCTGCTACCGATCTGGATGGTATTGTTGCCTTTGCAAAGGACAATGTTATTGATTATGCGGTAGTTGCTCCCGATGATCCGTTGGTGCTTGGCTGTGTTGACAGACTTAACGAAATCGGTATTTCTTGCTTTGGTCCGGATGCCAAAGCTGCCATTATAGAGGGCAGTAAGGCGTTTTCAAAGGACTTGATGAAGAAATATAATATTCCTACCGCAACATATGAGATCTTTACAGATATCGACAAAGCGCTTGCTTATGTGGAAACGGCACCGATTCCTACAGTCATTAAGGCTGACGGATTGGCTTTGGGCAAGGGTGTCATCATTGCCCAAACCCGCCAGGAGGCTATTGATGCAGTTACCGATATGATGGCGAACGCAAAGTTTGGCAAGTCCGGATCTACTGTGGTTGTTGAGGAATTTTTGACCGGTCCTGAAGTGTCTGTTCTGGCATTTACTGACGGTAAGGTGGTTAAGCCTATGGTTTCCTCAATGGACCATAAGCGGGTTGGGGACAACGATACCGGTTTGAACACCGGCGGCATGGGCACCATTGCGCCCAATCCCTACTACACAGAGGAAATTGCCAAGGAATGTATGGAGAGAATTTTCCTACCCACCATTCAGGCAATGAATGCTGAAGGCCGTACCTTTAAAGGTTGTCTGTACTTCGGTTTGATGCTGACACCTAACGGACCAAAGGTGATTGAATATAACTGCCGTTTCGGTGATCCGGAAACGCAGGTTGTGCTTCCGCTGATGGAAAGCGACCTGCTGACGGTTATGCAGTCGACTACCAATGGCACATTGGCAGAAACTGAAGTTAAATTTTCAAGGAAGCATGCTTGCTGTGTTGTGACTGCTTCCGGTGGATATCCGGAAGCCTACGAAAAAGGTCACGAAATTACCTTTACCCCGGAGGCAGAGGCACATACCTTTGTTGCCGGTGCAAAACTGGAAAACGGCAAGCTACTTACATCTGGCGGTCGTGTTACCGGAACAACTGCTGTTGCGGATACCTTGCAGGAAGCTGTTTGTGAGGCGTACCGCATTGCTGACGGCGTTGTATTTGAAAAAGCATATCGCAGAAACGACATTGGTCAGCGTGGTCTGGCTGCACTTCGGTAGGCAGAGAGGACTCAAACCCAAGTAGCCTCTCAGCAGTCCTGTTTGCTGCTTTTTGCCTTATCTTCTTTGCCTTGCACCGGCAAGGCGGCGTCATCTGCGCCAAAAATCTATCAAATATTACTTGCTGAGAGGTGCTTTGCAGTTTTCAGCCGCCTGCTTTTTTCGAGACGAAGAAAATTGCGCAGACAATACGTTGTGTATTATCAAGGGATTTTCTGATGTATCGGGGAACGCAGACGCCTGAAAACCTGCTTGGGTTCAAGTCCTCTCTGCCTAAGGAGGAATCCCTATGGTATATCGCGTATATGTGGAAAAAAAGTCCGGCCAAACCCATGAGGCTGACAGCCTGCTGAAGCAGGTACGGGATTTTTTGCAGATCGACGGTCTTGCTTCTGTCCGTGTTCTGAACCGTTATGATGCAGAAGATATTAAAAAGGAACTGTTTGACTATGCTGTCAACACAGTATTTTCCGAGCCTCAGGTGGATGATGTTACATACGACCTGCCGGAAGGGCAAATTGTTTTCGCAGTAGAACCTCTGCCCGGCCAGTATGATCAGAGAGCAGACTCCGCTGCACAGTGTATTCAGATTATTTCCCAGGGTAACCGTCCCACTATCCGCACTGCAAAGGTCTATGTTCTTTCCGGTAATATTACCGATGAGAATTTGACGGCGATTAAGGCTTATGTGATCAATGCGGTGGAAAGCCGTGAGGCGGCGCTGGAAAAGCCGGAGACTTTGGCGGTAAATTATGCAATTCCCGACAAAGTTGCAACGGTGGATGGTTTTATTTCTCTGGACGAAAAGGGTCTGGAGGCGCTCCTGGACAAACTGGGACTAGCTATGGATCTGGATGATCTGAAGTTCCTGCAGAATTATTTTGCAAAAGAAGAGGGCAGAGATCCTACCATTACAGAAATTCGCGTCGTGGATACCTATTGGTCTGATCACTGCCGTCACACCACATTTTCTACCCATTTGGATGATGTGCAAATTCACGATCCTGCAGTTGCTGATGCTTACAAACGTTATTTGGCAGCCCGTGTTGAGGTTTATGGGGAGGAAAAAGCTGCTGTCCGTCCTCAAACCTTGATGGATATTGCCACCATTGGTGCAAAGACTTTGAAAAAGCGCGGTTTGTTGCCGGAACTGGATGAGAGTGAAGAAATCAATGCCTGCTCTATCCACGTGACCGCAAAGGTCAACGGTGAGGATCAGGATTGGCTGCTGATGTTCAAAAATGAGACCCACAACCATCCTACTGAAATTGAGCCTTTTGGCGGCGCGGCAACTTGTATCGGCGGCTGCATCCGTGACCCCCCGTCCGGTCGTGCCTATGTTCATCAGGCTATGCGTGTGACCGGTGCCGGTGACCCCCGGAAGTCTCTGCAGGAGACTCTGCCCGGTAAACTGCCCCAGCGTAAGCTGTGTCAGACTGCCGCTGCCGGTTATTCTTCCTACGGTAACCAAATCGGCCTTGCAACCGGTCACGTTGCTGAACTATATCACGAAGGCTTTGTAGCAAAACGCCTGGAGTGTGGCGCTGTGGTTGCCGCTGCACCGGCCTATAACGTTCGCCGTGAAAGACCGGAACCCGGCGATGTAATCGTTCTTCTGGGCGGCCGCACCGGCCGTGACGGCATCGGCGGCGCAACCGGCTCATCCAAGAGCCACAATATGAAATCACTGACCACAATGGCGTCTGAAGTCCAGAAGGGTAATGCCCCGGAGGAACGGAAGATTCAGCGGTTGTTCCGCAATAGTGAGGTTACACGCCTGATCAAGCGTTGTAATGACTTTGGCGCTGGCGGCGTATCTGTTGCCATTGGCGAATTGGCAGATGGCTTGCAGATCGATCTGGATGCGGTGCGTAAGAAGTACGACGGTCTGGACGGTACAGAACTTGCGATTTCCGAGTCCCAGGAGCGTATGGCGGTTGTGGTTGCTGCGGAAGATGCAGATACATTTATTGCCTATGCTCAGAAAGAAAATCTGGAAGCATATCGTGTTGCCGTTGTTACAGAGGAAGCGCGGATGGTTATGCGTTGGAAGGGAAATGTGATTGCCAACCTTTCCCGGGATTTCCTGAACACAAACGGCGCAATTAAGCACGCAGATGTCCTCGTGAATGAAAAAGATCTTACACCTTTGGTCAAGCCGCTGTTTGGCTCGCTGAAGGAAATGGCTTCCAGCCTGAAAACGGCAAGTCAGCGGGGCTTGGTGGAGCGTTTCGACGCAACCATTGGTGCAGGCTCTGTGTTGATGCCTTTCGGCGGAAAGACCCAGTCCACGCCCGCCCAGGCTATGGCGGCGCAGTTGCCGGTCTTGCCCGGTCAGTTTACCGAGCAGGGAAGCCTATTTGCCTGGGGTTGCGATCCGGATTGTCTGTCTGTAGATCCTTATACCGGCGCCCATGCCGCTGTATATAGCTCTGTTGCAAAGCTGGTGGCTGCAGGCGCTGACTATAAGAAGGTTTATTTGACACTGCAGGAGTTCTTCGAAAAGCTGAAAACAGAGCCTACCCGCTGGGGCAAACCCTTTGCGGCACTTCTGGGTGCGCTGGATGCGCAGCTGGAGCTGGGCGCTGCGGCTATTGGCGGTAAGGATTCTATGTCCGGTACATTCCTGGACAAGGATGTTCCGCCCACACTGATTTCCTTTGCAATCGCACCTGTTGAAAAGCGCGATGTGTTAAGCCCGGAGTTTAAACAGGCCGAGCATCCTGTGTATCTGTTTGCACCCACACAGAACACTGCACAGAGCCAGAAAGAAACCTGGGACAATTTCTATGCTTTGCACAAGCAGGGTAAGGTCAAAGCTGCCTGGGCTGTTGAAAACGGCATCGGTGAAGCTGTTATGAAGATGTCCTTTGGTAACCGTATCGGCTTTGCTTCCTGTAAGGATTTGGCTGATTGGCATAGTCCTTCTATGTGGGGCTTTATCGTAGCGGAGCTTACGGAAGAGATTCAGATTCCCGGCGTAATGAAGATCGGTGATACCACAGCCGACGAAAAGGTTGTTCTGGGTACTGACAGCGCAACAATTGAGGAACTGTACGCGCTAAATACTGCAACCCTGGAGAGCGTGTATCCCACACAGACCGTGGAGACGGATAAGAAAATCACGGCCTTTGAAGCTACCGGCGCGTTTGCAGCAGCGCCTGCTGTTAAGGTGGCAAAACCCAAGGTTTTGATTCCCGTGTTCCCCGGTACAAACTGTGAATTTGATTCTGCCCGCGCAGTGCTGGCAGCAGGTGGTGAAGCGGAAATTGCGGTTATTCGCAACCTGACCGCGGATGATGTGGCCCGGAGTGTAGAAAACATTGCCGGCCTGATTGCTGACAGCCAGATGATTTTCATCCCCGGGGGCTTCTCCGGCGGTGACGAACCGGATGGCTCTGCAAAGTTTATTACTGCATTTTTCCGGAATCCTGCCATTAAGGAACAGGTTAGTAAGCTGCTGGATGACCGTGGCGGTCTGATGTGTGGTATTTGTAACGGCTTCCAGGCACTGATCAAGCTTGGACTTGTGCCTTACGGTAAGATCATCGACACCGATGAAAACTGCCCCACATTGACCTTCAACACCATCGCCCGACACCAGTCCCGGATCGTTCGTACCCGGATTGCTTCCAACAAGTCTCCCTGGTTGAAGCTTATGAATGTTGGCGATATTGTGAATGTGCCTATTTCTCACGGTGAAGGAAGATTCTTTGCAAGTGAGGAACTTGCTCTGCAGCTTGCTGCCAACGGACAGATCGCTACACAGTACGTAGATTTGAACGGTCAGCCTACAATGGAGGCAGACTTTAATCCCAACGGTTCGCTGTTTGCCATAGAGGGTATCACATCGCCTGATGGCAGAGTCTTCGGCAAGATGGGACACAGTGAGCGGATTGGTGGAGGTCTTTATAAGAATGTGCCCGGTAATTATGACATTCGTATGTTTGAGGCCGCTGTTCAGTATTTTAAATAATCACTCAGTCGGATGAAACTTCCCTTCTGCAGATTAGTATGCTGGACTGACCGCAGAAGGGATTTTTGGAGGTTACATAATGGATAAATTCATTGAAGAGAAAAAGGAACTTAATATATACGGAAGCTACGATACCGTAGTGGTGGGCGGCGGATTTGCCGGTGTTGCGGCATCCCTTGCTGCTGCAAGAGGGGGCAACAAGGTGCTGCTCTGTGAGAAGATGTTTGTGTTGGGCGGTCTCGGAACTGCCGGATTGGTTACGATTTATTTACCTCTGTGCGACGGAAAGGGAAATCAGCTTTCCTTTGGTATTGCGGAAGAACTGTTAAAAGCATCTATTGCCGATGGCTATGAAGCCAGTTATCCAAAGGCATGGTTGAAAAACGGAAGCCTGGAAGAAAGAATTGCCCACCGATATTTTGTTCGCTATAATGCGGCTGCATGCATTATTGCCATGGAGCAGTTACTGTTGCAGGCTGGTGTGGAAATTCTTTACGGCACAAGCGTCTGCGATGTATCTGTGGAAAATGGAAGAATTTCCCATCTGATTATTGAGAATAAAAGTGGAAGAAGTGCCGTAAAAGCCGGGAATGTAATTGATTGCACCGGCGATGCAGATGTTTGCAATTTTGCGGGGGAGGAAACTGCCAGATATTCCACTGGAAATATCCTTGCCGCGTGGTTTTATTACTGCGATGAAATGGGCAATCATCTTAAGACCTTTGGCGCCACCGATTACGGCGCAGAAAAAGAAGGCACGAAAGAGTACAATGCGATGGCAGAGCATCGGTTTTATTCCGGTTTGGATGCAAAAGAGCTATCGGAAATGGTTTTGGCATCCCATAAGTCTATTCATAACTACTTCTTGAAAGAAGAAAAGTTATCTTCCTACCATATGCTCACTTCTATTGCATCGATTCCTCAAGTGCGTATGACACGTCGTATTGTTGGATGCTATACGATGACAAAAGCAGATAATCATAAGCAATTTGCTGATTCTGTTGGCATGTTTGGCAACTGGAGAGGCAGCGGTGTCGGTGAGGTTTATGAGTTGCCTTATAACGCGCTTTACGGCAAAAAAATCAAAAATCTTGCGGTTGCCGGTAGATGTATTTCTGCAGATGACGCTATGTGGGATGTGACGCGGGTTATTCCTGTCTGCGCTGTTTCTGGTGAAGCTGTGGGCACGGCTGCAGCATTAACGCAGAATTTCTCTGATGCAGATGTTTCATTGCTTCAGAAAACATTGATTGCCAACGGTGTAAAGCTGCATTTTGAAGAATGAAGAAACAGACCTATTCATCTGAATAGGTCTGTTTTACTATGTTATTTCCAGGACTGTCAAAATGCTGTTTTCAATTGAAAAACGTACATTAAAGCCTGCAAAAGAAAGTCCGTATATCCGGTCGTTGTCCTGCTGATAGGAAGGGCGGGGATCATGGGAAAGAACACCAAGTAATGCTTGCTGTTTTTCAGCAGGAATTATGTTTAACAGTTCTGGCAAAATATTTACCTCAAGCAGATAGTCATTTGCCGTTGTTGTGAAACCACCAATTGCATCTGTGTGACAGTCACTATAAGGAAGATAGGGTTTAATATCAAAGATCGGTGTACCATCCATTAAATCCGCACCGGATACGTGAATTACTGTTCCGTGCTCCTTTGTTTGTTCCAGATCAAGAATTTTCACGCTGGAAAGTCCAATCGCATTTGGGCGGAATGGAGAACGAGTGGCAAATACACCCATTCTTGTGTTACCCCCCAGCCGAGGCGGTCGCACGGTAGGTGACCATTGTGTCCGGACAGCTTCAGAAAATTGCCAGATTACCCATAAATGGGAATAATCTTCCAAACCACGCAGTGCATCTGCATTACGAAATTCCGGTTCAAATATAATGGTAGATTGCAACTGGTCTACAAGACCGCTTTGCCGGGGAATACCAAATTTTGTTGGAAAGTCACTTTTCATCCGGGCAATGATCTGCATGCTTACAGAGTCCATATTATCTTCCTGCCTTTCGTAGAAGAAAAGAAATCAGAAACAGTGCCGCACTGACAAGGGAAATTGCAGCGCCGGCAGATGCGCCCAGATAATAAGAAAGGACAAGTCCGGAAACGCCGGCAATTAATGCTACAAGAACGGAAAGCAGATGGTATTGTTTCAGGTTTTTAGCAATGTTTCTGGATGTCGCGCCGGGTAATACAAGTAAGGAGTTTAAAATCAGCAAGCCAATCCAGGAAATTGAAAGGGTAACAGTTACAGCGATTGCGGTTGTAAAACAGGTTTGCACAAAATTTACCGGAATGCCTCGGGAGGAGGCCAGTTGGGGATAGATTGCAGACAATGTCAGTCGGTTTGAAGCTAAACACCAGAATACAACTACAAGAATCAGCACGATCAGCAGACCGGTGATCTCACTGGTAGTAATCGACAGAATGTCGCCAATCAAATATTTGTTATACTTGGTAAAACTACTGCCGTTCAATGTTGCAATAAAAATACCCAATGCAACCGCTGTGCTGGAGAAAACGCCGATCAGAGTGTCGGCTGTATGATTGCTGTGGTTTTTGACGAAGGAGAACAGCAGCGCAAATACTACCGCAAAAATCACCGCAACCCAAGTAGGCGTGGCAATGCCACAAATCGCACCGATGGCAATGCCGGTAAATGCGGCGTGACCAAGAGCGTCTGAGAAGAAACTCATGCGGCCAGTAACAATCATTGTAGAAGTTAAACCAAACAGGGGAGTCATAAATAAAATCGCAAGGAGCGCGTTTTTCATGAAATCCCAATGAAGCATCTCCAGAGGGAGTGCATCACAGATTGCATACCATAGATTCACTATTCTGCGCCTCCTTTTCGATGAAACACACGACGGAATGCGTCGGAATTCAGAACTTCACTGGGAGTTCCTTGGCACAGGATATTCATATCCAATAAGACTACCTGATTGGCGTAGGTTTCCAGCATGCCAAAATCATGTGTCGTGATCAAAATGGAAAGGTCATATACCTGCCGCAGTTCATCCAACATATCCATTAGCGTTTCCATACCCTCCACGTCTACGCCGGACAAGGGCTCGTCCAGGATCAGAATGTTGGGAAGAGGCTCCAGCGCAAGGGCAAGAAGCACACGCTGTAGTTCACCGCCGGAAAGGGTTCCTACACGCTTATCGATTAAATCCTCGCTATGAACTCGGGCAAGACATTCCAAGACTTTGCTGCGCATGGATTTGGAAATCCCGAAGAAGGCGGGAGACTTACTCATACAGCATGTAAACAAGTCTGCAACGGTCACCGGATCTCCCGGATCGAAACTGGGGCATTGAGGAACATAACCGATTCTTGCTTTGCGGTTTCTTTGACCGGGAACGGAGAAAGAAATAACACCACTATATTCCTGTTGGCCCAGAATTGCATTTAACAGAGTACTTTTTCCTGCACCATTTGGACCGATAAGTGCAATCATTTCACCGCAGTGAACGTGCAGATTAACGTTATTAAGAATAGTTTCACTACCGATTTTAACGCCTAAATTTTGAATTCGAAGGCAGCAGGAATGACCGCAGCCACCGCTGTGAGAACCGATATTCATTCCAAGGCCTCCTTTAATGTGTCAATGTTATGATACATTGCGTCAAAATAGCTTTCCCCGGACATTGCCATATCCAATGAGAAAATCGTTGTAGCTGTTTCTTTTGCAATAATTGTTGCGCTTGATGCGCTGCCATTTTGTTCTATGAAAATGGCTGGCAAATGATGTTTTTCTACAAGGCAAGCCAGAGCAATCAACTTTTGAGCAGATGCCTCACTGCCTGATTCTTCTGCAATTGCTTGCAGAATTTCCATATTAAAAGCATCCGCCATATAAGAAAAACCGTCGTGAAAAGTAATCAATTCCCGGCAGGAAAGGTTCTTTAGTTGCGCATCTGCATAGTCAGAAAGATCGCTGATTTGTTTTTCCAGTAATTTTAGGTTTTCAACAATCACCGAGGCATGTTCAGGGTAGGCATCTACCAATGCCACGCTGATGTTATTTGCCATTATTTTTGCATTTGCAGGACAGAGCCAGTAATGGGGATCTACATCATGATGATGATCGTGAGCATGATGGTCGTCGCCACATTGTAGAGCTACACCATGCGATGCATCAACTATTATTGGAGCTGCGATAGTTATATCTTCCAGGAAGTCTTCTAATCCTGCGCCGGATTTAATCACCATTTGCGCATTCTCCAGCGCCTGCATCTGGGAAACCTGTAACGTATAATCGTGCAGACATGCGATGTCCTCTGTAATGAGTCGTGTAACCTGCAAACCGGTTCCACTGCAGAGTTGCATTGTAAAATCATAAACCGGCAGGGTTGTAGCAACAATTTGTGCTGACTGCGTATCAGCTGTGCAACGAATCAGGCATGCACCAAGTAATATTATGCATAGAAATACGGCAATCCGTTTAATGGTGCATCCCCCCCCGAAATTTTATCTATACTTAAATTATAGCACATTTGTCAAGAAAAATAGAGACTGCCATAAAGGCGGGGCTTCACAAAACCGAATAATGTTTTATGAAGCCCCGCCTAACAGTCTCTATTTTGATTAGTGGGTATCCATCCACTCGTTTACTTTGGTTTTTGCCAGACGTAAAATATCTGCTTGGGGATAGGGAGAGTTTTCGCCGCCTTGGACAAACAGAAAGTACAGTCCGTCAGGAGTCTGGAACAGAATTTCCTCAAAGCCTGTCGGATCACCGTAAGTGCTGTATGTATATTTTTGAATCAATGTGGCATTTTCTGTATCATATTCTCTTTTGCAGATAATCTTTTTCATATGGAATCCTCCTTTGGTAATTACAGCCTTATTATAGCGATTATTTGTGTCGAATCAAGTAAAATTGTCGTTATCTGGTAAGGGAAATGTTGGAAGTGTTTATTTTACAAATTCTTTTAATTGTGTTATTATAATGAAAAGGTGGTGAGCCAGGTGCAAGACATTCCGGTGTTTACAACAGATTATGGCGTTGCGTCTTTGGTGTTAAAGGAAATACCTTATTGTGCGAGTGCATATATTCAAATACATGATTTTAGCGATCTGGATGGATTTTTGCGCGAATGTTGCGATTTTTGCGTGATGGCAGGCGCGAAGACCGTGTATGCTTCCGGAGATGATTTAGCGGATAGATATCCATTGTTTACGGAAGTTTGGAAAATGGAGTGTCCTTGTGCGCAGCTGCCACCGACGGACGCAACTTTGATGTCTTTGCAGAATGAAACGCTGGACTATTGGCGCGGGTTGTATAATGCCCGTATGCGTGATGTTCCCACAGCATCCTATATGTCTTATGCAAGGGCAAAGGAAATTCTTAAAAAGGGCAGTGGCTACTTTGTCTGCCGGGAAGATACATTACTTGGCCTTGGTGTGGTATCCGGAAATGTGCTTGAATGTATTATCTCACTGACGCCCGGTGCCGGTACCGATGTACTTCTTGCTTTGTGCAGTTTGACTTGTGGTGCTTCGGTATCTTTAGAAGTGGCTTCAGAAAATAAGCGTGCAATTGCGCTGTATCATAAACTCGGTTTTTCTGTGTCTGAAAGATTAAATTGCTGGTATAAGATTCATCCATAAATATGTTGTGCTGTAATGGAAAAATACTTGACAATGACAATGTCTTATGCTATAATGCCCAATGTATCAAGCAGAAAAGCTTGACAGGAGGCGCGGAATGGACGCAACGGAACTGATATTGCTATATGATTACTATGGCGATTTGCTGACAGATCGGCAAAAAGAGTGCTTTGAATTGCGTTATAATCAGGATTTGTCACTTGGTGAGATCGGTCAGGAACTGGGCATCAGCCGTCAGGGAGTGTTTGACAATTTGAGCAGGACAGAAGCGCTTCTGAAAAACATGGAACAAAAAACTGGCTGTATGGGTCGGGATCTTCGCTGTCGTAAGGGCGCGCGGACAATCCGGCTGGCTGCAGAGCAGCTTTTGGGCGATAAGGATGAAAATGTTGTGACAATTGCCCGGAAAATTATGGATGCCGTACAGGAACTTGAGGAGTAATTTATGGCGTTTGAAGGATTAACCGAAAAAATTTCTGCTACCTTCAAAAAGCTTAGAGGCAAAGGACGCCTGAAGGAATCCGATGTGAAGGAAGCCATGCGCGAGATTCGCATGGCACTTCTGGAAGCGGATGTAAGCTATAAAGTGGTTAAGGACTTTACCAAGGGTGTTACCGAGCGTTGCATTGGCACGGATGTTTTGGAGGCCCTTAGTCCCGCCCAGATGATCGTTAAGATTGTGAATGAAGAACTGACGGCATTGATGGGCAGTGATGTTAAGCACATTACCACCAACCCTAACGGACCGACGGTTGTTATGCTGGTAGGTCTGCAAGGTGCCGGTAAAACTACAAACGGCAGTAAATTGGCCGGTCTTATGAAACGGCAGGGAAAGAACCCTCTGCTGGTTGCATGCGACATCTATCGCCCCGCTGCTATCACGCAGTTAAAAGTTTGCGGTGAAAAATTAGGAATTCCGGTTTTTGAAAAGGGTCAGACCGATCCTGTTCAAATTGCCAAAGAAGCCCTTTTGTATGCACGGCAACGTGGTCACGATTTCGTGTTTTTAGATACTGCCGGTCGTTTGCACGTAGACGAAACCCTCATGGAGGAATTGAAGAACATTAAGGCAACCGTCAAGCCGGATGAGATCATGCTTGTCGTGGACGCCATGACCGGCCAGGATGCCGTCAATGCCGCGCAGAGCTTTAACGATTGGCTGGATATCGACTCTGTTATGCTCAGTAAACTCGATGGTGATGCCCGAGGCGGTGCCGCACTTTCAGTTCGGGCCATCACCGGAAAGCCCATCAAGTTTGCCGGTATGGGCGAAAAGCTGGAAGACATCGAAGCCTTCCATCCCGACCGTATGGCATCCCGGATCCTGGGCATGGGCGATATGCTCTCCCTCATCGAAAAGGCCGAGCAGAATTTCGATGCCGAAAAGGCCGCCAAGTTAGAGGCTCGCCTGC
>JAZOUW010000085.1:0-39303 GCA_045658385.1 Faecousia sp.
AGTCAGGTCGCCGCTACCAGGCCCGTTGGTCAAGCGGTTAAGACACCGCCCTTTCACGGCGGTAACATGGGTTCGATTCCCGTACGGGTCACCATGGCGCGCAAATACGAACCCTGCACATTGTGAGGAATGTATTTGCGCTACAAGTAATTATCCCAGCTAAGCCTTAATCGGCTTAGCTGGGATAATTTTTTATTCAGTTATACGCCACTCCAGGATCTATCATTCACACTGATCATCCTCATAGGGTTTTGCCGTCATGTAAATATTTCAACCCTGTTTTGTGGTACAGCTACTTTTTACGAGTTCGGTCAGGTGTAGGAAATGTTGCCGTTCTTATCGCAGCTGAGGGTCATAGTGAAGGAATTGTTGAAAATCAAAAGTTTTGTCAGTTTGGCATCCAGTGTAACAGTGCCGCCACTTGAGGTAAACGATTTCTGCTTGTAGCTCCAGCCATTATATGTATCGGTCTGCGTAACAGTCTTGGAAACCACAGAAACTGTGGAGCCATCGTAACGGAAAACCGCCTCAAAGGCAATAACCGCAATTACCGTATCGCCATCCTTAAGAGTACGTTGCCTTTCAGCTCGTTTATCTGTAGATCTGCTCTGCGGATATACATTGATTTCGTCAATCACCGTTAGTCCGTTTCCAAAAGCTCTTTCCTCGCTAAATTTCTCATACGGTTGCTCTGCAGCTGAGGCAGGGAAAACCATAGAAACTAATAGGAAAGCACAAATACAAAAAGTAAGTAAACGTTTCACAAATCCTCATCCTTTCTAATCTGCTGTTGTATGCTCAGTGGAAACAATTCCAAGATCATTGGCTTCGTCAATAATTGTTATTGGCTTTTGCTTCTCAAAATATACGTACATAGTAAACAGCACAAATACTACTGCTATAACGCCAGCAGCAATACGCCGCATCTGTCTGTTTCGGCGATATTCCGCCTTCTCTTCCGGAGATACTTCCGTCATAAGAACTTGCGCCATCTCTTCTGGAGGTCCAAATGCCTCATGAAGCTGATTCAGGCTAGGTTCGGATGTCTCCTCCAAAAACACTAATAAGGCACCACGAAACTTTTCCAAGAGCCGTTTCCTAACGGCGGTGGTACACCGCAGCCGCTTTTTCAGCAGCTTTTCATACTGCAAAACAGTGTCCATCATTCTTTTCTCTCTCCTCCTGCAAGTATGTCGGTGATTCCCTGGGCAAAGCGGGCATAGGTTCTCAGCAACTGATCAAGATAGTTGTTTCCCTCGCGAGTAACCGTAAAATACTGCCGCCGTCTGCCATCCGGTGCACTGCGCTTCTCTTTTTCCGTAATATACCCCGCCTGCTGCAGCCGATAGATCGCGCCATAGGGAAAGACTACCGTCAACGCCCCATTGCTCCGGTCATGTATGGCGGCAGAAAGCTCACCGATATAACGATCCTTTTCAGAAAGAAGCTTTAGCACTAACAGTTCCGTCAATGCTTTTTTTAGATTCTCTTCCAAAGCTGCAGAGTACTGCTTGTCTGCTTCACCGGAAGCCATCGGACCCACCCCCTACCACGTAAGTGTATATTTATATATTAATCGACATTATACCTATTGTCAATTCTTTTAAGGACAAAAATTTTTCTTACAAAATAATTTGTTATTGACAAATTATTTCAGCTGTGCGATATTATAATTAGAATGCATCAAAAGGAGGTGAGTAGAATGTTTTTTTAACACCTAATAGGTACTGTTTGAGATAACAAACTGTGTACACGTTATAGAACAGTGCTTATATGTACGTAGCGTCAAACACTTCCCGTTTGAAAATCTTTTAATCCAGAAAGGAATATCTTGTTATGAAAAAGATAAGAATTGTTTTAACATTGGCTTTGGTAATGATCCTCTCACTCTCCATGACTTTTTCTGTTCATGCACAGGATCTCACTGAGTTTTTGGAATCCTACAGTGTTATTGCTGAGGAAGAGCAGCGGCGCATTGATGAAATCAAACAGTCCGAAAACAGTGACGCGTGGTTGGGCGTCGTTGTAGAGAACCTTCCGCTGAACACTGGTGTTTCGTTTTATCCCACATGTACCAATTGTTACAATTTCTCTGTTTCAGTATGTGCTGGTGAGGCAACCTTAGTTGATCAGGGTTACCACAAAGGCGGTTTCTTAGGCCTTTTTGATACCGATTGTTATGCCTATTATTATGCCAGCCGTGGTGCAGAGATGTGTCCCTATTGTGCAACTGTTCTCTGGATTTACGAGGGACAACATAATTGTTTGGAAGATCATATGAAATGTTCAAAGGGTAAATATAGCACATGTCCGATGGATGTTTCATAATGAGCTTTTTTGAATCAGCGTGAGGTAAGTGAATATGAAAAAGAAGAGTATAATAATCATCATTCTTACTGTACTGATAGCAGTAGCCTTGATGCTGGCGCTATATTTCGTTTTTGCTGGCAACAGTGTTGACAGTATCGAACTGTCGTTGGAGGATTTCAAGAGCAATGGGGAGTACCAATATAACGGATTAGCTTGGGGAGCATCTGTTGCCCAGGTTAACGAGGCATTGCCCTATGCTTTAGAAGAAGACAGTTCCAGAACGCCGCCGGCATCTACTGGGTACGCATTTTATAAATCAAAAAATGCATATACATTGGATGGGCAAAGTACTGTTGCTTCGGTGCAGTTTCATGATGACGCACTTCAGGTTATTCAATTTGCTTTCCATGCGGGGCAGAACTATCAGCAATGGTTTGAATCGCAGATTGCTGAATTGAGTCGCTTGTATGGAGCGCATACCGATAAAGCAGAAAACGCATCCGATATGTTTGAGAGTACTATATATACATGGTCAACAGATAATTCCATGTTACAGATCGTTCTTATAACAGGCAAAAATGTAGTGCCTACTGTTACGATCTCCGTTGGAGCAAAAACAGCAAACCAATAACCAAAGGAACGCATCCAGAAGCGTGCAGGAATACTTTGTAACATAATAAATCGCACCCCGTTTGTTGGATAAGTACGATACTTACCCTAGCAAACGGGGTTCTCTTATAATTTACGTTACAAGTATATTCGTGAAGACACAACAGAAATGACAATCACAAGGACTGTGTATCTGGTTTGGCTATTGCGTTTGTGAGAATACTTCCCATGGTGATGTTATGAAGAAGTTTTTCCACGGGTCAAACAAATCCGGTCCATATTTCGAAGGCTGGTATTTCAAATGTCAGACACGGGACGGACGACCTCTTGCACTGATTCCGGCTTTTCATATCAGTGAGAATGGGGAACAGAGTTCGTCTATACAGGTAGTGACGGACAAGCAGGCTTGGTATTTGGATTATCCAGCCTCAACATTTGCAGCGTCCCGGGATTCCCTGCATATTGTAATTGTTGAAAACCGTTTTTCGGATGCAGGGCTGCACTTGAATGTGGAACAGGAGGATCTCACACTGCATGGCACAGTGAAATTTGGTTCGTTTCAAATGCTAAAGTCAGATATTATGGGACCGTTCCGGTGGCTTGCCAATATGGAATGTGCGCACAGTGTTCTCAGTATGCGGCATACGTTACGAGGTCAGGTGTAGGAGATGTTGCCGTTCTTGTCGCAGCTGAGGGTCATAGTGAAGGAATTGTTGAAAATCAAAAGTTTTGTCAGTTTGGCATCCAGTGTGACTGTGCCGCCACTGGAGGTAAACGATTTCTGCTTGTAGCTCCAGCCGGCATAGGTATCTGTCTGTGTAACAGTCTTTGAAACTACGGAAACCGTGGAGCCATCGTAACGGAAAACCGCCTCAAAGGCAATGATCCCGATTACCGTATCACCGTCCTTAATTGTTCCCTTTCTTTCTACGCGTTTGTCTGTAGATCTTGCCATAGAATAGATAGTGATTTCATCAATAACGGTTAGGCCGTTTTCTAAAACTCTTTCCAAACCATATTCACTTTGCGGTTGCTCTGCAGCTGAGATAGGGAAAACCATGGAAACTAATAAGATAGCACAAATACAAATGGTAAGTAAACGCTTCACAAATCCTCATCCTTCCTGGTCTGCCGTTACATTTTCGGTTGAAACAATACCAAGCTCGTTTGCTTCATTAATAACTGTCAGTGGTTTTTGTTTCTCAAAATATACGTACATAGTAAACAGCACTAACACTACTGCTATAACGCCAATAGCAATACGCCGTATCCGTCTGTTTCGGCGATACACTGCCTTTTCATCCGGAGATACTTCCGTCATAAGAACCTGTGCCATCTCTTCTGGAGGTCCAAATGCCTCATAAAGCTGATTCAGGCTAGGTTCGGGTGTCTCTTCCAAAAACACCAATAAGGCACCACGAAACTTTTCCAAGAGCCGTTTCCTAACGGCGGTGGTACACCGCAGCCGCTTTTTCAGCAGCTTTTCATACTGCAAAACAGTGTCCGTCATTCTTTCCTCTCTCCTCCTGCAAGTATGTCGGTGATTCCCTGGGCAAAGCGGGCATAGGTTCTCAGCAGCTGATCGAGATAGGTTTTTCCCTCGCGAGTAACCGTAAAATACTGCCGCCGTCTGCCATCCGGTGCGCTGCGCTTTTCCTTTTCCGTAATATACCCTGCCTGCTGCAGCCGATAGATCGCGCCATAGGGAAAGACTACCGTCAACGCCCCATTGCTTCGGTCATGTATGGCGGCAGAAAGCTCACCGATATAACGATCCTTTTCAGAAAGAAGCTTCAGCACCAACAGTTCCGTCAATGCTTTTTTTAGATTCTCTTCCAAAGCTGCAGAGTACTGCTTGTCTGCGTCATCGGAAACCATTGGACCCACCTCCTACCATCCATGTATGCAATTATATTTTAATCTAGATAACAGCTATTGTCAATTCTTTCAAGGACAAAAATTTTTCTTATAAAATAATTTGTCATTGACAAGTAATTTGTAATGCATTATCATTAAAACAAGAGGTTACGCAAATGCAAAATACGCCGTGTATTCTTGCGTGCAGCGTTTCTCTGCATACCATAAGCGGGACTAATATGCGCATACAATTACGCTGAGGCCCTATCAACCAACGATGCAAAAAGAGTATGAACATGAAGAAATTAACATCCATCTTCCTCTGTCCATCATGATTTTTACAATGACGAGCATAACCATTCCGGAAAATGCAGCCACTATAACTTTACTCGATGGTGGTAGCCATAACAACACTGGCTACTAATTTGACATATGCTATCATTTTTATGAATAAGAGATACACAGTCTCTTATTCAATAAGAGTTTGTATGGGTATTAAATCTGCAAACCAATAAATTTGATTTACAATATTGATACGCAAACTCAAAAGTTGACAGGACGGATGGGATAATTTATACAACAGGTACATTATCAAACATAGTTTATAGGAGGTAGATAATGAAATTTATTAAGAAAACTATAGCACTTACACTGTGCATGGTGTTGTTCCTCTCGCTGACAAACTCTGCGTCTGCTTATCAATTTATTGGGTTTAAATGGAACACAACAGCAATCCATTATTATTACGATAACTTTGTTGGTTCTCGCGCTATTCAATTCTTTAGCCAGGGTGCCACAGCGTGGAATGCAGCCAATGTTGATGCAACAATAAGTTACGGCGGTGGAAACTTTGTTTATTGTGCCGTAGCTCAATACCCAGATGTTGAGTGGGACGGAATGGTGAGTACATCGTGGGATCCTTGGTTCTATGTTGCATCCCAGTCACTTATTCTAAATAAAAGCGCGACGAGCACATGGGAAAACGATGGTGCTTTAAAATCTGTTGTTGTACATGAGTTTGGTCATGTTTATGGCTTGGCAGACAATGGAATAACCAGAACTATAATGAATGGATACACCTGGGGCACAAACAGTAGATATGGTGGATATTCACTAACTGCCCCACAGCCAGATGATATTAATGGTGTAAATGCAATCTACTAAAAGTGAGGGGGAAGTGTTATGAAAAAGATTATAGTTGCAATGCTATGTCTGCTACTTGTCTGTACTATAGTTGCTTGTGGTGGGCAAGCAGAAGAGAAGCTGGAAAAAGTTGTTATGCGGGCAAGCTGGATCTACAATTATGAAGATGTACAGGAACTTACAGAAAATAGCGATCTAATTGCATATGTATCCATTAACACGATGGAAAGCTACGAGGAAAATGGTATTATTAAGACCAAGTACTATGCAGAAGTTCTTAATGAAATTTATGGCGAAAAGGTGAGAAATATTGAAATCATTATGACTGGTGGCATTGTTGATAAGACAATGTATGAAGTTGAGGATGATCCTCTTATGGAAGCCGATGATAAATTCATGATTTTTGCCAGAAAGAACGAAAGTGGCACCTACACCATTTTAAGTGGACCTCAGGGCAGATTTGCTGTAACAGGCAACAAGGTGTACTCCCTGAATGTGGCAGATGATCAAGTTGCACGCGCGAACCAGTTTTCCAATATTTCGGTGATCGGTGTGGATTTTGATTTGTTTGTTTCTGAAATCGAATCTTATTTGAGAGCAAATAAATAAGCTTATGCTATTTAGAAACAAAAACCAAGAGGTAGTATGTTTGACTATTTAAAAACAATGTCTAGAGTGTTTGTTTTTTTGCAATAATAAGTACGTTGCTGCTTATTCCTGTTGTGGTCTATCTGCACGATTATCAGCTTGAGTTTGATCTGAATAAACACCCTGTTGTTATGCTCTCTATTTTAGGCCTGCTGATTCTTCAACCATTTATTTTCATATGCTTAGCAGTTTTGACGAGAAGCATTGCAAAAAATCTCTTCGACTATGATCTGAATATAGAAAAAAGGATTAAGGATTATTGCAAAAAAGAAACACTTAACCCTTAACACGCGGATTTATAGTAATTACATCATAAACAAAAATATCTGAGACAATTTGTGTATAGATAGCTAATGAAAACGGTAAAATACAGCGTAGATTGGAAAGCTGGTACAACAACTTTTTTAAAGAAAATTGTTTCTGCTGGAGCGAGTTCTGTTGCTCCCGTAACTTCTACTGTGTATGATGTCCTTTCCTCTGTATGGAGTAGCCTTCGAACGGTTTCAGATATTGATCCCACAGATGTAGTCTATAGGTGGGAAAATAGCACATCCGCAGTATTCTCTTATGTTCGTCTGGAAAGCCAAACTGATTATGATCAGGACCTTGTTTTGATTGCAACAAAATGTCAAACCTCCGTAGCATATATTGTAGATATAGATTCGTGGAGTCAAAATGGAGATGGGACATCATCTCCTATCCCGGCACAAATTGCCGGCACCAAGGTTCTTTATAGTACACCTACTCATTACAACTCTATTTCCAGAGCTTGCTATGCATATAACAATTGGGCTGCAGGACCGGTTTCTGATCGAATAACTAGCATCTCCATTTCCGGACCAGAAAGCAAAGCTGTGGTTACAATTCATCCTTGTTTGCCTGAATACCCCTATGCTTTGGAATATTAATTAGCTTTTATAAGATGAGGTAGGAAACGTGAAACCCCAAAAAATTCTTGTTATATGTATCGGAACTCTTTTAGTGCTTCTTGCAACTGCAGTTATAGTTTGGAAAACACATAGGTTCTCCGTTGCAGTACATTTTGCTAATCTTAACACAGATCCCATTTCATATGTGGAACAGCTGGATATTGACAGCAACGGAGATGAGTTTTGTGTTTTTCAAACTCGAACAAACGAAGGAAATCTTGCATTGGCTTATGCAACGAGAGATATACTAGGCTTTTGGCATATCAATAGAATTAAAAGCGCAAGTGCAACCCAAAAATATACTTCCCTAGCATGGGTTAAGGGTGCTGGGATTCGGAGATTTTCACATCTGGATGCCCCTATTTTCGAACAAGAATGGCATTTTGTTTACTGTGGTGATGACGCTATTAAGTCTATCGAACTATTGCCCGGACAACTCCCAAGCAATAGCACTGTCAACATCCAACAAACCGGAGAGAACTACCTAATACATCTAATCGTTTTTTCTTCAGAGGAACTCGACCTAGACATGCTAAATCTGAGAGAATTACTAATACAGAGTGGATATGTTGCTGCATAACAGCATTTATGTCACTTGAACACCTTCGGGTTAGGTGGCTGTTGCAAAACTTTTTGTTTTGCAACAGCCTTTTACTAAATTTTGAGCATTTTACTGAATAAAGCCTTTATACAAGTATGATATAATCGTTATTCCAGGCTTTTATTGTTGTATAGATTAATTTGTGCGAACACTATTTTTTGTCTTTTCTGAAAGCCATAGTTCCCCGACACGGGATCTTTGAAGAGGGGGATTTCCAGTGTGTAGAATGTTAAAATGGTGAAAACAGCACCAATCATACAAATTAGGATGAAAGATGTTGGGGCGGACAGGCAACAGCCGATTTCTTTTTGAAACAGTTTGTTTTCTACCCAAAATACAAGGCCGGCTGAAAGGAAAAAGATGGTGATATTCAGCCTTCATGATGTGGACAAAAGCCCCACCGATACAATCTGGCGTCCCACGGAGGTTACCATTGACCGCATGCAAGGCACTCTCTACATTATAAAATAACCTGTCGCGGCGCATCTTTTGGGCTATGCCGCGATTTTCCTGCCTTTTTTCGCCCTTTTCGAGAAAAACATATTTACTTTTTCAAAACTATCGTGTATGATAGGTTGGAACAGAGTAGGAAATCTCGCGTGAAGTGCTGTCAAAATGGGGAGTTGTGTGACAGACGAAGGACTTCGTCCGCGATGAGGTATCCGCACCCGCTGCGCCATAAATGGATACGCTCCTTTATGGAAGGCGATACTCTGGGGCGTTGCCCCGGGTGTTAGGCATATTGTATCTCCCCATACCTTTGGTATGGGTTTTTTGTTTGCCTGATGCCTGACATAAAGGAGGTATTTTTTATGAAACAACATTACCGCATTGCCACAAAAACCATTGCTTACTGCGCCCTGCTTGCTGCAATCAGCATCGTTATGGCCCGGGTGCTCAGCTACGCGCAACCGGGCGGGGTTCGCTGGTCTTTGGATAAATTCCCGCTGTTTTTGTCCGGCGTTTTATTTGGTCCCCTTGCCGGCGCGCTGACCGGCTTTGTAGCAGACTTTACCGGTAGTCTGATGCAGTTTGGCTTTAACCCGGTGTTTTGTCCCCCCGCAATCCTTTACGGTGTATGTGGCGGACTGTTCCGTTATTTTCTGGCGAAAAAGGCCTCGGTATGCCGGCTGGCGTTGAGCTATCTGCCTCCGGTGGTCCTTGGCTCTGTGCTGTATCAAAGCATCACTCTGGCATGGGTTTACAACAGCGCCACCTTCTGGGCTGCCCTTTATGCCAACCTGATCTCCCGGGGCATCCAGTTTGCTCTCACGCTGGTGCTGGAAGTGGCAGTTTTGTACCTGCTGATCAAAACGGGTCTATTCCACCGGCTTGGGGTATGGCCTCCGAAAAACATGAAGAAGGAAGAGAAGAAAAATGACTGCTGAACAGGCAATCGAATATATCCACTCCGTGTGCTGGAAGGGCAGCATTCCCGGTCTTGGCAGAACCCAAAAGCTTCTGTCCTTGCTGGGCAATCCCCACGAAAAGCTGAAGTACGTGCATATTGCCGGCACCAACGGCAAAGGCTCTACCGCCGCTATGACTGCCAACATTTTGCGCAAGGCAGGCTTCCGCACAGGACTTTACACCTCCCCCTATATTTACCGCTTTAACGAGCGGATGCAAATTGACGGCGAACCCATTTCCGATGAGGAGCTGGCGGAAATCACCCAATGGGTCAAGCCCTTTGCCCAGTCCATGGAGGAATCCCCCACGGAGTTTGAATTGGTCAGCTGCATTGCCTTTGAATACTTTTACCGGAACAAATGCGACATTGTTGTTCTGGAAGTGGGTATGGGCGGCGCGCTGGACTCTACCAACGTGATTCCCTGCCCGGAGGTAGCGGTGATTACCAACATCGGTCTGGACCATACCGACGTGCTGGGCAGCACCGTGGAAGAAATTGCCCGCACCAAGGCCGGCATTTTCAAAGAGGGCGGCGATGCCGTTGTCTATCGGGGGGCGGCCTCTGTGGAAGCTGTTTTTGAAGAAGTTTGCGCCCAAAAGCAGGTTTGCCTGACCAAGGCAGATTTTGAAAGTCTGCGCCTGCTGCGCCACGGTCTGGAGGGTCAGGTGTTTGACTGCGGCAAAAGAAAGGCGCTGCAGCTGCCTCTTTTGGGTGACCATCAGCTGCACAATGCCGCTGTGGTGCTTTCTGTTGCGGATACGCTGATCAAAAAAGGCTGGAACATTAGCGAGGACCATATCCGTCAGGGCATCGCCACCGTTTCCTGGCCCGGTCGGTTTGACATTATGCGCCATGACCCGTTGTTTATCATCGACGGCGGTCACAACGCCCAGTGCATTGAGGCGCTGGTGAAAAACATTCAGGATTATCTGGCAGAAAAGCGGATCATCGTCCTTACCGGCGTACTTGCCGATAAGGATTATGTGGAAATGTATAAGCCGGTAATGTCCCTGGTGGAACAGTTTGTATGCATCACACCCCCCAACCCCCGAAAGCTGGACAGCACGCTCCTCGCCCAATATCTGACTCAGGCAGGAACTGTGGCTATCCCCTGCGCTTCCATTGAGGAAGGCGTTTCTGTCGCCATAGAAAAAGCCGGAAAAGACGGCGTTGTTCTCTGCTTTGGCTCACTATACTCCATTGGCGCCATCCGGGACGCCCTGCAATAAGTAAAGCTGCCGACGCAAAATTGCGTCGGCAGCTTCCATTATTTTTCATTCTTTTTTGCGTATTCGTTATAGTATCTGTAATATCGTTTCTTGTAAGGCTTTTTGCCGCTGTCGTCTGACCGGTATACAAAGCCCAGAACACGCACATCAACCATATGCAGCCGGCGCATCGCCTCGGCAAGCACTTTCTTTTCGGAAATGCCGCTTCGCACGACCACAACAACGCCATCGAGATATTTGGAAAACGCCAGCGAGTCAGACACCAGCGTTACCGGCGGCAAGTCCACCACAATGTAATCGTATTCCTTGCGCAGCTGATCGATGATCCTTCCTATACGGTTAGACCCCAGCAGCTCTGCCGGGTTGGGAGGAATGTCGCCGCTGGAAATCACATCCAGACCGGTCACCATGTCACTGGTCTGAATCACTTCCTTCACATCCATGCGGGATACCAACACATTGGTAATGCCCAAGGATTTTGTAAGCTGCAATTTTGTCGCAATGGTTGGTCTGCGCAGGTCTGCATCCAGCAAAAGTACTTTTGCGCCAGCCTCTGCCAAAGCATAGGCAATGTTGCAGGAGGTCAGGCTCTTTCCCTCGTTCTGCACAGCACTGGTAATGCCAATCACCCGGCCTTCTCCTTCATTGGAGAAGGAGAACATCAAGTTGGTGCGCAATAATTTATACGCTTCCTTCGCAGCAAAGCCCAGATGCGGTCCGACCAGGTTGCTTTCCTTTTGCGCTTTATTCTCTCTTTTATTATTAAAAAGCTTAATCGCCATCATACAACGCCCCTTTCTTCTGCCGTCCGTTACCTGCGGCCATCGGTGGTATAATAGCCTTTGTAATAGCTGTGATTTCCTGCTTCATCGTGGGGAATCACCGCCAGGAGAGGAATTTCCTCATAATTGCCGGTTAAGTACTCCTCGGAATCAATAGAAGTATCCATCATGTCGAAAAGGATAATAATTGCCGCGCACAGAACGATGCCCACCAACGCGCCGCAAAGGGCATACATCTTATAATTCGGTCCGATGGGATTGGGGTTTTCCACCGCATGCTCAATCACACGAAGGGAGCTGCCTTCCACCACTTGCGCAATGGCTTCCGGCAAAACCTCCGCAAAGGCTTCCGCGATCATTGCCGCATGCTTGGCATCTGCGCAGGTAACGACAATCTGGAAAACTTCTGTTTCGTTGATTGCCTCTGCCGCAATCATGCTTTTGATTTGCTTCTGGGTGTATTCCAGGCCGATCCTTTGCTGCACCTGCTCCAAAACAGGCCGGCTTTCCAAGATAACCATATAGGTTTTTGCCAGCTGCTGGGCGCCTGTCAGCTGGGCGGGAGAATATGCGCCGTCATTTGCTTTAACGAAGTTATTTACATAAAGTTTAATGCCGGAGGCATAGGTGGGTGTCACAAAAATTTTCCCATACCCAAACGCAATTGCCCCAAGCAGCACACCTGCCAGCAAAAGCGCCCACGCACGACGCCACAGCACGGTGAACATACGCTTAATATCCAGTTCATAGCCCTGGCTGTTTTCATGATTGCCCATATAATCGCCCTTCACTTTCCTTTTCTTTTACTATCGTATTGTTATTTTACCTCTTTTGGGCAGAACTGTCAACCAATGTTTTTAGCCGATGTTCTTGTTTTTCCCCTCTTTTCGGCGATCTTTCACTATTTACCAGTGGTAAAGTTTCGTTTCTATCCTTTTCTCAAAGCAGGGTTTCATTTGACAATTGCCTGTTCGACGGATATAATAATAAAAACCATATATTAAGGAGATTTTATTATGCATTTGCATCACGACCATATCGGTGGCGATCACAGCCACACCCACGAGCATACCCACACCCACGCCCACACCCATGACGGTGTTGCCCATACCCACGAGCATGCCCATACCCACGAGCATGACCATGCCCATCCCCACGACCACGAGCATCTCCATGCAGACGGTCACGCCCACGACCATAGCCATGACTGCGCCGGCGGCTGCAGCAGCTGCGGCGGCAACTGCTCCCACACACCCATGGAGGAGCTGGTAGCGCTGATGAAATACATGGTCGGCCACAACGCCGCCCATGCCAGGGAACTGGCAGATCTGGCCGCCCAGCTGGAAAAAGCCGGAAACCGTGTGGCCTTTGAGCAGGTCATGGCCGCTGTTTCCGATTTTGAAAAAGGCAATATGCGCTTAAGCGCCGTTCTTGCCAGCATGGAGTGATTGCTATGTGTCTTTCTACTGTATACAAAAACAAAATGGAGGAAAGCTCCATTGTGATGAAAAACGTCATGCGCATTGAATGTCGCGACGGCATGGTCATTCTAACAGACCTGATGGACCGCTCTGCTGTTATTGAAGGTCAGCTGGAACAGGCAAACCTGGTAGACGGTTTCGTCATTGTCAAAGAAAACGCCTGCTAAACAGACATCCCCGGACTTTAGGCGGGGTTTCATAAAACATTATTCGGTTTTGCCCCGGTCTTTTTCCCCGTATTTCTGCGTGGCTATTCTTTGTTAAAGGCAAAACCAAAGCGCAAAACTGTAACGCACTTCAAACGTGAAGATTTTAATGCCAAGACAAAGAAAAACGCTATGGTAAGGCTGATGCCTACCATAGCGTTTTTTGCAGTATCGGATAAAAAGATTGCTTTTGAAGCGGATACTGTTTTATGAAGCCCCGCCGTTTGTACGGGGATACTTACGCTTTTTCAGACTTGGACAGTCTGCTTTTCCGGACGCTTCTTTTTTAGCTTGTAAAGCTCCTCGGTGGCCAGTCGGGTCTTTGCCACCACATCGCCACAACCCTTGGGGAAGCAGTAATACAGGACATCCTGATTGCCAATACAGATCACATCGCCAATCTCGTACCAATAGTAATCCGCATACAAACCGTAGCAAGCCAGAGGGCCCTGGCTATAATCCAGCTTACCGTCGCAGCCGGTGAGCCGGAAGCCGTCACAGTCGTGGGCAAGTCTTCCGCTGCCCACCATGTAAATGGCCCGGTAGTCCACCATTACGCCGATTTCCACATCCGTTTCCAGCCGGTATGTACCTGCTTCCAGTTCCTGCTTAACCTGCCGGCGCTGCCATGCGTACCAATCAGGAATATGGGTGAAGGCAGCATTCTCCGCCTGTAAATATCCAAATTCCGTTAAAGTATATACCTTTCCGCAGCTTTGGCAGGACAGCGTTGTGCCTTTGCCCACCGTTTTCCCCTCTGCGCCGCAGTGGGGACATTTATACAAAATCCGGTTCAAGCCGTCCGCCCGGAAAGGCTCGGTGATGGCAATCTCGTTCTCCTGCTGCCACTTGAAATTATCAAAGGAAAAGGCCTTTTCCAGTAGCGCGTCCAGCTGCGCAACGGTCATAGCTTTGATTTCTTCCGCCGTTGCCAGACAAGTCACATCTGCCCGGACCTTTACCTTGCGCTTTTGCAGGCAGTTATAAAGGGGGTCTCTGGCAAATGCCCCCTGGGTAATCACCGTCACCACCGGAACACCCAGCTTTTTCAGCAATACGCCCATTTTTCTGGGTAGGGGCGTTGCCGTGCCGTCAAAGGAGTAGCTGGCCTCCGGGTACATCAGCACGCTGCATTTTTTCTTTTTCAGCAAATACTCCATATCCCGGATTAGCTGCACATCGCTGACAAATTTCTGGGTGGGGATGCAGCCGATAAGCCGCATCAGCAGCTCCATGCAAAAACCCACAAAGCCGTCAGAGGTGCAGACGATGCCGTAGCGCCTGGGATAGAAAATCCGGGAGGCAATTTTCAGGTCAATGAAGCTGGAATGATTCATCAGAATCAAACAGGGCTCTTTCCTGCCGATTTTCTCCATGCCGTGGGTGTCGTATGTAAAATGGGTGGGCCACAAATCAAAAATCGCTAAAATACGAATCACGGTAGCCAAAAGGAGGTTGGGACGCAAGGGCTTACGATGTCCGGGCCGCTTGCGCTGCATTACCTTTTCATAGGGCGCTTGTTTCGTCGCAATTTTCATCTGTTGCTTCCTCTTCCGTTTCTGTTTCCTGCGCAACGGCTTCCTCTACCTGCCTTTGGGCCACAACATTGACAAACAGCTTGTTTTTATCGTGCTTGCAGAACGCCAGAACAATCAGCGCAACAACCGCCATGAAACAGCTCACCGCCGCCAACAGCTGGCTTACCCGGAACTGTCCCCAGTATAGACTGTCTGTACGCAGTCCCTCGATAAAGGTCCGTCCAAAACCGTACCACGCTGCATAGCCCAACGCGATCTGTCCGTCGTATTGCCTTTTTTTGGAAAGAAAATGCAGCGCCCCAAAACCAACGGCATTCCAAAGCGATTCATACAAGAAGGTGGGGTGGTAGTAGGTATACGCCTCCGTTGCGCTGTTAAACAGACCCATACGCAAAAAGCCGTCGGTTTCTGCCCCAAAGGCCTCCCGGTTAAAGAAGTTGCCCCATCTGCCGATGCTTTGACCAATTAAAAAGCCCAGCGCCACCAAATCCAGCACCGTTCCCAGCTTGATTTTCTTGATGAGGCAGAATACCACGATTCCCAAAAATGCGCCGATAACGCCGCCGTAAATGGCAATGCCACCCTGCCAGATATACAAAACGCTGATTGGGTCACTGGCAAATTCCTCCCAGGAAAATACGCAATAATAAGCTCTGGCGCAAATGATTGCAAAGGGCACGATGCCCAGAACACCATCTAAAATATCGTCTTCCCGCAGACCGAACTGCTCCTTGCGCTTCAGTCCGTAAATCACCGCCAGCACCAAGCCGAAAGCAATTACGATGCCATACAGACGAATGTCCAACCCAAACAGAGAAAACTCTCTGGGCGGGTTCATTTCCAGACCCAGTCCGGGAAACGCGATTTTTGTATAATCCATATACTTATGCCTCCTTTGGGTAAATCACAGACAAACAACTGCGCTCCCGGGTGACCACACGGCCCAGAAATTCCTGCAGCTGCTGCGCTGTTACCTTTTGGTAAACCTCCGGGAATTTAAAATAGTCAAACCCGGAAAAATAGTACGCGCAAATGCGGAACGCCACACTGTCAAAGCTGTCCAGACCCCGAAGTCGCCGCCCCATGGCGCTGCGCTTCATCCGCAAAAAATCTTCCTGGGGAATGCCCGCTTCTGCAAGATACCGGGCCTGCTGCAAAATGGCTTCCAGCACCGCCTTGGGATCGTCGCTGTCACCGGAAGCGGTGAGCATAGCCATGCCGTCCACCGTTTCAAAGCCACCGCCAAAGGAGGTGTCGATGAGCCCTTCCTCATACAGCTTTAAATACAGGGCAGAGGATTCTCCAAACAGCGCCTCTGCCGCCAGATCACCAACAATCTCGCAAGCAACCGCCTCTTCACCCATTTCCGGCGCTTCACTTTTAAACCCCAGTTGGAACATGGGCATAGCCACTTCCATGTATTCTTCCACCAGCGTCCGGGGACAAGTCATCTCCTCTTTCCAGACCTGCTGGCGCTGCACCTCTACGCTGTCTTCCCGGGGAAGGCTTTGTTGGGCGAGGCTGCACACCTTTTCCGGGTCCACGTCTCCTACAACACACAAAAGCATATTGCCGGGGCGGTAAAAGGCCTTGTGGCAATCCTGCAGGCTTTCCGGGGTAATTTGGGCAATGGATTCCCGGCTGCCCAGAATGGGTGTGGAAATGGGATGGGCGCGGTACATTGCTTTTACCAGATTTTCAAAGACCCGGGTATCCGGGTTGTCCTCGTTCATACCAATTTCCTGACCAATGATTCCCTGCTCTTTTTGGACGCTCTGCTCGGTAAAATAGGGGGTAGAAACATATTCCAAAAGCAGCTTTAGGCAATCTTCAAAATTCTGGGTGCAGGAAAAATAGTAGGCGGTCAGATCATAGCTTGTAAACGCATTGGGGTTGGCTCCCATGGCGGCAAACTCCGCCATCACATCCCTGCCCGGCAAGTCAAACATTTTATGCTCTAAATAATGGGCAATTCCCGCAGGAGAAGTCTTTTCCTCCCCGTCCAGGGTAAAGCGGGTATGAATCGCGCCGTAATCCGTTACAAAATAGGCAAGCTTTTTAGTAAAGCCGGGGCGGGGAACGATGGCAATAGGCAGGCCATTGGGCAGCTTATGCCAGATAACTGTCTCTGCCAGGGCAGGATACATTCGCTTTTCCATTACCCATCCCCCCTTAAAAAGAATACCGTATGCATTTTCAGAGTCCGGGCTGCTTCCATTACCTGCGCTTTTGTCACCGCCTCCACAGCCCGGCTGTACTGGGCAGGATCCATGGATATACCACTCAATGCGCCGGTGGCGTAAAAGCTTTCAATACTGCCGGCAGAATCCTGTACGCTCCGCAGGCTGGAAAGGATCGCCTCTTTGGCTGCTGTCAGCTCCCGGTCGCTGATCTGTCCTGTCTGGCAGGCAGCCAGTTGCTCCAGAATCTGCTTTTGGACCAGCTCTTTTTTGTCCGAATCAATGCCGGCAGAAACCGTAACAATACCTTTACTGCCGTAATAGGCAGAACCGATATCATAACACAGGGAATTTTTCTCCCGCACCTGCATAAACAGCTTGCTGGTCATGCCGCCCCCAAAAACGCTGTTACACACCTGCATAGCGGCAAACCGGGCATCCCGGTTGGTAATAGGGGAGGCAAAGCCCATCGCCAGCTTGCCTTGGGCCACATCCATGACCTGCACATGCTCACCGCCCTGTGTGGAACGAAATGGGGTTTGTTCCGGTAGGTTTACATAACATCTGTCTACCCCGGCAAACAGAGCTTTCATCAACGCCGCCACCCGGGCAGGCTCTTTGCTTCCCACATAGAAAATATCCACCCGGCTCTCCTTTAAGACCCGGCGATAATGGGTAAAAACCGTTTTGGGCGTGAGGGCCTTTACCTGCGCCACTTCCCCCAGTCGGGGAATGCCGTAGGAATCTTCGGCGCACATTCTCCGGAAAAGCTCTGCCGCCGCATATGCCCGCTTGTCGTTTTTCTCTGCCGCAATAGTGGCAATAAGATTCTTCTTCTCGTTGTTTACATAATCTTTCCGGAAAACGCCCTTTTCCAGTACCGGCACAAACAAAAGCTGCCGCAAAAACCGGACCATGGGTTCCAGAACCTGATCGCCTTCCAACGTATACGCGTCTTCGATAAAGCTGCAATGCAGACCGGTGGTCTGATAATCGCCGATGCGCCGTACCAAAGCGCCTACAGACGCGCCGTACAGGTCATCCAGCTTCCACGTAATGCTCCGCAGGTCCGGTGCGTCCTCGCAGCCCCGGAGCAGCACCGCAGGAATCAACGCATTACACGCCGCTTCCTCCCGACACATCGGCCGCACAAACTGCACGGACAAACAGCTTTGCTTGAACCGTTCATCCTGAAAACACCGCAGGGTAATTCCCGGCAGTACGGAAATCGTCTGTACCATAGATTTCTCCTTTTTTGATATGGCGTTATTATATACTGCTTTTGGGAAAATAGCAATCGTTTACTTTTGCTTCCCATTATGATACTATGTTTTTGGAAACCCTACAGCCTTGATTGGAGAAAGCAAAAGATTATGAACGAACAAGAGCGCAATTTTTGCATCCGCATCCGTCCCGATTGCTGTTCCTGCGCTTTGGGGAAAATAGCAAACATTGGAACATTTACATTTGGTTTTATCTGTGATATAATGACCGCTGGAAAACAGATTTCCTTTGAATGGAGGAATACCAATGGATTATGATGTAATTATTATCGGCGCAGGCCCCGGCGGCATTTTTGCAGCCTATGAGCTGCTGCAGCACAAGCCGGAACTGAAGATCGCGGTGTTCGAGTCCGGCCACGAGCTGAGCAAACGCCACTGTCCCATTGACGGAGAAAAGGTCAAAAGCTGTATTGGCTGCAAGGTCTGCTCCATTATGAGTGGCTTTGGTGGCGCAGGCGCTTTTTCCGACGGAAAATATAACATCACCAACGATTTTGGCGGCACACTATATGAATATGTCGGGCAAAAGCACGCCTTGGAACTGATGCAATATGTTGACAATATCAATCTGAAGTTCGGCGGCGAAGGCACAAAGCTTTACTCCACTGCCGGCACCCGGTTTAAGACCCTTTGCATCCAGAACGATCTGCACCTGCTGGACGCCTCCGTGCGCCATCTGGGCACAGACATCAACTACGTGGTTTTGGAGAATCTTTACGCCTATTTGCAGGATAAGGTGACCTTTTTCTTTGACACCCCCGTGAAGGCAGTGAAGATCATTGCAGGCGGCTACGGTGTCAAATGCAAAGAAAACACCTACTCCTGCCACAAGTGCATTATTTCTGTAGGCAGAAGCGGCAGCAAGTGGATGGAGCAGGTGTGCAAAGATCTGGACATTCCCACCCGTTCCAACCGGGTGGATATCGGTGTCCGGGTGGAGCTGCCCGCCGCGGTTTTCGCCCATTTGACCGATGAGCTGTACGAAAGCAAGATTGTCTACCGCACCCAGAAGTACGGGGACAAGGTCCGCACCTTCTGTATGAATCCCAAGGGCGCGGTGGTCAACGAAAACACCAACGGTATCATCACCGTCAACGGCCACAGCTACGAAGACCCGTCCAAGCAGACAGAAAACACCAACTTTGCCCTGCTGGTTGCAAAGCATTTTTCCGAGCCCTTCAAGGACTCCAACGGCTACGGCGAATCCATCGCCCGCTTGAGCAACATGCTGGGAGGCGGTGTCCTTGTCCAGCGGTTCGGTGATCTGATCCGGGGCCGCCGATCCACAGAAAGCCGTATCAACAAGGCCTTTATCGTGCCTACCCTGAACGCCACCCCCGGCGATTTAAGTCTGGTGCTGCCCAAGCGGATTCTGGACGGCATTATCGAAATGATTTACGCTCTGGACAAGGTCGCCCCCGGCACAGCCAATGACGATACGCTCCTTTACGGCGTGGAGGTCAAATTTTATAACATGGAAGTCAATGTGGACGAGCATCTGGAAACCTGTTATCCCGGCCTTTATATCATCGGTGACGGCAGTGGCATTACCCACTCCCTTTCCCACGCCTCTGCCAGCGGCGTGTATGTGGCGCGGGATATCGCCAAATAATCCGACCTGCAACAAAAAGCACTCTTTCATCTGAAAGAGTGCTTTTTTGGTTTTAGCTGATTTCGTTTTCGTTGGTGTTGACGTCGCCCACTTCGCCCACTTCAAAGTACACATCCAGCATTTCCTTGGCAATTTGCGCAAGGGAGCTGCCGTGACCTGCTTTTTCGCCGTAGATAGCAATGGCAATCTGGGGATCTTCCGCCGGGGCGTAGCAAATAAACGCGCCGTTATCAGAGGCTTTGGTTTGTCCGTTCTGGGCTGTACCGGTCTTGGCAGCAACCTTCACCGGGTAGTCCTGGAAGGTGTAATATGCCGTGCCGGTCCAGTCGGTTCTGTCTGTAACCAGACACATGCCCTCGGTATAGGCCTTATAGGCATCGTCGGAAATCTCCATAGTACTCATCACCGATATTTCATTCTGATACAAAAGTTTCCGGTAATCAGCGGAGACCACCCGGTTCAGGAACGTGGCTCTGTACCGTGTACCGCGGTTTGCCAGCGTGCTTGCATAGACGCAAAGCTGCATAGGCGTAAACTTGTTATCCGACTGGCCGATAGCCGCGATAATTCGGTCAGCAGCGTAGAAATGCCGGTCATCACCGGTATACAGTTCTTCCTTTGTCTCCTCGTTGGCCCGCTGGCCGATATATTCCGGAAGCTCTATGCCGGTTTTTTCGCCCAGACCCAAACTTTTTGCGGTTTTATCCATGGCGCTGATGCTGAGCTTATCGCCCAGCGCGTAGAAGAAGTAGTTGCAGGAAACCTGCAGCGCCGTTGCCGCCGTCATATCCTCATGGAGCTGGCCGTAATTGGTGTAGTACAGACATTTGGGAGCAAAGTCCGGGCCGTACTTGTTGTAAACACCTCTGTCATAAATCTCGGTTTTGGAGGTGATCACACCGGCATTGATACCTGCGATGACCATAGACATTTTGTAGGTAGAGCCCGGCGGGTAGGTGCCTAGCAGCGCCCGGTTAAACAGCGGGTCATATTCCGCCTTCAGGGTTTCGGTGTAGTCTTCAAAGAAGGTGGACAGATCATAGGTGGGGTAACTGGAGCAGGTAAGCACCTGTCCGGTCTTCACGTCCATTGCCACCACAGCGCCGCCTTCGGCATCATGGCCATCTTCTTCCTTGTCGGCGCGCAACGCGGTAATGACCTCCTCCATCTTATCCTCTGCCACACGCTGCAGATTGATATCGATGGATACCTCTACATTGGAGCCTGCCTTGGGCTCTGTCAGATAGCGGGAGGAAAGCAGCTCGCCGGAGGTGGTGACTGTGTCTTCCCGCCAGCCGTCTACACCATGCAGATACTCCTCGAAAGCTGCTTCAAAGCCGTCCTGTCCGATTTCAGAATCCATGGAATAATCGGGATTATCCCTGTATTTTTCCCACTGTTCTGCGCTCATGGGTCCTACAAAGCCCAAAATATGGGCAGCATATTTGGTGTTATACTCCCGGACGGTGGAGGCTTCCACCATAAGGCCCGGAATATTCAGTTCCACAATGGCAGACAGATTCTCGTCGCTGACGTCTGTCAGGAAAATGTAGTTGGGCAAACTACCCACGCAATTACGCAGGTCCATTTCATAACGCAGACCGATTACCAAACGGGCCTCTTCCTCGGTCCATTCTGCAGGAATCTTATAGCGCTCCCGCAGCCGCTTTACCAAAAGCGGTGCTGTGATATCCGAGTCCAGATTGTCCATATAGGCAAGGTATTGCTGGAAATAACTCTGCCAGGAGGAGTTATACTGGTCCAGTGTATATACAAAGGGCCGCTCCTGAGAGATGGGAAAATGCTCTGTGTATTCAATGCCCGCTTCCTGACACCGTTTTACCAGACTGTAAAGATAATCATTGGTGCCGTCAGCTGTGATCAGCACGTAGTGGTTGATGACCAGGTCATAGCTGGCCCGGTTGGAAACCAACACATTACCGTTAGTATCCAGAATATGCCCCCGGGAGGCCTTAACCCGGGTCAGGGTGGTAAATGTGGAAACGTTTTCCTTTTTGCCGCCGGTCTGGATCACCTGCAGATCATACATTTTAAGGGCAAAGATGAAGATGATTGCTGCAAAAAGAACAATCAAAAATCTTGCCCGGTTACGGGTTATTCTTTCCATGCCTGCCCTCCAATTTCGCTAATGGACCGGACTACGGGATATACTGCCGGCGCCAGAATGATCGTCATCACCGCCGTCAGGAAAAACCCGCCGATTCTGGGAAGGGTGGTAAGTCCCAGAAACAGCCCCACAAAAAACACCAGCATTTCATAAACAATCATGGCCACCGCTACGCAGAGCATAACCGCCACAAAGCCTTTTTTCAAAAATGCCTGCCGGAAGTAGGTAACCAAAACTGCCAAAGCAGTAATAAAGGTAATGGAATAATGCCCTGCCGCCGTACCGGAAAACAAATACAGGCACGAAGCAATCAGCGAAAACACGCTGCCGTTTTCCATACCCTCGGCAAGGCAGATAAGAAAGATACCGCAGGGTACTAGCTCCGTGGTTGCGCCGAAGATGCGCACTCTGCACACCAGCACATCCTGCAAAACAGACAGTGCAAGCAGGGTCAGCCCATACAAAACCCACTTGAGCAAGGTTTTTCTTTGCTTTTGGGTCAGAACCAGCTTGCTGAAAAATCCCAGCCGGGGCTTATCCGGTTTAAATTCATACTTTTTTGCCATACAGATCACCCGACATCAAATTCGGTAACGATAAATACCTGCTCCAGACTGGCTACATTCACAGCCGGTTCCAAAAGCGCATACTTGGCAACACCGGTATCGTCAAAGCCGGCATCCACCACATGCCCGACAATCAGATTTCTGGGATACACCACAGAGCCGGAGGTGACCACCTGATCCCGGTTGCGGATAACGGCAGAGGAGGGCAAATAGTCCATACGCAAAAGACCGTCCAGACCAGAGGCGTAGCCGCCCTGGACCATGCCGTTATAGCCGGAGGCGCTGATGGTGGCGCTGATTTCCAAAGAGGAATCCAGAACAGTCTTGACCACCGCATAGTTGGTGCCTACCTCGCCTACCAGACCAACCACTTCGCCGTTGGCGGTAATGGCGCACATGCCCTTTTCGATACCGGAATTGCTGCCCCGGTTAATGGTGAAGGTGCTGGACCACTCCTGGGAACTGCGGGAAATGATATAGCAGTCCACCAGCTCATAGTCCTCGTTTGCTTCCTTCAGACCCAACAGCGCCCGCAGCTGATGATTTTCCCGCTGCACAGCATCAGCCTGGCGGGCATCTTCTTCCATTTGCGCCAATTGTTCCTTCAGCCGGGCGTTTTCTGCCGCCAGAGATTCATATTCAAACATATAGTTATACATCTGCTGGGCCTGCTGCGCCACCGCGCTGACGCCGGCGCGCACCGGGGTCAACACCCCTTTGACCACCATATCCGGCAAGCTTAAGCCGGTAAGGTTGCTGACTACCGCCAGAACCACCGCCAAAAGCACCGCAATCAGCAGCACGATCTTCACGCGACTCGAGAAGAGATTCTTCATTCCATTTCCTCCAAAATCTGACTCAAACGGCAAACCGGCAAGCCCACAACATTGTAATAATCCCCCACAATCTTTTCCACGAACAGCGCCGCGCCGCCCTGGATGCCGTAAGCGCCGGCTTTATCCATAGGCTCTCCGGTGCGGATATAGTCCCGGATCTGCTTTGGGGTAAGGGGTCGGAAGAAAACATCCGTTATTTCCGTAGAAACAATTGCTTTTTCCCCATGCAAAACAGTCAGTCCGGTCATCACCTGATGGCTTTTTCCGGAAAGCAGCTGCAGCATGCGAAAGGCATCTTCTTCATCCTTTGGTTTACCCAAAATCTGTCCCTGGCAAACCACAATGGTATCTGCGGCAATCACCACGTCCTCTTGCTCCCGGAAAATTGCCTCTGCCTTCCGGCGGCTGACCTGCGCCACCTGCTGGGCGGGATCGGCAGATTCGTCCATATCCTCTGATATATCTGCCACCCGGACCACAAAGGGTACGCGCAAAAAAGTCATCAGTTCTCTTCGCCGGGGGGATTGGGATGCCAATATAATCATTACTCTAAACCTCTTAAGTATAAGCCTCTGGTGCATGCACCGGGATCAAAGGGCGTCGGGTTTACATAACTTTCTAAAACCTGATCCACCTCTCTGGGATTCTCTGTGGTAAAGCACAACCGGTTCGCCCACAGACCCAGTCTGTCCAGATCGTTTTGCCGATCCAACCAGTTTAACTTCTTTCCGTTGAGCAAAACACTGCGGCAGGTATCGCCGTCTTTGATCACCGGGAACTCTGCGCCGGTCTTGTCCATAAGCTTTGTTGGCGCAAGATGGCAGCTGCACTGACCGGTTTTTCCCCGGATAATACAGTTTTCCGTAATCATCAGCGGCATTCTGCCATAGACAATCAGTTCGCTGGGTACGGTCTTTGCCACATCCCGAATTTGCGGAAGGGTCATTTCCATGCTCAAAGTGGCGGAAGCAACCTCCAGTTCCCGGACGCAAAGCAGCGCAATAGAATTATAAAGATTCAGTCCAAAATCACCACGAATGCGCATTTTGCAGGCGGTTGCCGTCCTGATAAGGCCCAAACTGCCCACCAGCACTTCCTCCACGCCCAAGCTGCGCACCGTCATCAAGTCTTGCCGCAGGGCAGCCTCCTCGCCGTCATGGACAATTCTGGCAGGTACGGCGCAGACATTGACGCGCTGGGTCAGTTTTCGGCAAAAGTCCGGATCCCGGGTCAAAATGTGCAGCGGTACATACAACACCTGGGGCGCCATTTTCAGCAGCCGTCCGGTAATCTGTTCCCGGCTGGTAACCTGCACCGTCAATGCCGGATGCCGCCGGTTGCCGGCACAGGCCGGCACAGCTCTGGGTCTGCCAAGAGGTTTTTCCTCCACTCTGGCCCGCTGGGCGGTAAGCATATTCAGCACATCCCGGCGCAGGGCGTTAATGCTTGCTGCCGAAAGTGTTACGCCGGGGGCTACCTCTGCGCGAACCTGCGCGCAATAATAGGGTGTTCCTCCGGTTTTGGAAAGGCGTTCCTCCAGCGCCGCAGCTGTCAGTTCCGCAGATCTTGCCTGCTCCGGTGTCGCGCCTTCCATGGTGCAGCTTCTGCCCTCCGGGTCTTTGACCGTAAGGGTAAACCGTCCTGCTGTCACCACCCCATGCATAGTGATTGGTACTAAACCCTTTTCCCGGGATTCATAGGTCTGTCGCATTTCCTTGTAAAACTGCTGATCTTCCTGGTTTTCCCGGATACCAAACATCTCCTGCCCGGTTTTACCGGTATAGTAGCCGTCGGTAAAACCCTGGCGGTTAAAGGCGGTATGGAGCGTTTCCATCATTTTCTTTGTTACATTGCCGGTGTCCATAGCCTGTCGGTAGACACCGGTAACTGCGGCCACATATTCCGGCCGCTTCATCCGTCCTTCCAGCTTCACAGACACCACGCCCATACTTTCCAGGTCCTTCAGATAATGCACAAGGCAATTGTCCTTCAAGCTCAAAGGATGCTGATTCTGCCAACGGCCATAGCCATAGCTTTGGCGGCAAGGCTGGGCGCAGCGACCCCGGTTGCCGGACCGTCCGCCAATGGCGGCAGACAAATAGCACTGTCCGGAATAGCTCATGCACAACGCCCCATGGGCAAACACTTCAATTTCAATGGGAGAATTCTGACAGATATAGCGGATCTCCTCCCGGCTCAATTCCCGGCTGAGGACCACTCTGGAAAGACCCCAATCCGCGCACTGCTGCACCCCGGTCAGAGAATGGACGGTCATTTGGGTAGAGCCATGAATGGGAACATGGGGCGCGATCTGCTTGCAAAGGCGCACTACGCCCAGATCCTGCACAATAAAAGCATCCACACCGCTGCGGGCCCCATGGCGTATCAATGCCACCACTTCCTGCATTTCCCGGTCGGACACCAGCGTATTCAGCGTCAGGTGCACTGCCACGCCCCGGATATGGCAATATTTCACCGCCTCTGTCATGGTCTGGGGGGTAAAGTTCTTTGCCCCCTGGCGGGCATTAAAGGCACCGCAACCCAGATATACCGCATTGGCGCCATTTTGTACTGCCGCGCGCAGTGCCTCCACCGACCCGGCTGGTGCTAAAAGTTCCAGCATATACTCTCTCTCCATCATTTCCGGGCGCGCACGCCCCAACAGACTATAGTTAGGTACATTATAGCACAAAACCTTCCGGACTTCTACCCCGATAACAGAAAATTCACAAAAAACCCAACATTTTACTTTTTGACCCTATGAACGCGGCAGGCGCAATAATTAACCGGGCAGGTGCATCGCACCTGCCCGGTTGTTTATTCAAATTTTACAGAACCGTCGAAATCGATCACCGCTGCATAGGTGTTGCCTACGCCTAAGGTAACCGGTGTGCCGTCGGTATAGGTGTAGGAGAAAGGTTCGGTGACCTTTTTCCGGGACCATTTGATCTTGGTGATCTTGCCGCCGTGGGCAAAATAGCCGGTGCCGGTGCCGATCATGTCATAGTAAGACAGCAGTGTCTTGCGGGGTCTTTGCTTTGTCTGATCAGCAAAAATCACCAACACGTTGCTGAATGCCACCTGCTCGTTTGTCAGGGCGTCGATCAGCTCGTCGCCGTACTCACTCATAGCGTACTTTCCAGTGGCTTCGTCATAGTTCATAGTGGTGGTCTTTGTGCCGAGGAATTTTACGGTGATTTCCTTTGCCGCCTCTCCCTGCACCACGACCTCGTCATCGAAAATAAGACCGTAATCGGTGCCCTCTTCGTTGACCATGTCCATATCCTTCTTTTCAAAGGCTGACAGCAGCTTTTCGCCGGTAGTAAAAAGCGTGTGCTCCCAGTTGTAGCCCTGCTTGTAATACCGGTCCTCATCCCGGAAGAAGTAAGCGCCGTTATAAACCTGGTCGATGTGCTCCCAGTTTGTCAGCTTGTTATTAAAGTCATAGTAGCCGGCCTTGCCAGTCTCACTGCCGCCGCAATGGACCAGCGGCGCATTGTAGGCTGCGCTGATGTTGTTAAAATAGGATCGGGCGCTGCGAATGGGGCCGATCTGCTTGATGTTTTCCAGATCGGTAAACAAAGCGCAAAATCTCGTGATACCGCCCTCGGTCTCAAACTCATAGAGAATATCCGCCTTGCTGACGCCGTACTGGGGCAGCGCCGCCTGAATATTGTTGACGGACACCGCAACGGGCCGGGTTGTATACAGCTCGTCTACCGGTTCGCCGGTAAGGGGATGGCGATACAGTACCGGCGGCTCTGTTTGAATCGTGGTTGCCTCTGTGGTGGTTTCCACCGTTGTGGTCTGGGTGGTGGTTTGGGCGGTTGTTTCCTCTCCTGCCCAAATCCGGTCGCGGAAGATCAGCAAAAGGGCAACGCCCACGCATAAGATCACCGCCAACGCAATCGCAATAATGATGACGATCTGTTTTTTCTTGCCTGTCAGCTTTTTCATTTCGGTCATCCTTTCCCAAAAGATAGCTAGATTATATCAAAACAGCACTATGATTGCAAGTTTTGATTTTATTTGGCATCTTCCGACGGAATCAGCGCTTTTTCCATGGTCTTGCCCAGAGAATAATAAAACACATTATCCCGGGCGGGGGTCAGGTCTGTCAGCAGACCGCGCACCGCATACACCGCGTAGCTGCGGAACAAAATGGGGCAAAGTCTTCCGTCGTTTAACACATTCTGGTGGAGCGTATAATAGTTACCGTGGTTGGCAAGGGAATCCGTGCATAAGGTGTAAAGCGCCACATCGCTGATGCCACCGTAATTAAGCGCGCCGCTGTTGGAGAAGAACGGGGAAAGGTCCATATTGGCAGACAGCTTGGTCTGTCCCAAAACCAGATCGTATTCTCCCGCCTTCAGCGCCTTGCGATAAGCCGAGGTGCTTTTTGCCGATACTGTCACCTTCAGTCCGGACTTTTTCAAGTTGGATGCCACGGTCTTTGCTACCCGGGCGCGCAGGCTGTCGTCGCTGTTTACCAAAATGGTCACTTCCGCATCTGCCGGCAGCTCGGTTTTTTCCACAGCCTCTTTCATTTCTTTTCCCTTGTCATAGGCATACTTTTCCGCCAAAACCCGGCTGTAATAGGGTGACAACGGCGATGCAGGCAGGCTGGAGGCGGTAGCAAAGCCCCGGTAAAAGCTGTCTGCGATATCCTCTCTGTTTACTGCCTTGGGGAGGGCTGCGCGAATCTGTTCATTGGAGAAGACCTCGCTTTCCATATTCACAGACAGATACAGGAAAATGTTATTCTCACAGTCCCAAAGCTCATAGTCACAGCGGTAATCTGCGTACCGGTCAGAGCCGGGGTCTGCGCACACCAGGCTCAAATCCGAAAATTCAAATTCATCCCGGATTTGGGTAACCGAGGTGGCCTTGACCAGACTGATTGCCGGAACGTTCACCGTCAGATTGGCGCTGCACCACCAGTCGGTGTTTTTCCGCAGCACAGCCTTGTCTGCTGTTGTGTCCAGAATGTACGGACCTGTGCCCAAAGGCTGCTTTGCCTTTACCTGACTTTCCTTCACAATAGGAATGTCCAAAAGCAGCGGCAGGTTTTCGCAGGATGTGTTCGTGGTTATAGTAATGCCGCCGTCCTTGGCCACTGCCATTTTCTTTACGTGGGTAAAGCGCCCGCCGTAATAGTCACTTTTTTTCGCCGCCTGCAGCGTTGCCAGCACGTCCTGGGCTGTCAGCGCTGCTCCGTCGGAAAACTTGGCATTGTCCAGATAAAAGGTATATGTTTTCATGTCCTTGGATACACGATAGCTTTTGCACAGCACCGGCTCTACGTTGTAATCCCTGTCCACAACAAACAAGCTTTGATACAAAAGAGAAAACAATGCCCGATTTGTAAAATCCGTGCACAAAATGGGGTTCATGGTGACCTTCGGGTAATACGTCAGCGTCAGCTTTTGCTGATTCTCTGTCTGGGGGCGGGTGTAAACCGGACCGGTGTAATCCTCGTCATAGCTCAAGCCGTCGCCGGTGGGCGTATAGGCTTTGTCGGAATTGGTACAGCCAGAAAGCATTCCCACAGCCAGTATCCCACATAGCAAGCATGCAAGTATCCGTTTCATCGCCTTACCCCTTTACAAAAAATAATTGCGCCTTGTGAGCCACGGTCTTGTCCCACAATCCGGTGTGACCAAAACCGGTCCGGCGCGCAGGCTGTGCAGGCATCGGATAGGACAATATCCCTTACCCCCGCCTGCCGCAACGCCAACGCGTTGATTTCTTTTAGGTTTACATAATATTTGTTATCCGCCTGGCGGATAAAGGATTTTGCCTCATTTCCAAAGCTTTTCAGCATCGCCCGGGGCACATCCCCATCGGTCTGGAAACAGCTTTGCGCAATGTTGGGGCCGATGGCCGCCCGGATATTTTCCCGCTTACAGCCAAAGGTTCTTTCCATCGCCGCTACCGCTTTACCCGCAATATTTGCCGCTGTGCCCCGCCATCCGGCATGGACAGCGCCCACCGCGCCGGTCACCGGGTCTTCCAGAAGTATCGGCGTGCAATCGGCGGTGAACACCACCAGCGCTGTTCCCGGTTCGTTGGTAATCAGTCCATCGCAGTCTTCCAGCTCCGGTCCAAACAGACCGGCGCCATGCTGCCCCTTTCCCACCGCTTTTACAATGTCCGTGTGGGTCTGCTTTGTCAGCACCAGTCCCTTGGGGTCAAAGCCGATGGCATCTGCCAGGATTTGATAGTTTTTAAGGACATTTTCCCTGGTGTCTCCCCGGTGCGTGCCCAGATTCATAGACGCCAGATACCCCTGGCTGACACCGCCAAACCGGGTAGTAAAGCAATGGGGCGCTGTTAAATTGTCTGCTTGCAGGTACTCCAAAGCACCGATTTTGACGGTTTGCATCTTACTCATTGTTCTGCAGTCTTATCCTTTTGCATACAACACTTTTTGTATTTCTTGCCGCTGCCGCACGGGCAGGGGTCGTTGGGACCAATCTTGTCCATTTTCCGCACCGGCTGTTTTTTCACAGACTTGTCCGGACCGCCGGTGCCGGTTTCTTTGGCGACCCGCTCCCGCTTGACCTCTTGGGAAGGTCTTAACTGCACCAGGAACATCCGGCGAATGGTCTCCTCCCGGATGGCGGTGATCATTGCCTGGAACATCTCGTAGCCCTCTTCTTTGTAGGCAATGACCGGATCATGCTGACCGTAGGCCCGCAGGCCGATACCCTGCTTCAAATCGTCCATGGCGTCGATGTTGTCCATCCAGTACTCGTCTACCACCCGGAGCATAACGACCCGTTCCAGCTCCCGCATCATTTCCGGGGTATACGCCTTTTCCTTGGATTCGTAAAACTCCACAGCCAGGTCATAGATCTTTTCTGTCAGGGTGTCGCTGGTAAAGGCTTCGTCAAAGGACAGCGCTCCTCTGGCAAAGTAGGTTCCCTGGAACTTTGCCAGCACCGCCCCAAAGCTTTCCCGGGTCACCTCGCCGCCACTTTCGCTCAAAATATCAAACACGCCGGACTCCACAACCCCCCGAAGCATGCTCATCATGCTCTGGCGCAACTCTTCGCCGGAAAGCACCTTTTGTCGCTGGGCGTAGATAACCTCACGCTGGGTATTCATTACGTTATCGTATTCCAAAACGTTCTTTCTAGCCCGGAAGTTGCGGCTTTCCACGCTCTTTTGGGCGTTTTCCACCGCATTGGACAATATTTTTGCGTCAATGGGCGTATCCTCATCCAGACCCAAAGAATCCATCATGGTCATGATTCGTCCGGAGGAGAACAAACGCATCAGGTCGTCCTCCAGACTCAAATAGAACCGGCTTTCGCCTGGATCGCCCTGACGGCCGCTACGGCCTCGCAGCTGATTGTCGATACGCCGGGATTCGTGGCGCTCGGTACCGATAATGAACAAACCGCCGGCCTGCCGCACCTTTTCGGCTTCCTCGGCCATTTCCGTCTTAAACCGGGCAAGCAACTCCTCGTAATTTGCCCGCACCGCCAAAATCTGGGGGTCGGAGGTCTCAGAGTAAGCGTTTGCCTCCACCAGCAGCTCTTCCGGCAGACCCTGCTTGCGCAAAGCGTCCATTGCCATAAATTCTGCGTTGCCGCCCAGCACGATATCCGTACCACGGCCGGCCATGTTGGTAGCGATGGTCACCGCGCCGAACTTGCCCGCCTGGGCAACAATTTGCGCTTCCTGCTCATGATACTTGGCGTTGAGCACATTGTGGGGAATTTTCTCCCGCTTCAAAAGCTTGCTCAAAATCTCACTTTTCTCAATGGAAACCGTACCTACCAGCACCGGCTGACCCTTTTCGTGGCAGTCCTTTGCCTGCCGGATAATGGCGCGGAATTTGCCCGCCTCGGTCTTATACACCACATCTGTCTGGTCAATGCGGACAACCGGGCGGTTGGTGGGGATTTCCACCACGTCCAGCATATAAATATCCGCAAATTCGTCTTTCTCCGTCAGGGCAGTACCGGTCATGCCGGAAAGCTTGTTATACAGCCGGAAGAAATTCTGGAAGGTGATGGTGGCCAAGGTTTTGCTTTCCCCGGCAACAGCTACCTTTTCCTTTGCTTCGATAGCCTGATGCAGACCCTCATTATAGCGCCGGCCGTACATCAGTCGTCCGGTAAACTCATCGACAATGATAATTTCCCCGTCCTTGACCACATAGTCAATGTCCTTTTTCATCAGACCTCTGGCTTTCATGGCCTGATTCAGGTGGTGGGAAAGGGTAGCATTTTCCGCATCCGCCAGATTCTCCACACCGAAATACCGTTCTGCCTTGGCAATGCCGGAAGCGGTCAGGGACACAGTGCGGGCTTTTTCGTCCACAAAGTAGTCGCAGTCGTAATCGTCCTGCACTTCCTTGTCCTCGGTCTTGGCAAAAACCTGCTTACGCAGGGACGCCACAAACATATCTGCCATTTCATACAGCTTGGAAGAATCCTCCCCCTTGCCGGAAATGATCAGCGGCGTTCTGGCCTCATCAATTAAAATGGAGTCCACTTCGTCCACGATGGCAAAGGCGTGACCCCGCTGAACAAGCTCGCTTTGATAGATTGCCATGTTGTCCCGCAGATAGTCAAAGCCCAGTTCGTTGTTGGTGCAGTAAGTGATATCTGCCCTATAAGCCTTTTTCCGCTGGTCACTCGTCATGCCGGGAATAATCAGACCCACCGACAAACCCATGTACCGATGTACCTTGCCCATCCACTCCGAGTCACGCTTGGCAAGATAGTCGTTGACCGTGACCACATGGACGCCCTCGCCGGCAATGGCGTTCAGATAGCAAGGCAGAATTGCCACCAGGGTCTTTCCTTCACCGGTTTTCATTTCCGCGATGCGGCCCTGGTGCAAAATGATGCCGCCCATAAGCTGAACGGGATACGGGCGCATGCCCAACACCCGGTCCGCCGCCTCCCGGATGGCAGCAAACGCCTCCACAAGCAGGTCATCCAGGCTTTCTCCCTGGGCGTATCTTTCCTTAAATTGGGCGGTCTTTCCCCGGAGCGCATCCTCGGAAAGGGCCTTGTATTCTTCTTCCAGCGCCAGAATTTTGTCCACCAGGGGTTGAATCTTCTTAATCTCCCGGGAGGAGCGTGTTCCAAAAAGCTTCGTCATGAGTCCCATGTGCAATCTCCTTCCATATGGGCATAGTTTTACTCATTGTACCACATTCTAAAAGAAAATAATAGACCTTTTTGTGAACAAAGCAAAATTCACCAAAACAATTTGCCAACAACTGTTTCTTGTAATTATGCCTGTTGTTTGGTATAATAATGAAACAAAATCGGCTTTTAGGGAGCTTTTGTTTATGCGACGGGAACAACTTCTCAACTGCGACTGGAAATTTTTATACCACGACGGCAGCGAAAGCGCCGTAAATATCCCCCACACCTGGAATGCCCGGGACGGACAGGACGGCGGCGATGACTATTTCCGCGGCACCTGCACCTATGAAAAAACCTTTCCCGCGCCGGATTTTGACCCGCTTTCCCAGCGGGTGTATCTGGAGTTTCAGGGAGTGAACGCCTCGGCGCAGGTACTTTTAAACGGCGAGGCCGTTACTTCCCATCACGGCGGGTATTCCACTTTCCGGGCAGACATTACCGACTTTTTGCAGCCGGAAAACAGGCTGACCGTCCATGTGGATAACGCTGTCAACGATTTTGTTTACCCCCAAAAGGCGGACTTTACCTTTTATGGGGGCATCTACCGGGATGTGACCCTTCTGATTGTAAATCAGTACCACTTTGATCTGGATTATTTTGGCGGAAAGGGTCTGGCAGTCAGCGCAGACGTGGAAAACGCAGAAGGCAAAGTCCGGGTACGCACCTGGCACAACTGCGAAAAGGCAGCGGTGGAAATCGTCCTTTCCGATGCCGACGGAAACGCCGTCGCCCAAGGCCGGGGCACGGATATCACCCTGACCGTTCCGGATGTGCATTTATGGGATGGTCCGGAGGACCCTTACCTTTACACCTGCACCGCCACCTTGCTTGTCGACGGCGAACCGGCAGATGTTGTCAGCACCCGGTTTGGCGTGCGCCATTTCCGGATGGACCCCAGGGAAGGCTTTTTCCTCAACGGACGCAAATATCCTCTCCACGGCGTGTCCCGCCACCAGGACCGAAAGGGTCTGGGCAACGCATTAACAAAAGAACACCATGACGAAGACATGGCCCTCATCCGTCAAATTGGCGCCAACACCCTCCGCCTTGCCCACTATCAGCACGACCAGTATTTTTACGATTTGTGTGACAAATGGGGCATACTGGTCTGGGCGGAAATTCCTTATATTTCCCAGCACATGCCCAAGGGTCGGGAAAACACCATTTCCCAGATGAAAGAACTGATTGTCCAGAACTACAATCATCCCAGCATCATCACGTGGGGACTTTCCAACGAAATCACCATTTCCACGAAGGATAACCGGGACATGCTGGACAACCACCGGGTTCTGAACGATCTGGTCCACGAAATGGACCCCAGTCGCCCCACCTCTCTGGCTTGCTATGCCATGTGCGGGCCCTTTAACAAGGTTGCCCACCTTTCGGACATCGTTAGCTGGAACTTGTATCTTGGCTGGTATGTACCGGGCTTTTTCCTCAACGATCTGTGGATTGATTTTTTCCACTTTATGTACCCCGACCGCTGTCTTGGCTATTCCGAATACGGCTGTGAGGGCATGCCAAATCTTCATTCCTCCCACCCCCGCCGGGGCGACCATACGGAAGAATATCAGGCGAAATACCACGAATATATGCTAAAATGCTTTGAAAAGCGGCCCTTTATGTGGGCAAATCACGTGTGGAATATGTTTGATTTTGCCGCCGACGCCAGAAACCAGGGGGGCGAGCCCGGCATGAATCACAAGGGGCTTGTTACCTTTGACCGGAAAATTAAAAAGGACAGCTTTTTTCTTTACAAAGCCTACTGGACAAAAGCACCTATGGTGCATATCTGCTCCAAGCGGTACGCTTACCGTCCGGAAAAGGTCACCACCGTCAAGGTCTATTCCAACTGCAACGCGGTTACCCTATATGTAAACGGCAAGCAGCTGGCGAAAAAGACCGGCAACAAGGTCTTTACTTTCCGGGTGAAGCTGGAAAAAGACACCAAAATTGAAGCCATTGCCGGGTCTGTCCGGGACGAAGCCACCCTTTTCTTTACCCCTGACCCCATAAAGTCCTACAGACTTAACAAAAAGACCGCCGGTGGCGGCAACTGGACGTAAGAAAACTCCAAACGGAAGGTGTTCCTATGAACGATACTAACGGCATGAATCGCGCAAAATTTTATCAGCTTGCGCTGTTTCCCATGAACAACGGCGCGACCAATGTCTACTTTGTTTTGATTCTTTCCTATATTGCCACCTTTGGCAATAAGGTGCTAGGTCTTGCCATGATTTTTGCCTCCTTTATGGTCACCGGCATGCGCGTCTTTGATGCCATTACCGACCCGATCATCGGCGCAATCATGGACAAAACCGACGGAAAATTCGGCAAATTCCGTCCCTTTATGGTGCTTGGCAATTTGATTATGGCCGTTTCCGTCATTCTTTTGTATATGGTAACGCCGCTAATTGACGAATCCTTGCTGTGGCTGCGGTATACCGCGTTTATTGTTCTGTATGCGGTTTGGGTCATCGGCTATACCTTCCAGACCTCTGTTACCCGGTCTGCCCAGTCAGTGCTGACCAACGACCCCAAGCAAAGACCGCTGTTTACTGTTTTTAACACCATTGGCTCTCTTGCCGGCATGGGCGTCATGCAGTTTATCGGCCCGATTGTGGCAGGGGATGGCTTTGCCGGGGATTATAACGCCACCTGGTTTGCAATCATGACCCCCATTGGCATCGTGGTGTCTGTTTTGCTGACAGTGCTGGCGGTGGTGGGTATCTGGGAAAAGGACCGGACCAAGTATTTCGGACTTGGTGGCAAGCAGGAGCAGGTGAAAGTGTCGGAATATATCGGCATCATCAAAAACAACAAGCCACTGCAACGGCTGATGATTGCCGGCGGCGGCTGCAAGCTGGCGCTGTCCATTGCCACCAATATGACGGTTCTGATTATGCTCTATAGCTGCATGATGGGCGCTTACGACAATCTGTATCTTCCCATGATGGTGGTGGGATATGTATTCTCTGTACCCTTTTTCCTGCTGACGGTACGTACCTCGCAAAAGCACGGACAGAAAAAGTCCTTAATGACCTATGTGGCAGTGGCGCTCATTTGCTATGTAGGCGTGCTGGTGATGCTCCTTTTGTGGCAGAAAGGTGACCCGGCATGGAATTTAAGCGTATATTCCGGCAAGCTCTTCGGCGAAGGCTTCCAAATCACCGTTAACCTTTACACGCTTTTGTTTGTGGTGTTCTTCGGCATGGGTTACGGCGCTTACTACGCCACCGCCGATATGCCCATTCCCATGGTTGCCGACTGCGCCGACTATGAAACCTACCGGTCCGGCAAGTTTATTCCCGGCATTATGGGTACGCTGTTTTCTCTGGTAGACAAGCTGGTTTCCTCCTTGTCCGCCACGGTGGTTTCTGTTGCGCTGCTGTTTATTGGTGTCAGCGACCTGCCCACCAAAACAACGCAATATGTTACCGGCATGAATTGGGTGGTCATCGCCCTGTTTTGTCTGGTACCTATGGCTGCATGGAGTCTTTGCCTGTGGGCCATGAAAGGCTATGATCTGGACGGACAACGTATCCGGACCATTCAGGCTGTGAATGCCGCCCGCAAACAAGCCATCGGGCAGGGCATGTCCCAGCAAGAGGCGTTGGAAACCATTACCGATGAAACGGTTAATAACTGATTGTTGTTTTTTCCCGTCTTTGGTTGTAAAATAAGAAAAAAACGAGGAGCGAATTATGGACTGGCTGGAAATCACCGTTACCACTGCCCCGGCAGGAATTGAAGATGTGGCCGCCGCGCTAACCGCGGCAGGCTTTGATGACCTGCTGATTGAAGATCAGACGGAATTTGAAGCCTTTCTGGAGGAAAACCGGGCATGCTGGGACTACATAGACGAACAGCTGCAGCAAAAGCTAAACGGTCTTTCCCAAATCAAACTGTATCTGGAAAGCGACGACAGCGCCGGTCTTTCCCGGCTGGAAGCGTTGCTGGCAAAGCTGCGCCGGCAGGGCAATCTGGGGGCGCTGGAAATGACTGTCGCACCCCTTGCCCAAACAAACTGGGAGGAAAGCTGGAAAGAAAACTATCCGCCCCAGCCGGTGGGGGAAACGCTTGTGGTGCTGCCTTACTGGCTGGCGCAGCAGGACACCGGGAGCCGTATTCCGGTGATTTTAGACCCGGGTCTTACCTTTGGCACCGGCGCCCATCCCTCCACCCAGATGGTAATGGAGGCTATGGAAAAAATGCCCCTTGAGGGAACGGACTGTCTGGATCTGGGCAGCGGCAGCGGCATTTTGTCCATTACCGCCCTGCGTCTGGGAGCAAAAGAGGCCATTGGCATCGATATTGACCCCAAAGCCGAGGACATTGCCCGGAGCAACGCCGCGTTTAACGGCTTTGGCTGTCCGGAATTTACCGCCCTGACCGGCAACGTTCTTGCCGACAGAAAATTAATGTCGCGGCTGCGCGCCAAAGCGTATGACCTGGTCCTTGTGAATATCGTTGCAGATGTGATCATTTCTTTAGCGCCGGTGCTGCCCGGTCTTTTGAAGGAGGACGGCATGCTGATCTGCTCCGGTATTCTGGACACCCGAAAAAAGGATGTGCTTGCCGCCCTTTCCGCGGCAGGACTTACCGTTACAGAAAATTACGCAAAGGAGGACTGGCGCTGTGTCTGCGCCAAAAGGTAATTTATGAAAATTCCTTATCGTACAAAGCGCGCTTTGCAGCGCTTCGGTCTGATTGCGCTGGTCGTTTTGATTGTGGCAGGTCTGGTGTTTTTCTGCTGGTTTACATGGCTGCAGCGCTACGTGATCTATACTCGGGATAAAGGCGCGATTGTGGATATGCAGCTTCCTCCGGCAGTTTCTCTGGGAGAAGTCGCCGTTCCGGAGGACGCCGGGGAAACCCTCTCCATTTACTATAATGAAGGAGAAAACGCCATTAACGTCAGCAGGGAACTGACCCAGATGACCGGCTACTATGCTGATGCCGCCGCGCTGGAAGAAAGCGTCGCCACGGTGTTTGCCCAAGCCAACGCGCTGCCTGCCGGCACGCCCATTATGCTGGATGTGAAAAGTCCCAAGGGCAATTTCTTCTATTCCTCCACCGTCAGTGAAAAGCGCAATCCGGATCTGGACATTGCAAAAATGGACGAAATGATTGCCGCATTGGACAAAAAGGGCATGTATCTGATTGCCCGGCTGCCTGCTTTGCGGGATTACCATTTCGGTCTGACCGCTACTTCCAACGGTCTGTTCGTTGCCAGCGGCGCTCACCTGTGGGCAGACGATGACTACTGCTACTGGCTGGATCCCACCAAGGAAGGTACCATTACATATCTGGTACAAATCGTCACCGAGCTAAAAGAGCTGGGCTTTGACGAGGTGGTTTTTGATGCGTTCCGTTTTCCGGATACAGACAATTTAAAATTTGACGGTGACAAGGACAAGGCCATTGCCGCAGCAGCAAAAACGCTGGCCTCCTCCTGCGCCACGGAAAATTTTGCTGTTTCCTTTGTGGGAGACGCCAAATTTTCCCTGCCCAAGGGACGCACCCGCCTTTATCTGACCAACGGCGTTGCCGCCGAGGCAGAATCCATTGCCAAGAAAACCGGCTTGGTAAACCCAGCCGTATCTCTGGTGTTTTTGACCGAAATTCACGACACGCGCTTTGAGGCCTACAGCGTTTTGCGGCCTCTGGAAGCCGCCCATTAACGAGATTATGACACAGACAAAGAAAACCATCTTGCTCATCGTTGTGTCCTTGATTTGCGCTTGTTTCTTCTTTTTTCTGATGCTTACCTTATATCAGCGCAAAAACCAGGACCCGCCCCAAGCAACAGAAAAAACCACCGCGCAAACAGTGCAAACAACGCAAACCGAAACCACCGAAAACCAGACGGAATCCACCGCGCTTCAAGAGAATGTGTTTTCCCCCGGAGACTTTGGCTACGAGGGAGATTATCTGACCTGTCTCACCGCGCCCTGCATCCGGGGCATTGATGTTTCTACCCACCAAAAGAAAATTGATTGGAAAAAAGTAAAAAAGGCCGGTTTTGACTTCGTTATGATCCGCCTGGGTTACCGGGGCTCCATTGAGGGCGTGCTTTTTGAAGACGAGTGGGCCCAAAGAAACTACAAAGGCGCCAAAGCGGCAGGATTAAAAGTAGGCGGTTATTTCTTCTCCCAGTCCATTTCTCCGGAGGAGGCCATTGAAGAAGCCCTATACTGCATGGAGATTGTAAAAGACTGGGATGTGGAAATGCCGCTGGTGTACGACTGGGAATATATTAAAGACGGCTACCGGACAGATGTAGTAGATGCCCGATTGCTTACCGAATGTACCAAGGCCTTCTGTGACACTGTGGAAAAGGCCGGTTATGATTCCATGCTCTATTTTAACCCCACCCTTTCCCGGAAGCAAATGTATATGCAGGAGCTGTCCGACTACGGTTTTTGGCTTGCCTTGTATTCCGACGAAATGACCTACGAACACAAAGTAGATATGTGGCAGTATACCAATCAGGGCAATGTCCCCGGCATCAACGGCAACGTGGATATCAATCTGTATTTCCCAACGGAATAAAAAAGTAACACGGCAGGAAAAATTTCCTGCCGTGTTTTTTTTGCGCTATTTTATTTGGTTTTCATGGATTTTGCCTGTGACCAGCCAGAATAGAACTTTACGCCATCCACAGTCTTGTATGTACGGATGCGCACATAATAAGTCTTTTTCTTCTTCAGACCCTTAATGGTGGTCTTGCTGGTGTTCTCATCGGAGACGGTCACCTTGGTGGAAGACTTGAAGCTCT
>JAZOUW010000086.1:0-2891 GCA_045658385.1 Faecousia sp.
TGTCTTCCTTGGTCAGGGTCTCGTGGTTTACATTGTAAACGATGGTGGGCAGATCGTTGCCTGCGGGAGCAGAGATAACGACCTTCTTGGCGCCAGCGTCGATGTGAGCCTGTGCCTTCGCCTTGGAAGTGTAGAAGCCGGTGCACTCCAGAACAACGTCAACACCCAGCTCGCCCCAGGGCAGCTCGGCAGCGTTGGCCTTAGCATAGATGGTGATTTTCTTGCCGTCGACAACGATGTTGTCTTCGCCAGCTTCAACAGTGTGAGTACCGAAGGGCAGAGCGTAAGCGCCCTGGGTGGTATCATACTTCAGCAGGTGAGCCAGCATCTCGGGAGAGGTCAGGTCGTTGATAGCAACAACTTCGTAACCCTCAGCACCGAACATCTGACGGAAAGCCAGACGACCGATACGGCCAAAACCATTGATTGCAACTTTAACAGACATAGTTAAATTCCTCCATTTACTTCTTGCTGCGCAAAGCAGCATTTTTACATAATCGTTCGAGGTTTCAAGAAAACCCCACACGTTGTTATTATACTATAACATTTTTTTCTTGTAAAGTATCCAATTTGTAAAAAAGGCACATCTTTTCCAGAAAAAAATTGACGCAAAGGACAAATTTAGCTCATATTGGCGAAAAATGCGGTAATTTCCGCCCGGCTTGCCCGGACGTTGCCCTGGAAAAAGCCGTCCTTGCCGCCGCCCCGTCCACACAGGATTTTTGTCAGTTCCTGACCCAAAGGGCGGACATCCGTTGTTTTGTTGACAAGGCAAAGGGCGTAGCCCTTTTCGTCGCTGCCGGAAAACACCGCCGCCGTGCCTGCGCAATACCGGGCAATGGTATCGGCCAACGCCCGGACAGAGGAAGATTCCAGACCTTCGGCAAAATACACCGTGTCGCCCTTACCGGCAAAGGTTTGCCCAATGGCATCAAACAGCTGCTTTTCCAGGGCGGCGGCGCGGAACTTTTCTGCGGCCAGGACTTCGTTCATCCGCGCCGCGGCTGCGCCGGTCTCCAGAATCTTGGCAGAAAAAGCCTGGCTTACCAGCCGGTTTTGTTCAAAAATCCGGGAAAGCAGGTCAAGGGCTCTGCCGCCGCAGACCATTTCTATCCGTACCCCTTCATGGAATTTTATACAGGACAACAGCTTGATGACACCGATTTCTCCGGTCTGGGAAACATGGACACCGCAGCAGGCGCAGGTATCGTAGCCGGGAACCTCCACCAGCCGCACCGGCCAGGGCAGCTGTCGCTTTGTCCGGTAGGAGATTTGGGGAAGAGTGTCTGCCGCCGGCACTGTGCAGGAAACCGGCAGATTCAAAAATACCGCCTCGTTTGCCAGTTTTTCAATTTCCGGAAGCTTTTCCGGAGCAATGGGAACGTCAAAATCGATGGTGACCGTGTCTGCGCCCACATGGAAGCCGGTGTTGTGGCCGCCGAAAAGGCGGTGAATAATGCCGGAAACAATGTGCTCGCCGGTGTGCTGCTGCATCAAATCAAACCGCCGCGCCCAGTCCAGCTTACCGGCAACGGCTTTGCCAATGGGCAGCGGCTTGTGGCAAAGATGAAGGACCTTTTCGTCCTCCTCTTTTACAGAAAGAACCTTGGCATCGTCCAGGGTGCCCAGATCGCAGGCCTGTCCGCCCCCCTCCGGGTAAAAGGCGGTGGCATCCAGTTCCACCCAAAATCCCTTTTCCGTTTCCCGGCAATCTGTCACGGTGGCGCAAAAGCTGCGGATATGGCAATCCTCATAATAAAGTTTTCGTGTTTTCATAAGAAACCTCGCAAGAAAAATGTCTTTTTGTTTGCCTTATTGTAGCACAGCGAAGTGCCTTTGACAACGGTGTGAAATTCTGTCGAGGAGTTTTCCCGGGAAAGGTTCGTATTTCGCGGTGTTTCTGTGTAAATTCTCCGTAAAATAGTGCTTGTAAACGGAAGGAGGATAGGCAGATGCATTGTCAAAAATTGAAAACATACATGGAGACCGGGCGGGTGGTATTTCTGCCTGCCAAAGCCATTCGACCGAATCCGGCGCAGCCCCGGAAGATTTTTCAGGAGGGGGCGCTGACGGAGCTTGCCGAAAGCATTCGTCAGCATGGAATTTTACAGCCGCTGTCGGTGCGCCGGGTGGGGACAAGCTATGAGCTGATTGCCGGGGAACGGCGCTTGCGGGCGGGGATTATGGCAGGACTTACGGAGATTCCCTGCATAATCATGTCGATGGACGAAAAAGAGTCCGGACTGACGGCGCTGGTGGAAAATCTGCAGCGGCAGGATCTGGATTTTGTGGAGGAGGCAAGGGCCATCAGCCTGCTTATGGAGCAGCATGCCATGAGTCAGGAGAAAACTGCGCAGCTTTTAGGAAAAAGCCAGAGCGCTGTTGCCAACAAGCTGCGGCTGTTACGCCATTCCGGGGCGGTTTTGGATAAGCTGCGGCAGGCCGGACTTACCGAACGGCACGCCCGGGCGCTGCTGAAATTAAACACCGAGCCGGAAAAGTTGCGGGCCATTGAAACGATTCAGCGTCTTGGCATGAGCGTTGCCCGGGCAGAACAATACATAGAAAATTTGTGCGCCGGCCAAGGGGAAAAACCGGAAAAAGCGGATATAGGTACGTTTTTGAAGAACGTAAGCCAGACCATTTGCCGGATTCAAAAATGCGGCATCCCCGCTATTTCCGAGCGCCGGGAAACGGACAGCCAGATCGTGTTGACCATCACCATACCCAAGTAAAAAGGACGCGTTGCAAAATTGATATGCTACCCCCATAAGAGACAGTGAAAAAGAAAAACTGTTTCTTATGGGGGTATTTCTATGTCCAAAAGCAGAAAGATCAGCAAGGAAGAGAAACTTGCAATCGTTAAGCGATGTTTGTCCGGTGAGTTCGGC
>JAZOUW010000087.1:0-3285 GCA_045658385.1 Faecousia sp.
CGGTTGTTTAATGATGTTAGATAACCACAGTGTTCGCAACTGACCGCATTCTTCTTGGTTGTAATAGTATACTTTCTGCCACAAACCGGGCAGGTGCTCAGAATATTTTCCAGTCCCTCTGCCAAATGCCTTGACCGGTAATGTACATTGGGACGCTTCTGTAGCCAGTCAAACTCATCATAAGAAAGCCGTTGCTCGATGCCTTGTTTCAGCTGCTCCAACGACAGGCTGTTCACTTGTTCTGCTGTATACAACAGGTCCAACTCAGCTTCTACCACCGAACCGCGGCGGAAGCCTTTGCCCCACTTCGGATCGGCAAGGTAGTCTCCGCAGATCTTAATGGTATAGACATTGACACCAGCCTTCTTTATAAAAGAGTAGGTGTTATTCTGAATATCCTCAAATCGTCCAGTGGTAGAAAGCCGCGCTTCTGGCATCATTGCCAGGATCTCATTGTTTTTCAGCACTGTCAAACAGTTCTTGGCATTCTCCATATCCATTGCAAACATACTCTTGGGGAACGCACCTACCTGCCGCAGAAGCCAACCTAAAATGGTGTGATAGAAATAAAGTCTTGCTACAATGAAGTGCGGCTTATATTTACGAAGCAATGCCGCCGCATAAATGAAGTCAATAAAGGAACCGTGGTTGCACAGAATGATGGAGGGTTCTTCCGGCTTGCCGATTTTATTGACTGTCTTCAATCTTACACCGCAAAGGAAAAGGTAAACTCTTACGGCATAATAAAGAATGGTCATCAAGAAACCATTTACCGAGCGAACCTTGTTTTGAGCTACACCTTTATGGCGCTTTGCGTAGCTGTGCAGTTTGTCAAACAGCATGTCCTTCTTCCAAACCAGAATGCTTGCAAATAAGATAAGAACTCCGAATATGCAGACCGTCACAATCCAGTTGGACATGATGGCCATATAACCTAATCCTACACCAATGCAAGCAGACGGTAATGAACCTACCATTGTGACAGTAATATAACGGCGGTAGGACATTCCCAAACTGGCTGCCAGAAAACAAATCATACCGTATGGAATTGCCGGAAGGAAATACAGAATAAAAATGATAATAGTGGCTTTGCTGGATTGGGCAATCAATTGCAGATTCAGGTTCAGCTTCTTAACGAAGAAACTTCGCAAACGATCCCCGTAGGTCTTTTGCAATATGTAAATCAGCGAGTTTCCACACAAAATACCAATCATGCAGCACAGAAGGCCAACCGGGAATGAAAAGGTAACACCGGCAAGAACTTGAATGGGCTCCGCCGGAAGAAAAGTACACACGACCTGCAACATGGACAGCGCCGTAATCACAATATACCCACGCCACCCAAAACCGGCCAAAAGCTCCTTCATTTCCTCGTTGGAGAGGTCGTGGATAAACAGGCTTTTTATAAGCGCCAAATTGCCACCGGAAAGCGCAAGCAGCATCAGCAGCGTCAAAACGACGGCTACACTGAATACAATCAGAATTTTTTGTTTCGCGTGTTGCTTAACCGCCATCGGAACGAACTCACCTCTCTATCTCTCGCTATTCATTTACAGAAATTGAAAAACCTTATTGCGTAAGCTCTATGCAGTTCATTATAGCAAAAGTTCTTTACTTATTCAATGTGTCTTCCTTGCCGCGATACACAATAAACTTACAAAAAAGGAATTCCAAAACAAAGTTTGCCAGCATGGTGATGATCAGAATGATAAAGTCATTTATGCCTGCGCCCTCCGCCAGATTACCCAAGTATGTAGATAGGGGTGTAAACACCAGGTAGAATCCAAACACCTTTGCCATTGCTACGGGTACATTTGCCGCAGACTTAAATGTGTACCGGCGGTTCAATGTAAAGTTCCAAAGAATGGAAAGCACCAAAGAAATTAAATACGGGATCCAATAATCCTTAATAAAGATTTCCAGCAGTGCAAAGGAGCCAATCTGAATCACACCGGCAGATACGGAAAACAGAGTAAACTTTACCGCCTGCCATAATTGTTTCTTATCTTTCATCTCAACATTCTCCCCATTTGTTAAAAGAACAATTTTCGTTCCATCGTTTCACGAGCGGCACGATTGATTGCAAAGTAAATCAACAAGCCACCGAATAAAAGAAGTACGCAAAACGGATAAATAGACCAGCCAATGAACCGCAAATGGAATGTTACACCCATCAAGAACTCTACCAGCAGCATAAATGCGCCTAATGCCATGAAGGCACCGCCAATAATATACAATCTGCCCTTACGCAAATAATACAGCAGTGTAACCACTGTGCAAGTAATCAGGCAAAGGCCAACACTAATCGGTAGCGCAAAGCTCAAAAACCAGCCGCCGCTTGTTGCTAAATCTATATACAGCAGATAAAGGGCTGTAGCGGCGAAATTGCACGGCACGAAGATGACTGGGTTAGGTCTTTGGAACCATAGTGGCAAAGCAAATGCAATATAGCCAACCACCAAAGCACCGGCAACATAGCCAAACCAACCCAAGTGCCCATCCAGGTGCAAATCGGCTGCTAAGCAAACGATCAGCGGTATCAAAAACAAAAGGATCACTGCACCGTTTAACGCCTTCGATCCGGAAGTGCTCTTAGGCAGCTTATCACTTGGATATAATGTCCGGTCTGACTTATTCTCAAAATCCGGATGACAAACGACCGTATTGCAAAGGGGACACTTCTTTTCCGTATCTGCCAGCTGCACGCCGCATTTTATACAGTACATGCCGTTCACCTCTCATTCTGGTTGCTTTCTACCATAGCGGAAAGCCCCAATTTCTGCAGGACCGCAAAGAAGTGTCGTTCTAGTTCCGGATCCTGAATATTACGAATAAAGTTGATATAGATCGTATCTCCGAAAGACAGCATCCCGCAATTGTACGGAGCAGCTGCTTGCACACCAAGAATAAAATCAAAGCGTCTGACATACTGCGCCATAGCTTCCGGGATCTTTACTTGACCTAAGTTAGACAAAGTAAGGCAGGACTTCTTTTCTCCCACACTGTCAAAGATCGCCTTCATAACAGCGTTCTTCAGGGGTAGCGGAATGAGCCGCACCAAGGGATTTCTCTCGTCGTTTACATTGGTTGCGATGACACAGCTCATGTGCTTTTCCGTAAACTCCGCACCCATTTTGTGCTGAATAATTTTGCAAATCTCATCAAAAGAATATGCTCCAAGACGGGGATCCAGTTCCGGTATGGTATACATAGCAAAGTTTCGCAGCGTGTTACTGGGAAACAAATTTCGCAAATTGACCGGGATCAGCAGTTTGATCCGCTTTT
>JAZOUW010000088.1:0-2089 GCA_045658385.1 Faecousia sp.
TCAACGCTTTTTCAATGTTCTCGCCTTCTTTTACAGGTACTACAATCATTTTTTTGTTTGTTAAAAATTAATTAATTATACTTATCGCACGTTAAATGCGGCGCAAAATTACATATACTTTTTGACGTGACAAAATAATTCCGTTTTTTTCTGCCCGATGTCGCTATATTTTTAGCCACTGACGTCATGTATACGGCAAAGGGGCATCAACGAAAAGCTCACGATTTTGCCGCCAGCGTCATCGTATTTTTTATTTTCCTCCCGAGGAAATATTTTTCCCCTCCCGAGGAAAATAAAGACGCTCCCCGACAAACAAAGCGTCGGGAAGCGTGGTATACTTCTAATACCTATCTAATTTGAAAGGTTATTACAGGTTGGGGTTTTCCTTTGTCCACTCTTCAACAGCGGGAATGATGCCCAATGCGATGATTTCGTCGCGCATCTTGCCCAAATGCTCAACAGAAGAAGCCAATGCTGCCATTTCCTCTTCAGTTCCTTCGGGAGTTGTGTAGTGAACACCGTCAGCATCGATAATGGTGGGCATAGCCATCATTACGTTCTTGTAACCGAGTTCCTCGCTGTTAACATAGCAGCCAGCGGGCAAAGTGTAAGGTTCACCACCCATTGCAGCCTCAATCATCTTGATAGCGCAGTAAGAGGGACTCTGGAATGAGCTGCGGCCACGAAGCTTGATGATATTAGAACCACCCTGTACAGTATTGTGCTTGATTTCAGCCCAACGCTCTTCAGAAAGGCCCATTTCTGCCAAAGGCTTGCCATCGATCTTAACCTGAGATGCAAATACAGCCATCTGCTCGCCGTGTCCGCCATAAGTCTTGGCGCCGGTAACCTTGTCCTGCTGTACGTTGAATTCCTTGGCCAAAGCCTGCTGCAGACGAGTAGAGTCGAGAGCAGCCAATGAAGTCAACTGATTGGGTTTCAAACCGGAGTGGATCAAAGCTGTCAAAGCGGTTACATCAGCGGGGTTGAAGATAACAACTACGTGCTTAACATCGGGACAGTACTTCTTGATGAAGTCACCGAACTCAGCAGCAATCTGACAGTTGCCCTTCAACAAATCTTCACGGGTCATACCCTCCTTGCGAGGAGCACCACCTGAAGATACAATATACTTAGCACCGGTGAAAGCCTCCTCGGGATTAGTTGTCCAAGTGATATTTGCACCGGGGAAACCACAATGAGCCATTTCGTCAGCTACACCATGAACGCCAGGTTCAAAAATATCATACAAACAAATGTTGGGAGTAAGACCGAGCATCAGTGCGCTCTGTACCATGTTTGAGCCAATCATACCACCGGCTCCAACAATAAGAAGTTTTTCGTCAGTTAAAAAAGCCATAATTTATATATTCTTTTAAAAATTAGTTAATTATTCGCAAAGATAGAGAAAATCCGCGTTCCTTCCAAAAAAGATTCGGATTTTATCCGTTCATATATTCATTTTTTCCCTTTTGACAAAGCCGTTTATCATTTATCTACTATAATTTCCTTAACCAAACGCAAGCGGTATTTTTTCTTTTCTCCCGCTTTAGAAGGTGCCGTCGTCCCTGCCATAGAAAAGCTTTTCTTCCCATCATCGCACAAATACCGAGCTTTCTCGGTTGAACTGTTCGGCTCATAATCCAAGAATGGGGGCAATCCCTCCTGTGTCAGCATTTCATTCAAGTCCAACAAAGCATCTCCGCCTAATGACTGTTGCAGCATCTGCGCTTCAGCCGTTGTCGGGACATTCCATCCAGACAATTCTCCTTCGGTATAACTGCCAGCGTAATCCAGCGCCGCATCAGGATTATCATCCGTGCTCAATGCCGACGGCACTTCCACCTTCTCTTCACGAGAAAGCAGATATACACTCCATTGCGTCTCGTTAAGTTCGCTTACATAAGCCACTATATGATTCTCCCATAATGTTCCTACCACAGGAGCACCTGAAGGTTCATTGACGTCCGGCACAGAAACACTGGGGCCAAAACCAAAGTCCCAATTTACGGTTTCCGCCCAACCTTCAACCGAAAACTCCCCCTCTACTACCATGTCTCCGGTTGAATAAGAACCATTCAAGAGATAT
>JAZOUW010000089.1:0-7451 GCA_045658385.1 Faecousia sp.
ACAGAACAAACCGGTATGGTAATTTCTGCGCTTCCCAGCAGCCCTTCTTCCTATACGGAGAGGAAAAATAAAGCAAACAAGGAACGCACATAAGCCATACCGGTTTTGGTATTTGCTTATGTGTGTTTTTTATTTGTAAAAGCAAAAAATGAAGAGGGCACTATTCTCTATGCTACCACCAGAGAGGGTGTATTGGTCACCCAATCTACGCTTATGGCAATTGGGGACGATGGCAAGCTAAAGTCCTTTACTGCCGAAGATGTCGTCGCTGCCTCTTCAAATTTGGATGGTGAAAACTCTGTAGTCAATCCGTTTAGTGACAGCCTTCAGATTACGTTTGCCGTATCCTTCTATGCATACTATTACGGATCGGATCATCGTGGCATTTTACAACCGCAGACTGCAATGTTTATATATCGGGATCCCAATAACCTCTATACGATTAATAGACTCATTATGAATTATGATTGTTATGGTCATTTAGAAGATTTCGACGGAACAAATATTGACCCTGATGATATTGAATGGGATGATGTTTTTAAATATACAATTACAAAGACCCAGAACAATCCTGCCCGGAACACCTATTATAGTAACACAAAAGACTTTCGCCAATATTATCCAGGTAAAGCAATGGTGATGTTATACGGAGCTGACAGCATGCAGGAGGTAGTTTATAGGCTTGTCGGTGTGCGGAACAGCACTGGTGCAGCAATTGATATTACGAGATATGTATTCCTGAATACCTGGTAAAGAAGGGCAGTTTTAGGCCGGCAAAGAATTGATAAGACCCGCTGCCAAAAAAAGGAGGATATTATGAAACAGTATATTAGAAGAATGATAGGATTGGTTTCAGTGGTTGCATTGCTGTGTGCCGGCTGTGCCAAGCCGACCGATCACGCGTCCCCCAAGAATATTTCTGTGCTGCCCGAATACGAAAAACTATCTTCCATTATTGGCTGCACACTGGATGACGCTATAGAAAAAATGGGCTGGCAGGCGGACGAGGTAGAACCCTTTGATGGACTCCGCATTGACTACAAAACCCCCTTGACAGTGGAGTATGCCGGCGTATCCTTCCGGGTTTGGTTGCGTCTCCAACCTTCTGTGCAGAAAATTATTCGCATAGATTACCATGCAGAATACCAAAATGCACCGGATACTGCAGCAAAGGAAATCCTGCAGGTTGCCCAAAAACTGGGAACTGCAATGGGACAGGATACAGAAGCAGACTTGCAGGACTTAGACATTGACATTTTTGAAACAACTGAGGCGCAGCTGCAGGAAACCTTAGAAAAAGAATCGATGAAGATGGAAATCCACTGGGATCTAAGCGAGGTTGCAGATACTTCTATCAAGGACTTTATGACCGAGCTGAAGGATTCAAAATCGTGGCAGCTATACACAGAGCGAGGCTGGCCGCCTCAGTATCGCCTGGCAATGACCATCTCCCATATAGAGGAGACAGACACCGTCTATCTGCTGTTGGGTTTGTGCGTTCAGCCTGATGTTTCCCAATAAGAGCTGGAACTATATAAAACTCGTTGGCTGGATCCTCAGCACAGATTTGTCTGCTGTTCCCACTGAGGTTTTGGAGAGTACATATTCGCCAACCTGTGTTTCTATAAGATATCAGGTCGGTTATCCCAATGCCGGGGAAGAGGCAAAGGGTGGAAACGGAACTGTGTATATCACCTTGGATTACGGACTGACAGTGGATTCCAAACGATAACTAAATAGTAGCTTGATAAAAACATATACGTTAACGCCGCTTAACAGTAAAATCGAGGGGGGGGAGAATCAATGAAGACTTTGAAGGGAATATCAACCATTTTGCTGATTGTTTCATTGCTGCTTTGTGTTGGATGCGCCAATCAACCAAAGACCGAGGAAACCCCGAAACCGCAAGAGCCGCCGGGAAATGCGGCAATGGTAGACTTGATCGGCAAAAGCAAAGACGAGGCGCTGACCGCACTTTCCCTCGAGGAAACGGATCTGACCGAGCATAGCCTTTATGCTTATAAGACACCCTTGGAAATTACTTATCAAGATGTGAAGATGCAGGTACTGCTGGAGCTTGCGCCTGTTGAGAAAAATGGCGAAGCTATGTGCGATGGCATTTGGTATTTGGCGCAATGCCAGGACCAACCGGAACAAGCGGCCAAAGAGATGCTGTCTGTTGCGAAGGAAATACAGGCAGTATTTGGAATACCGGATGTGGGTGGCAAGAATGTGGGAGGCAAGCAACATCCTGCGTGGGAAATGACAGAAAGTGAGCTTTCTGCAGCGATCACCAAAGGAGACTTGTCGAGAACTTATATCTGGTATATCGATGAGCCGGTAAGCGATCATATGAAGGACTATATTAATAAGATAGCACAGCGACCGGAATATATTCAGAATCAAGTCCCTTATGAGCCTGGGTATCAATGCGAACTGACCTTGGCTGCCTTTACTCCGGAGGGAGAAGATACTGTTACAGCCTATATAAACCTGCGTTATCAAATCGGCACAGTCAAATAATCCATTATAAAACCGCCTGTGGAGAGATAACACTCCACAGGCGGTAATTTTATCGGTTTTTCCAGGCAAGTACCTGCCGGATGGCGGCCAGTAAGGAATCGATATCCTCCTGGGTAGTCTCCCGGCTGAGGGAGATGCGGAACGCACCGTCCATGATTTCCGGAGAAAGGCCCATCGCGGTGAGCGTGTGGCTTCGGTGGCCTTTTGCACAGGCAGAGCCGGCAGAAACACAGATACCGGTATCCTGCAAGAGATTGATGGTGTTCTGTGTCGGCACACCGGGAATGGAAAGGGACAAGATGTGGGGCGCAGCGTGGTTGCCGTTGATCTTCACCTCATCCAACTGGGATAGCTGGACAATAAGAGAATCAAGTAGTGCTTTTTCCTGTTGGGTATCTTGAGTGAAGGTTTTGCTCACAGCTTCGCAGGCGGCGGCAAAACCAAAAATGGCCGGAGTAGCCTCTGTACCGCTGCGCATACCGGATTCCTGACCGCCGCCCAGCATAAGCGGAGGGAAGGACTTCAGCCGGGGACTGATATACAGCGCGCCTGCGCCCTTGGGGCCGTGGACCTTATGGGAAGAAACAGAGATCAGATCTGCACCCAATGTTTTCGCTTGGAAAGGTACTTTCAGAAAGCCTTGCACCGCATCCGTGTGGAAAATGGCATCGGGACACAGCTTGTGGGTCAGCTTTGCCATCTGGGCGATGGGCATTACCGAGCCGACCTCGTTGTTGACCATCATGATGGAAACAAGGAAGGTGTCCTTTCGCAGCGCAGTGCGCAGCGCGTCCAACGTGATTTGACCGTCACTGTCCGGCTGTAAATAGGTGACCTCATAGCCTTGGGATTCCAAAGCTTTCAATGTGTTTAAGATCGCGTGGTGTTCAATGGCGGTGGAAACAATGTGCTTGTTCTTTTTGCCAAAGCGGTTGGCAGCACCCAGGAGGGCCCAGTTGTCTGCCTCTGTGCCACCGGAGGTGAAGAACACCCGGTCCGGCTCTGCGCCCAAAGCGGCAGCTACCTGACCTCTGGCGGCGCGCAGCTTTTTCGCCGCATCAATGCCAAAACCGTATAATGCGCTGGGGTTGGCCCAATCGGTGGTCATCGCCTCATTGATTGCCATAACAGCCTGCTGGCAAGGCTTTGTTGTTGCGCTATTGTCTAAATAAACCATATTTCTCACTTTCCTACGCAAAAACGCTCAAAGATTCTGGCGGTAATATCCTCCCGGACCGTTGCACCGGTGACTTCGCCCATTGCACTCATGGCCTCCTCCACATCTGTCAGCACTGCATCAGGGGTCAATTTTTGCTTCAGACCGGACAATGCAGACAGCATTGCCTCACTGGCTCTGCGGATGGCGTCGAATTGCCGGGCGTTGGTCAACACAGAACCGTCACAAGGCATGTTACTTGCAAAAAGTAAGTCAACACTGTTCCGGAATTGCTCCAAGCCTTCGCCGGTTTTGGCACAAATCGGGATAACGGTGATAAAGGGAAGATCACTGGGAACGACCACAGCGCCGATGTCTGATTTGTTAATTAACGCAATTGCTTTTTTTGCATCCATACACATTTCAATGACATCTTTGTCCTCTTGGGTGAGCGGCTGGGATCCGTCACAAACAAAGATAACCAAGTCTGCATTTTTGACCGCGGATTTAGAACGCTCCACACCCATAGCCTCGATAGCGTCTGTAGCTTCATGGATGCCGGCAGTGTCAATAAGCCGAAGACGTGTATTGCCCACCATGACCGTTTCTTCCACAGTGTCCCGGGTTGTACCGGCGATTTCCGTTACGATTACACGCTCAAAGCCTGCAAGCGCGTTCAGAAGACTGGATTTGCCTACATTGGGTTTGCCTACAATGGCTGCGCAAACGCCATTTTTCATGATACGACCTTGGCCATAGGTTTGCAGCAAACTTTGCAAAGCCTTGGTGTTTTGCTTTAGTGTACTTTCGTAGCTTTCCAGACCAAAATCTTCAATATCTTCATCGGGATAATCCAAAACTGCATGGAAATGACTGCAAAGATCTACCAGATCATCATAAATAGGGGAGAGCTTCTTCTGTAAAACACCGGTAACTTGTCCGGCGGCATTGGCAGCGGCATCGGAAGTTTCCGCTTCAATTAAGTCAATAACCGCTTCCGCTTGTGTCAGCTCCAACTGCCCATTCATAAAGGCGCGCTTGGTAAATTCACCCCGCTGCGCCGGTTTTGCTCCTGCAAGGTACAGTGCTTCCAACCCGGCTGCCAAAACAGCCGGTGAACCGTGGCAGTGAAATTCTACCGTATCTTCCCCGGTGTAGCTGTGAGGCCCACGGGTGTAAACGGCCATGCAATTGTCAATAATCCGACCTTGCTTGTCATGCAAAGAACCTAATAGCAATTTGCGATTGGGTGCATTTTCCAGAGATAGTCCGTTATTTAATGTAAAGACCTTGCCCGCAATCTTGGCACAATTGTCGCCACTTAAACGCAAAATGCCAATGGCGCTGATTTGATTGCCGGTGGACACGGCAGCAATTACATAAGACATAGTGTATGCTCCTTGCACTTCGTTTTCGAAACATTATATCATTATATAAATGTAAATGCAAACCCAATCCACATAAAAAGGATTTTTTTGGGAAAACTACCCCGGAGGTGAGCTGATGGCAAATAATAGAAATGCTAGCAAAATTACGGATGCAGATGTAAGCCACATGTTCCGGGACGCGGCTGATTTTGTTCGCCGCGAACTGCGCTGGGGCGGATTTTCGGTGTATGCCTATGCCATTGATGGCCTTGTAGCTGCTGCGTATGTTTCCGATTATATATTTAAACCCATTGCCCAACAGCCTGCTGCAGATGCTATGGATGTGTTATATCACCGGGCGTTGGATGGCGTTATTTATAATAGTGTAGCAGTACCTTGTGAGAATTTACAACAAGTGGCTATGATGCTTGTTAATGGTTTTTGCGTTGTCTTATTTCCCGGTGTTGGCGCAATTGCTTATGAGGTGAAAACACCGGACAAGCGGGGGACTTCCGCACCAGAGGTGGAAAATACTGTTAAGGGCGCGAAGGATGCTTTTGTGGAAACTGTTCGTTCTAACACCAGCTACATCCGTCGGCATTTACGCTCCCCGGATTTACGGATCTACGAAACCCAGGTGGGTAGACGTTCTTTGACCAATGTTAGCATCGTTTGGCTGGAAGGGATCACAAATCCAGAACTGGTGGGCAAAATGAAAACACGGATTGCCGAAATTGATATTGATGGTTTTATCAGCCCCTCGGCGGTGGAGGAATATGTGACCGGTTCCCGGGCAACCGCTTTTCCGTTACTGCAATACACAGAACGACCGGATCGCTTTAGCCAAGGCATTTTGGATGGAAGAGTGGGTCTTTTGGTAGATGGTTTGCCATTAGGATACCTTGCACCGGCAGATCTAATGTATTTAATGGAAAGCCCGGAAGATCGGGGTCGGGACTATATTGGCGCTTCTGCGGTGCGGGTTTTGCGATATCTGGCGTTGGCGGCAGGCTTGCTGCTTCCGGGAATTTATATTGCGTTGGCAACTTTTCATCAGGCGATGATACCGCTACCGCTGCTTCTTTCTATTATTGAAAGCAAGCAATCTGTGCCGTTTACAACTGCGGCAGAGGTTTTGGGCTTGTTGATAGCTTTTGAGCTCTTGCAGGAGTCGGGTATTCACTTGCCTCAAGCAATCGGACAATCCGTTTCAGTTATCGGAGGCGTTGTGGTTGGTACGGCGGCGGTGGATGCGGGTATTATTTCTCCGGTAGCCTTGATCATGGTATCCATCGCTGGCGTGTGCGGGTTTGTACTGCCGAATCGGGATTTGGCAAACGCGGTACGTGTGTGGCGTTTTGGAATAGCCATACTGTCTGCATTGGCAGGTCTTTATGGTACAGCGGCAGGACTTGTAATTCTGTTAATTCATTTGTCAGGGCTGGAGTGCCTGGGGATCAATTACCTTTCTGTTACCGGAAAATTCTTACGCCGCCGTTTGAAGAAAAGCAAATTTCGCGTGGGAAAGCTGCATCCACTGGATAGGAGAAACCAAAAATGAGAATGGTCTTATATGTTATAATATTGGCGCTGCTTTATTTAGCACCTTTGAAAAAGGTGGACATTGCAAAACTATTGCCGATTGAAGCGGTGGCGGTTTATATGGAGCAGGGGGAGGTGGTTTTGGAAACAGATACTGAACATATGGGCAGGGGATCGGATGTTTCCAAAGCATTGGAAAATTTAAAAGCAGATACCCCGGCAGTTGTCTATTTGGATACTGCAGAATATTTGATTATTTCTGAAGATGCTCTTGCGGAATTGGATGCATTAAAGACGTATTTAAAACCGAATGTCAGAGTGTGTGTGGCGGACGTTTGTGGACGGGTAAAAGACACAGCAAAATATTTGGAAGTCCATGGAAATTTGCCAAAAATTAAAAACTGGAAAAATAAAAAATATTTAGAAAAATAAGGAAAAAACGCTTGACAAAATCGGCGTGTATTTGGTATTATAAGCGAGCGCTTCCGGCAGGGGGCGCAAAAGCATGCAAAAGGGAAAAGAAAAATGTTGAGAAAGATAAAAAACATCTTGACAATACATTGACCTTGTGCTAAACTGAAAAAGCTCACCACTTTTATGGGGGAGCAAGCTTGTACCTTGTAAATTGAATAACGCAAAGACGAACCAAAAAACACCTTGGACAATTATATGGATTGTTTAAGTTATCGTGTATAAGACGAACGAATAACAGCCAACGAAATTCTTGAGTAATATTGCTAGAAGCAAATTATTCAAAAACTTGATTTGAGGCACTACGGTGCTTTAGATACAATTTTTTGAGAGTTTGATCCTGGCTCAGGACGAACGCTGGCGGCGTGCCTAACACATGCAAGTCGAACGGG
>JAZOUW010000090.1:0-9961 GCA_045658385.1 Faecousia sp.
ACCCCATCGAGGTGTGATTTTGTTACGGGTCGTCGAGGGCGCCGACCCCTACATCCTAAAATCCAACTGCCCGATAAATCGGAATTTGACGAAGGCAGGAACGATACCGAGCGGGCCAGGGAAGTAACGATCCGGTAGGCACCGTGCACGCATTGTCAGCGGCGACTCGCCGCCGATAAATCGGAAATTGTCGAAATGACGGAGCTGAAGAGTATGGAGGTGGGAAAATTGGCAATATTGCCATAAAAATCCTATATATTTCAGTCAAAATGCCCCTTTCCTTCCGGGGGGAAATGTGGTATGGTATGCATGGGAATATATGTCCCTTATTTGCAGAGAAAAATGCGCCATTTTGATATAAGGAGCTGTGAATATGTTTTTTCAAAAGAAACGCTGCATCGCCATGCTGCTGGCCGGTGGCCAGGGCAGTCGGCTGAAGGTCCTCACGGAGAACACCGCCAAGCCTGCGGTACCCTTTGGCGGTAAGTACCGCATCATCGATTTCCCCCTGAGTAACTGCGTTAACTCCGGCATCGATACGGTGGGCATCCTCACCCAGTATCAGCCCCTGGAGCTGAATGAATACATCGGCAACGGTCAGCCTTGGGGCCTGAACAAATCACAGTCCACCGCCATGGTGCTGCCCCCCTACGAGCGCAACGACAAAAAGAGCGGCTGGTACAAGGGCACTGCCAACGCCATTTATCAGAATATCGCCTTCATTGAGCGCTATGACCCGGAATATGTGGTGGTGCTCTCCGGTGACCATATTTACAAGATGGACTATGCCCAGATGGTGGACTACCATGAAAAGCACGGTGCAGAGTGCACCATCGCCGTCCGGGATGTGCCTCTTGCGGAGGCCAGCCGCTTCGGCATCCTCAACACCAACCCCGACGGTTCAATCTACGAGTTCGAGGAAAAGCCCGCAAAGCCCAAGTCCACCAACGCCTCCATGGGCATTTATGTGTTCAACTGGAGCGTGCTGCGGGAGTTTTTGATCGCTGACGAGGAAGACCCCGAGTCCTCCAACGACTTCGGAAAGAACATCATCCCCAATCTGCTGGCGGCCGGCCACAAGCTGATGGCCTACACCTTCAACGGTTACTGGAAGGATGTGGGTACTATCGACTCTTTGTGGGAAGCCAATATGGAGCTTTTGGGCAAAGAGCCCGCCTTTGAGATCCGGGGTGACGAGAGCACTCGAATCTATGCCCGCAATGACGCACTGCCTTCTTCCTACATCGATGCCGGTGCGGTGACTGCCAACTGCTTCATCGCCGAGGGCTCGGAGATCTACGGAACGGTGCGCCACAGCATCATCTCCACCGGCTGCACCGTAGGAGAAGGCGCATTGGTAGAAGACAGCGTGGTTATGCCCGGTGTAGTTATAGAATCCGGCGCGATTGTCCGCCACGCCATTTTGGGAGAAAATAGCAAGGTCTGCCGAGGCGCTGTTGTGGGTGGTGCTTTCGGTCCGGATGATGAAAAGAAAATTAGCGTAACCGGTAAGGATACGGTTTTGGAAGAAAACACCGTGCTTTTGCCCGGTGAAATGGTATAAAGGAGGGGCGGAATATGAACGTAACCGGTATTATTTTTGCCAATGACGGTGTCCTGCAAAGTCTGACAGAAAAGCGTACTATGGCCAGTATGCCCTTTGGCGGCCGCTACCGTCAGGTAGACTTTGCCCTTTCCAACCTCTCCTGTGCCGGCATCCACCGCATCGGCATTGTCACCCGGCACAGCTACCAATCCCTGATGAACCATGTAGGCTCCGGTGAAGAATGGGGTCTGGAAATGGAGGAAGGCGGTTTGGAATATCTGACCCCCTACTCCTCCTCCAAAACCTCTGACTACCGCGGCAAGCTGGAATCGTTGTCTGCTTTTATGAGCTTTTTGGAATACGGCCGGGACGACGAATATATGGTCATGATCGACTCTGCCATTTTAAGTAATATTGATCTGACCAAGGTCCTTGCCTCCCACGTAGAAAGCGGCAAAGACATTACTGTGGTTACCAAAAAAGGCATTGCCGACGGCAACAAGATCATTGACCTGGCCCTGAAGCTGGATGCGCAAGGGGAAGTGGTTGATATGACCGTGGACTTCGCCGCAGGTGTGGACTACGAAGCCTCTATGGACATTTTTGTCTTGAGCAAAAAGTGGCTGGTCCAGCAAGTCAAGGAGCACATTGCCCACAATCTGTATCACATGGACCGGGATTTGGTCATGGGTCTGTGGCAGAAAAAAGCCGCCACCGTCAACGCTTATTCCTTTGACGGACTTGCCATGTTCAATGAGTCTGTGCAGGAGTATTTCCACAACAGCCTTTCTCTGATTCAAAAGGATGTGCGTCAGGCGCTGTTTGGGGATAATCACCCCATCTACACCAAGGTCCGTGACCGCGTTCCCACCTATTACGGTGAGGACTGCCACATTGAGAACTGCTCTGTTGCCGATGGCTGTATGCTGGAGGGCACTGCCAAAAACAGCATTCTGTTCCGCAATGTAACCATTTGTCCCGGCGCGCATGTAGAAAACTGCGTGATTATGAACGACACCGTGGTTGGCGAAGGCAGCTTTTTGCAGAATATAATTTTGGATAAGGATGTTGTAGTCCGTCCCGGCGCAAAGCTCATCGGTACAGTCAACAATCCTGTTATTGTCCAAAGAGGAGATATTGTATGAAAATTGCCATTTTTGCTTCCGAAGGCGCTCCCTATATCAAGTCCGGTGGACTTGGGGATGTAATGGAAGCGCTGCCGGCCGCCCTTGCCCGGATGGCCGGTAATCAGGTTGTGCTTGTGCTACCTTACTATAAAAAAATCCTGGAAAATGCCGCTTATGAAGTAGAGCGTGTCGCAGAACTTACAGTGGCGCTGGGTTGGCGGCAGCAATATTTGGGCGTTATGAAGCTGAAGAACCGGACTGACGGTGTGCAGGTATATTTCATTGACAATCTGTACTACTTCGGTGACCGGGATGGCGCAATCTACGGTCATGGGGATGACGGCGAACGTTTTGCCTACTTCTCCAAGGCCTGTCTGGAAACCTTGCTGGCGGTTGGATTTGCGCCGGATGTTATTCAATGCAACGATTGGCAAACAGCCCTGGTGCCTACCTACCTTGCCGCCCAGTATCATCCTCAATTCCCCGGCGCAAAGTGTTTGTTCACCATTCACAATGTGGAATACCAGGGTTGGGCAGACGGCCATTTCTTTGACGATGTGCTGGCGCTGCCGGAAAATTACCGGGCCTGCCTGAATATGAACGGCGCTATAAATGTGATGAAGGCCGCCGTGGAAACCGCCCACATGGTCTCCACCGTTTCCAAAACCTATGCCGGTCAGCTGTTGCACGCCTACCATGCCCATGGTATGGAGGGCATTCTGTCCGCCGCTTCCTGGAAGCTCACCGGTATCACCAACGGCATTGATATCAACACCTTTAATCCGGAAACCGATCCGGCGCTGCCTGCTCATTATAACGCAGATACCTTTGATAAGGGAAAGGCAAAGTGCAAAGCGGCGCTGCAAAAAGAAGTGGGTTTGCCGGCAAAACCGGATGTACCCCTTCTTGTAATGGTCACCCGTTTGGTGGGTCACAAGGGTCTGGATCTGCTGCGCTATATCGCCCGGCGGCTTTTGCGGGAAAGAGATTGCCAGATTGTCATTTTGGGCACCGGTGAGCCTTTGTTTGAAAACTTTTTCACAAAGCTTGCCAAGGACTACCCGGACCGGGTAGCTGCTAAAATCACCTTCAATTTAGGCCTTGCCTCCCGGATTTATGCCGGTGGCGATATCTATCTGATGCCCTCTAAATCCGAGCCCTGCGGTTTAAGCCAAATGAACGCCATGCGCTACGGCACCATTCCCGTGGTCCATGCCACCGGCGGCTTGAAAGACACCGTGCCCGGTGCTGACGAAAACGGTCAAGGTGGTCTGGGCTTTACCTTCGAAAGCTATAACGGCGATGATTTCTACAGCGCATTGCAAAGAGCGCTGGATCTGTATCAATACAAAAAAGCAAACTTCCAGACCTTGCAGCGCACCTGCATGACCCAGGATTTCAGTTGGGATAAGCCTGCAACGGAATATATGGAGATTTTTGAAAAAATGCGCAAAACCATGTAATTTGGAGTAAACTATGCGGATTCTGTTTGACTCGAAAAAACAAATACACAAAACGCCTTTTGGGTGCGTTACCCCTGAAGAAAGCTGCACACTCCGGGTGCATATCCCCTGCTCTGTGGGCACGACGGCAGTAAAAATCTGCCTTCTGCATCAGGACAAGACCCCTTTGGGGGACGTGGATATGGCTTTTGAGCAGCAGACCGGCCCTTACGATATTTGGCAGGGAAGCTTTTCCTTTCCGGAAACCGGACTTTACTTCTATTACTTCCGCATTACCGGAAACACCGGCACCTTCCGTCTGTTTAAGCAAGGGAAAGACACCAATATGGAAGCCGGAGATCTATGGCAGCTTTCCTGCATCCCCGCAGATTTTACCACGCCCCGGTGGGCGACAGGCGCTACCATTTATCAAATTTTCCCCGACCGCTACCACAAATCCGGCGATTGCGACCTGACCGGCAAGCTCACTCCCTATGTGCTGCACAGGAACTGGAATGAAGAGGTTTTTTGGCAGCCAAATGACCGGGGCGAGGTGCTGAACAACGATTTTTACGGTGGTAACTTTCGTGGCATTACGGAAAAAATGGACGAAATTGCCGCTTTAGGCACAACCATTTTGTATTTAAATCCCATTAGCAAAAGCTTTTCCAGCCACCGCTATGACACCGGCGACTACAAGACCCCCGATCCCATGCTTGGCACGTTGGAGGATTTTTCTAACATGTGTCAGGCAGCACACCACCGGGGCATCCGGGTCATTCTGGACGGTGTTTACTCTCACACCGGCTCTAACAGTCTTTACTTTGATAAGGAATGCAGCTTTGGAGGAAATGGTGCTTACTGCACCAAGGATTCCCCTTACTATAGCTGGTATCAATTCCAAAATTACCCCGACGAATACAAATCTTGGTGGGGCTTTGACACGCTGCCCACAGTAAACAAGCTGGATGAAAGCTTTATCCGCTACATCATTGAAGACGAAGACTCTGTTCTGGCCCACTGGCTGAAGCTGGGGGCAGACGGTTTCCGTCTGGATGTGGCAGACGAGCTGCCCCACACTTTCTTAAAACGGCTGAAGACACGCCTGCGGGAAATTCGCCCGGATGCGCTGTTAATTGGCGAAGTGTGGGAGGATGCCTCCAACAAGATTGCCTATGATGTCCGTTGCCGTTACTTTACCGACGGCATCTTGGACAGCGTGATGAACTATCCTTTCCGCAACGCAATTTTAAACTTTGTCCGGGGGACAGACCGGGGCGAAGGCTTTGAACACGCCGTCATGACCATTCTGGAAAACTATCCCCCGCAGGTAGTGCATTGCAACATGAATTTGCTGGGAACCCATGACACACCCCGCATCCTTACCGCCTTGGTAGATGATTTTGACGGTAGCCGGGAGGAGCTGGCAAATCGCCGCTTATCTCCTGGGCAGAAGGAATTGGCAATTAACCGTTTGCTTCTGGCATCTACTCTGCAATTTACGCTGCCGGGTAGTCCCAGTATTTATTACGGTGACGAAGCGGGTATGGAGGGCGGTAAAGACCCCTTTAACCGCCGCACTTATCCCTGGGGGCATGAAAACATAGCGCTGTTGCAGCATTACAAGGCCTTGGGTCAGCTGAAAAAGCAAAACCCGGCGTTGCAGCAAGGGCAGTTGGAATTTTTCCAGGCCGGAAACGGACGCATTGGCTTTGTCCGCGCCCTGAAAAAACAGAGCATCAAGATTTATGTAAACCAAAACAGCGCCCCATGGGTGATTCCAGCAGGCAAAATCCTTTTGGGACATAACCTGCATATTACGCCGCAACAAATCACGGTTGATCCTATGGGATGTTGCATTCTGGAGGATTACTAATGGAAAGGGAAGCTTTTTTCAGCGGCTACTGCCGCCAAATTGACGACAGTCGCATGGTATGTGTGGAAGCAGAGGGCACGTGTCTTCTGGAAGCAGATTGTCTGTTCGAAACCTGCCCCTATGGGTCAGAGTGTACTGTCCATCAAAAAATCGAGGAATTTTTACAGAATGCATAACAGTAGCCTCCGGTCAATGAGACCGGAGGCCGATTTTTATTTGAAATAGTGTTTTTCGATGCGGGCAATTTGTTCAAGTGGCGCGTTGCCTGCTTTTTCCAGAACCTTCTGTCTGGCAATATCCAGCATAGGCGGACGGGTAGTGCAGTTATGGCAATCGGAGCCAAAAAAATGGATCATCCCTTTTCGAAATGCTTTTATGGTCCAGTTGCGGCTACCCAATGTTTCAAAAGCATCTGCGTTGCACTGAAAAAGTACTCCCTCCTGCAAAAGCAGCTGGCTGTATTTGCCCAACTGACCTCTGTGGCGATAGCGATTGATGTGCGCGATTACCGGTTGCATACCCATCCGGCTCTTTATTTGGCAAAGCTCTTTCACCATTCGGTCTGTCCAGTTTTCAAAGGGCATTTCAATCAGAAAAAGTCCCGTTTGTCCAATCTGCAGCTGCCGCAACTCCTCGCTACGGCTCATGCCCTCAAAATAACCGATCTCTGCGCCTAAAAGAATACGCGGCAGCGTTTCATCCATAGGCAACAGCTTTGCAAACGCTTCTTCCCGGCGCTTAAGAAAGGCTTTGGGATTATCTCTTTGGGGATAAAAATGGGGGGTTGCTACAACTGTATCCACACCCTGCTGCATAAGCAGACGCAACAGCATAACGGTCTCATCCACACTGGAGCTTCCGTCATCTACATTCGGCAAAATATGCGCATGCATATCAACCATAAAACAACCCCCTTTTGTTTTTATAAGGAAATTATACACCAAAGCCAAAAAAAATGCAACCGGCAGTCACCCTTCCAACGCCTGGTACAGCTTTTGCAAGGCCTTCTTTTCAATTCTGGATACATAACTGCGGCTGATGCCTGTCTGTCCCGCCACTTCCCGCTGCCGCTGTGGCACACCGCCACCAAGACCATATCGCGCAACAATCACCTGTCGTTCCTGCTCCGTCAGCACTGTATCCACCGCCTTACAAAGCTTACGCAGGTCTTCCCGGTTGCTCACATGCTCCAAAAGGTCTTCATCATCGCTAACCACATCCATCAGCGCCAGCGCTGCGCCATCGGCACCGGTTTCTATGTAATCCGACAGGGACACATCCTGACTGGACTTTTTTTGGCTGCGGAAGTACATGAGAATTTCATTCTCCACGCACCGGGCGGCATAGGTAGCCAACCGTGCGCCCTTGGACGGATCAAAAGTAGTGATCCCTTTAATTAGTCCAATGGTACCAATAGAAATTAGGTCCTCTTGATCCGAAGTCTGGGCGTAGTATTTCTTCATAATGTGGGCAACCAAACGCAGGTTTCGTTCTATGAGAATATTCCGGGCCTGTAAATCCCCTTTGGCGGACAATTCCAGATAATGCTGCTCCTCTTTTTGTGTCAGTGGTTTGGGGAAAGATCCGGTAGAAAGCTGTAAAGAGTACATCAGTCCGCTGAGCATCAGCCAGACGGCGGCAATCATACGCCTCACCTCCACTGATACCTTATTCTCCTCTGCCCGTCCATTTTCCTACAGGTTTCCGCCTCTTTACAACCGCCGCAAGATATTTTATAATGATTAAAACAACGTTAGAGGATACCGCCTATGAAAAAACAGATTTACAATATACTCATTATTGTGTTTGCCGCTGTCTTTCTTGTCAGCGCCGGCTTTTTGGTAAAGTATTACTACGAAGCTTCCCTGCAGAAATCGGAATATGATGATTTGGCAAATCTGCGGCAGGATGCTCCCGCCGCTGTCCGCCCCTCCGTTTCGGAAAATCAAACGGAGGTCACCACCGCGCCGGAAAACCCTCTGGTGGAAATTTCCCACCCGGTGACCGGAGAAAAAGTCCTGCTTTTAGCCGAGTTTTCTCAACTCTATCAAAAAAATCCGGATCTCATTGGCTGGATCACCATTCCCGGAACAACCATTGACTATCCCGTCATGCAGACCCCGGAAAACAAAGACTATTATCTGACGCGAAATTTTGACAAAGAAGCAAGCAAGTGGGGCTGTATCTATGCCAAGGAGGAGGCTGATGTCTTTGCCCCCTCTGACAACATCACCCTTTATGGTCACCGGATGAAGGATGGATCAATGTTTGGCAAGCTGGACAAGTTTCTGGATGCAGATTTCTGTGAGAAGAACCCCTATATTTACTTTGATACCCTTACCGCGCTGCAGACTTATCAAATTCTTGCTGTCTTTACCACTACCGCCACCCAAGACGAAGGCTTTGCATACCATGGATTTATCGAAGCAACGAACAAAGAGGATTTTGACCAATTCATTTCCAACTGCAAGGCGCTGGCCATTTATGACACCGGCATAACTGCCGAATACGGTGATAAGCTGATCACCCTTTCCACCTGCGAATATACCCATACCAACGGTCGGTTGGTGGTGGTGGCAAAAAAAGTTTCCTGATTTTCAAAAAATCAACCCCCAGGGGGGCTTACGCCCACTCCCTGGGGGTGTTATAATACTGAAAACGACGTTATGGAGGTTTAAAAAATGATGCTTTCCAACATAAAACGATTGGTACTCACCGGTGTATGCGCCGCCCTTTGCGTAGTGCTTCCCATGGCCTTTCATGCCTTCCCTAATGGCGGGTCTGTATTTCTGCCTATGCACATTCCGGTACTGCTGTGCGGCTTAATCTGCTCCTGGCCCTACGGTCTGGTTTGCGGTCTGCTGGGACCCTTTCTTTCCAGTATCCTTACCCAAATGCCCCCGCTGGCATACCTACCCAGCATGATGGTTGAATGCGCTGTTTACGGCTGTGTAGCAGGTGCCATGATGCGCATCCTGCGTACCGGAAAAACCTACCTCGACCTTTACCTCTCCATGGGCGCAGCCATGCTCCTGGGCCGTTTTATTGCCGGTTTGGTCAAAGCGCTGATTCTTGCGCCCGGCACACCGGTCTTTGCATGGGTAACCACCTCCTTGGTACAGGGTATTCCCGGCATCGTTATTCAGCTTGCGCTGATTCCCTCCATTGTTTATGCGCTGATGCGGGCGCGGTTACTGCCCCAGCGCTATCAAAAGGTAACGGAATGAACAAACAGGATATTATCTCGTTTTTTGACCACCTGGCGCCTCAGTGGGATGCGGATATGATTCGCTCGGATGAGGTTATCAGTATCATTTTAGACAACGCAAAGATTCGCCCCGGAGTCCGGGTTTTGGATGTTGCCTGCGGCACCGGCGTGATGATTGGTGATTATCTGCAGCGTCAGGTAGCGTCCGTAACCGGTGTGGATATCTCCCCGGAAATGGTCAAAATTGCAAAAAAGAAATTCCCCCAGGAAAATGTGGAAATCCTCTGCGGTGACATAGAAAAGATTACGCTTTCCAATCCGTTTGACTGTATCATGGTTTACAATGCCTTCCCCCATTTCCCTGACCCGGAGAACTTAATTCGGGTGCTGTCCGGCATGCTCACTCCCGGTGGAACACTGACAGTTGCCCACGGTATGAGCCGGGCAAAAATCGATGCCCACCATCAAGGCGCTGCCAGCAAGGTCAGCCGCGGTCTTATCCACGAGGACGCTTTGGTAGATATGATGGCAAAGCACTTAACGGTTACTGTGAAAATCTCCAACGATCAGATGTATCAGGTAACAGCCACAAAGACATAAAATTGCCCCAGCTTGGACGGTATGAAGTGCCCCCTGTCAAGTAGACAGTGCAAAAAACAAAAATATATGGTTGAGCGTTCCCACCCTGCTACGCAGCAGGGTGGGAATTTCTTATGCCGCATAGGCATAATGAAATTCCATCGGTGTCATACAGCGAAGCCG
>JAZOUW010000091.1:0-25504 GCA_045658385.1 Faecousia sp.
GGGCTAACCTCCATTGATGTTGTTTGTAGCGGTTGGCGAACCTGCTACAACTCTATCATTGGAGGTTTTCTTTTTCTACCCATAAGTAGAACTCTTTTTAGTCCACCCGCATAGCGGGTGGTTGCCTTTCTAACGAATGCATCCCGGTTGGCATTGGCCAACCGGGATTGTTTCTTTAATTTTTCAAGCTCTGAAGAGGTGCGGGGATGCGACCGCCCCGGGCAATAAATTCCGCGCTGGATTTATCATGTACCGGCATTACCGGAGCGCTACCCAAAAGGCCTCCCATTTCCACACGCTCTCCCACCACCTTACCGGGGGCAGGAATAATACGAACGGCTGTAGTTTTGGAATTGACCATACCGATTGCCGCCTCGTCGGCAATAATTGCGGAGATGGTTTCAGCAGAAGTATCCCCGGGAACAGCGATCATATCCAGACCAACAGAGCACACGCAGGTCATAGCTTCCAGTTTGTCGAGGCACAATGTGCCGCATTCGGCTGCAGCGATCATTCCCTCATCTTCCGACACCGGAATAAATGCGCCAGACAAGCCGCCAACATGGTTACTTGCCATTACGCCGCCCTTTTTCACTGCGTCGTTCAGCATAGCCAACGCTGCAGTGGTGCCGTGGGTACCGCAAACCTCAAGACCCATTTCCTCCAGGATACGGGCAACACTGTCACCAACCGCCGGCGTAGGTGCCAGGCTCAAATCCACAATACCAAAAGGAACACCCAGTCGCTTGGATGCCTCTTTGCCCACAATTTGTCCCATGCGGGTAATACGGAAGGCCGTTTTCTTAATGGTCTCTGCCACCACATCAAATGGCTGCCCTTTTACTTTCTGCAAAGCATAGTAGACCACGCCGGGACCGGACACGCCAACATTCAGTTCACATTCCGGCTCGCCAACGCCATGGAACGCGCCTGCCATAAAAGGGTTGTCCTCTACTGCGTTTGCAAATACAACCAATTTCGCGCAGCCGAGACCGTCGTTATCTGCTGTCATGTCTGCGGTTGCTTTAATGATTTTTCCCATTTTTGCAACGGCGTCCATGTTGATGCCGGCCTTTGTAGAACCAACATTGACGCTGGCGCAAACCCGCTCCGTGTTTTTCATAGCCTCGGGAATGGAATCCATCAGAATCCAGTCGCCCTTCGTACAACCCTTCTGCACCAGCGCAGAAAAGCCACCAATAAAGTTAACCCCGCAGTTTTTTGCCGCCTCGTCCATGGCAATCGCCAACGGCACATAGGAATCTGTTTGGCAGCTGTTACCGATCAAAGAAATCGGTGTGACCGAAATACGCTTATTTACAATAGGAATGCCAAATTCCCATTCAATTTCCTGTCCAACTTTAACAAGATTTTCTGCCTGCCGGGTGATCTTATCGTAAATCTTCCGGGCGCAAGCTTTCACATCCGTATCGGTGCAATCCAGAAGCGAAATACCCATCGTAATAGTACGGATATCCAGATGTCGCTTGTCAATCATATCCTGGGTATATAAAATATCTTTTAAATCCAGCATATTTTCTCCTTAAATGCGATGCATCGCCTCGAAAATATCTTCCCGCTGCAAACGGATACTCAGGCTCATTTCCTTACCCTTTTCTTCCATTTGCTTGGCAAGTTCGGCCAGAGGAAGCGTACTTGCAGACACATCCACTGCCATCATCATCGTGAAGTAGCCCTGCATAACCGTTTGCCGGATATCCAAGACATTTACCTTGTACTTGGCAAGCTCTACGCAAACAGCGGCAATAATACCCACTTGGTCCTTACCAACGACCGTAACAATTGCCTTCATACCCTTACCTCACACCTCGTAGTCCGCTGCAACACGGGAGTCTAAAAAATGGAAAAAGTGTTCCTTTGCCGCCAGATGAAGAGGATGATTTGCATAGTCCTCCAAAGCCTGCTTGCTCTCAAATTCAGAATACAGCGCATAATCCATTCCCTGAAATGCCAAACGGACCTCCAGGTGCAAAAGGCCGGGAATCTTGCCGACCAACGGCTCTAAAACGGAAGCAATAATCTTAATTGCATCATTTTTATCTACGTCTTCTTTGAACTTATACATTACAATATGCTTTACCATGATAACTCTCCTATGTAAAAAGATAATACCGGGGTTGGCACAGCCGACCCCGGTATGTAATTGTTTATTATTCAGCCTCAGTCTCGGCAGCAACCTCGGCAACTTCCTCAACGGATTCCTCGGCAACTTCCTCAACGGTCTCCTCTTCTTCAGCAGGAGCAACATCCAGCAGCGCCCGGATAGACAGAGAAATGCGCTTGTTTTCAGCATCCACATTGGTGATCTTAACCTGAACTTCCTGACCCTCGCTCAACACATCCTCGGGTTTTTCCACGCGGGTAGCAGCGATCTGGGAAATATGGATCAAACCATCAACGCCGGGGATAATCTGCGCAAATGCGCCAAAGGTCATCAGCTTAACGATCTTCGCGTCCACAACATCACCTACACTGTAGGCAGTCATAAACTGATTCCAGGGATTCATTTCGGCAGTCTTGTAGCCAAGAGAAATCTTACGCTTCTCAGGGTCGAAGGAAATGACATAAACATCAATCTCATCGCCGACAGCAACAACATCTGCAGGTGTCTTAATGCGGTTCCAGCTCAATTCGGAAACGTGAACCATGCCGTCAACGCCGCCGATGTCCACAAATGCGCCGTAAGAAGTCAGGGACTTAACAGTACCGTGGTACTTTGCGCCCTCCTGAATTTCAGACCAAATCTTCTCCTGTGCAGCCTTGCGGGTTTCGGAAGAAACAGCGCGGATAGAGCCGATCACACGACGACGTGCGCGGTTAACCTCGGTAATCTTCATCTGGACAGTCTGACCAACCATGCCGGTCATGTCACCGCCCTTGGCAATGCCGGACTGGGAAGCAGGGATAAACACACGGATGCCCTTAACATTGGCAACCAAGCCGCCCTTATTCTCGTCGGTGATTGTGCCATCAACGGTAGCCTTCTCCTCACACCAGGCAGCCATATCGTCCCAGACCTTCATACCGTCCAGCTTCTTCTTGGACAGCTGGCAGGTGCCTTCCTGGTCGTTAACGCGAACGACAAACACTTCAATCTCGTCGCCAACCTTGAGGATATCCTCAGGCTTAACGGTGGGATCGTTGCTTACTTCGTCGTAAGGAATGTAGCCGGCGTGCTTGGTGCCCAAGTCGATCTGGACTTCAGTGCTGCCGATGCCGGTAACGATACCAGTAACCTTATCTCCTGTATTTAAAGTCTTGATGGACTGCTCGAGAAGCGCCTCAAAAGTTTCCTCCTGCACAGCCTCAACATTCGTAATTTCGCTCATAGTCTTGTTGACCTCCTTTATAATCCACGCCGGTGTTGATGCACCAGCCGTGATTCCAACATCAGTTGCACCACGAAAAGCCTCGGGATCCAATTCGGACGCATTGTCCACAAGGACGACCCGATCGCAGTGCTCCCGACAAATCATTGCAAGGCGGCCTGTGTTGGAACTGTGGGTGTCTCCTACAACGACCATGGCCTGACAAATCGTACTCAATTGCGCCGCTTCACTCTGTCGGGATTCTGTAGCTTTACATATTGTATCAAATATTTTCAAGTTAGTAAACTGTTTTTTTGCAATTTTAACGCACGAATTCCACAAAGATTCAGTGGAAGTTGTCTGACAAACCATGCAAATTGGCAAATCTTGCGGATTTTCCAGGGTTTGCACCCAATTTTGCAGCTGCTCCGGGGTTTCAAAAATTTTGCATTCATCACACCATCCGGCAATTCCCTCCACCTCCGGATGGGTGTGGGTGCCGATAATCACAGGCAGGTAACCCTCCTGTCGAGCGTTACTGACGATACCGTGAATCCGTTTCACAAAAGGACACGTGGCATCTACTATTTCCACGCCCTGCTTTTCCAAAGCCTCGTACACTTGCCGGGTCACGCCGTGAGAGCGAATAATAACCGTGTTGTCCGTTTCGGCTTCCTCCGGAACAGAGATCACCTTGACACCCATCTTTTCAAAACGATCTACCGCATGTCGGTTGTGGATGATCGGTCCAAGAGTAAGTACTTGTTTACCCTCTTTTACCGACTGCTCCACCAGTTCCACTGCCCGGTTTACACCAAAGCAAAAGCCTGCACTCTTCGCAACATGAATACTCATAGATCAATCTTCCGGCCAATAATTTCTTTCATTGCTTTCAGAACGCCGGGAATATCCAGTTCAGAAGTATCCAGCAAAACCGCGTCATCCGCCTGCTTCAGCGGCGCAATAGGACGATGGGAATCCTGATAATCTCTTTGCTGAATATCCTTTAATGTCTGCGCATAATCTGCCTTCTGACCCTTTGCAATCAATTCATCTGTGCGGCGTCTTGCCCGTTCTTCCGCAGAAGCCGTTAAAAAGATCTTCACGGTGGCGTTGGGCAGAACCACCGTGCCGATATCCCGGCCGTCCATAATAACATTGTGTTTTTTGGCCACGTCTCTTTGCATGTCCAGCAACACATCCCGGACCACCTTATGGGCAGATACCAACGATGCTTTCTGGGAAATATCCTGAGTCCGGATCTCGTCAGAAACATCCATGCCGTTCATGATCATGTGCTGTTTGCCGGTCTCGTCGTACTGAATATCCACATTCAGCTCATCGATGTAACGCTCCACGCCGTCCACATCCTTGGGACTGATGCCCAGAAGGTCCAGAAAATATGCAACAGTACGATAAATCGCGCCGGTATCCACATACTGGTAGCCCAATTCCTTTGCCAACGCCTTTGCAATGGTGCTCTTTCCTGCGCCGGCAGGGCCGTCAATTGCGATAGAATATGTCTTTGCCATAATAACTACCTCTTACTTTCATTGTTGCCGCAGTTTTGCAAGGGCCGCGGCTTCCCTGGAAATTACTTCATCTTCTGTCAGTCCCAGACGGGCAGCAACCTGACCTGGTTTCATAGGCAGATTGCCCTCTAAACCATAACGCATTTGCAAGAGCTTTACATCTTCCTCCGGTAATCCGGACAAAAGCTCTGCAATTCGCTGTCGCATTTGGAAGTAGGCCGTATCCTCTACCGCTTGGTTCTCTTCCTGAGGAATCTCTTCCGGCTCCGGTGTCCGCACGCGGTGCATACGCATGGCGTTTTCCAAAGTTTCCGCAACAGTTGCCGCTTCCTCTGTGCTTATGTGCAGCCCCTGCGCGATCTCCTCCATGGTGGGATTGCGCCCTAACTCGCCCAAAAGTTTTTCATCAATGCTGCGATAATCCTCCAACGCCTGCCGTAATTTCTGACCAACGCCGCTGGCCCTGGCCTGCATAAACACCGCCCCTGCCAGATACTGGTGCATCATCCATGTGGACTCTTCTTGACGTCCGCTTTCCTCCGCCTGTAGCAAACCAAGGCTTGCCTCTTGAATCAAGTCAAGCAGCAACACGCCATTGCCCACATATTCCTGTGCGCAAGCTACCGCTTGCGATAAGATTACACTAAGTGGGGAATTCTCCTGCTGCATTTGAGAAAGCTCCTGCAGATACAGTCGCAGCGGGTCATTTTCTTCCAGTCCGGCGGGTAATTTCCCCTGCCGCACCAGCTTTTCCTCCAATGCCAGCCGGGTAGCCGTTTCGCCCGCTGCAGAGAACTTGGGCAAATCAGAAATATCCAATCCAATTTGTTTATCAAGAAGGGTTTGCAAAGCTTCCTCCACTTGGGATTCCTCTACATCCTCCAAAAGGGTCAAAAGCTGTGCCGCCCTGATCTTGTCCCCCGTTTGATAACGTTCCAAAGCCAATTCCCATTGACTCTTTTCAAAGACAAATTCCAAATCCATCAATCGAGAAAATCCTCCAATCCCAAGTCATTCCCAAGCTTTTTCAGTTTGTCAATGCCTTGGTGCTCAATCTGTCGCACCCGTTCTTTGGAAATGCCTAAAACCGTGGCGATTTCCTCTAACGTATGGCACAATCCGTCTTCCATACCAAAACGCATCTGCAGAACATAGCGCTGTCGATCAGTCAACTTGTCCAGTAACGTATCCATGGTGTTTTTTAGTTCCCTGCGCACCAGTTCTTCTTGGGGCTGACTTGCCTGCAGATCCTCTAAAAGCATCTGCAGCTTACTGTCCCCATCCTCTCCGGTGGGGGTATCTAAAGACCAGACCTCCGGCTGCAACTGCAGAAGCTGCAATATCTTGCTTTCCGAAAAGCCGGTTTCCCGGGCAACATCCTTTATTTCCGGTTCTTCCCCGGTATGCTGCTTCAGCGCAGCTTTAGCCACCATCACTTTGCGAATCAATTCCTGGGTATGTAATGGCACACGGATCAACTGCCCATGATTTAGTACGCATCGGTTCACGCCCTGGCGAATCCATTTAGTGGCATAGGTGGAAAACCGACAATCCATAGTATAGTCGAATTTCCGTGCCGCCGCCAGCAGGCCAATACTTCCCTCTTGAATCAAATCCAGAAGCGGCACGCCTCTGCCTGCATACTCCCGGGCAATGGACACAACCAACCGCAAATTGGAATTGACCATGGTACGAATCGCCTCAATGTCACCTTTTGCGCAATCCATAGCCAGTTCCCGTTCCTGCTGTGGCGTGAGCATGGGATACTGTCGAATCTCATGCAGATACTGGCTGACATCATCCCCATGTCTTGCCGGAACAATATTCTTTTCTTCCAGCAATACATCCACCATTACTTCGTTCCTTTGCTTTCTTTGAGTTTGTTTCTAAGGGCCAGCAAATCGTCGTCACTTTCCACATTTTTTACTTGGGCAGCGCCCATAATCGTGCGAACACAATCCCGGAAAGCATCTTCGTTTACCAGACCTTGCTGCCGCTGGCAAATGCCCGCCACATGGGACATTTCTTCAGGCGTTAAATCTGCCAGCACACCTAAAGAAACCTCCAGGCCCTGCTTATGCCGAGCAAACAGCTGGTCATAAACACTGCCCAAAAGGGGCACAGAAAAACTCGTTCCGGTTAAATTCCCGGCGCTATCCAACAAGGCAGGTTCCCGCATAGCAAGGGCAATGACTCCCTCTTCTGCCATAGCAGATTTCATGTTGTCATAGCGAATCGTCCGGCTTTTGGGTTGCAAAGCCTTAATCGGCTCCAGGTCGATTTTCTCCTGCCGTTTCTTTTCCCGGGCAACACGGCGCTTATAAGCCTTGCTGATTTCCATCTTCATGGCATCGCCGCTTATTTTCCCTGCATCTGCTACCCGGTTGCCGTAAACCTCCCGCTGCACAGCGCTGCCAAGGGTGGAAATCAGTTCCGCGGCTTCATGAATGAAGCGAATACGCTGCTCATCCTCTGCCAGGTCATACTTCTTACGAATTGCGTTCAACTGATACTCAACCCGGTTGGAAGAGTCCTCCAGCAGGAGCTTAAATCTGTCCGGACCGAATTTTTTGAGAAATTCATCCGGATCTTTGGCATCCTTCATTTGCAAAACTTTTACGCGTATTCCGGCTTTTTCCAGCATAGGAATTGCCCGCTGTGCGGCCCGCTGTCCGGCTTCATCGCTGTCATAGGTCAGCACCACTTCCTCTGTGTAGCGGCTTAAAAGTGCAGCGTGTTCCTCTGTCAAGCTTGTTCCTAAAGAGGCTACCGCACAATCGTAGCCATATTGATGCAGTGTCACCACATCAATATTACCCTCCACCAGGATCATATACCCCAGCTTGCTTTTCTTGGCAAAGTTGAGACCAAACAAGTTTTTGCGCTTGTTGAAAATCATGGTTTCCGATGTATTTAAGTATTTGGGGGTGGAATCATCCAGCACGCGGCCGCCAAAGCCGATCACATTGCCTCTTACATCGATAATAGGGAACATCAGCCGGTTACGGAAACGGTCGTAGATCCGCCCATTTTTCTCACCCACCAGATCTGCATCCCGCAGTTCCTGATCGGTGTAGCCTTTTTTGCGCATAGCATCCACCAATGCATTCCAGCTGTTGGGGGCAAAGCCAATGCCAAAATGGGTCACGATACCTTTGGAAAGGCCACGCTTTTGCACATAGGCCAAACATTCCGCCCCTGCAGGCGCATACAGCTGCTCATGGTAGAAACGGCCTGCTTCTTTCATCAGCGCCCACAGCCGTTCCTGGGCGCGGTAACGACTTTGGTACTGCTCGTCCTCCGGAACAGCCATACCGGCTCGTTTTGCCAGCGCCCGCACCGCATCCGGGTAAGTCAGTCCCTCGATCTCCATCATAAAATTGACTGCGCCGCCGCCTTTATGACAGCCGAAACAGTAATAAATACCCTTGTCCGGAGCCACAGAAAACGATGCTGTTTTCTCCCCGTGGAAGGGGCAAAGTCCAAACAGATTGCCACCGGAGCGTTTTAAGCTCACATATTGCCCGACCACGTCCTCAATGGGATTCCGGGCAATTAATTCATCAATAAAGGAAGGGGGAAAAGCCACCAGTATCTGCCTCCTTTCAACGAAAATTAGCTATATCGTTTATTATAACACATTATCCCCGGACTTGCCAACCGTCGGGAATAAAAAACTGCGAAAACTTATCCACTGCGTACTTATCCGTCATGCCGGCAATATAATCGCACACAGTTCGTCCCAAGCCCTCAAAAGACAGCTGTGGATGAAAATCCTCCGGCATTGCCTCCGGGTGATCGTAGTAGTAAGTATACAGCTTTTGGAGCATATCTCTGGCCTTACTCTCCTGCCCCTTGGCAATGGGGTTGCGGTAGACCTTTTCAAACATAAAGCAACGCAGGTCCAGCAGCGCCTTATCCACAGGCTCTGACAGGTGAATCTGTCCGGCTTCCCGGGAAACATCGATCATATCGTTTACTAATGCGTTAATCCGCTGCCGGTGACTTTCACCCAGCACAAGGGATATAGATCTGGGAATCTCATCGTTACTTAATATGCCTGCCCGGATGGCATCGTCGATGTCATGATTGACATAGGCAATCCGGTCAGAATACCGGACGATCTGTCCTTCCAAAGTTTCCGGGATACGGTCACCGGTATGTCCTAAAATGCCCATCCGTACTTCATAGCTTAAATTCAGACCCGCGCCGCCGTTTTCCAGCACATCCACCACCCGCAGGCTCTGCTCATTGTGGCGGAATGGCTGACCAAAGCACTCCGTCAGAGCGATCTCCCCAGCGTGGCCAAAGGGGGTATGTCCCAGATCGTGACCCATTGCAATCGCCTCGGTCAGATCTTCATTGAGCCGTAATGCTCTTGCCACCGTTCGGGCAATCCGTTCCACCTCCAGCGTGTGGGTCATACGGGTGCGGTAATGGTCGCCCTCCGGCTGCAAAAACACTTGGGTTTTGTGCATCAGGCGGCGAAAAGCCTTGCAGTGGACGATTCGGTCCACATCTCTTTGATAATTAGTCCGCACATCCTCATCTGACTGCTCCTCCGGGCGGGGTCTGCCCCGGCTGCCATCAGAAAAAGCAGCTTTCGCATCCAAGCGAATATGTTCTTCTTGTTCCAAATGTAATCTGACAGACATAAAATGCCTCCTTTATTCCCCAATGGGGAAAGCCCGGTATTCCTCGCCGGTTTGCAGTGCTTCCACCGTTCCGGCTGTCATATCGGTGATCTTGTCCAAAAACGCCTGGGTCTGCTCCCGGGCGACCAGAATCTCCAGCTCCACTTCCGCGCCAAACTGGGTATCCCGGATAATACCGCCAAAGTTTTCTGTTTCCAACTTGATTCGCTCATAGAAGTTGTACGGACAGGGCAGATATAAAACGCTCCAAACTCTCTTGATGGATTTTCCGGCCACATCGATGGCGATTTTTGCGCCCTTGGTATACGCCCGGACAAGACCGCCTGCACCCAAAAGAATGCCGCCAAAATATCGGGTCACCACACAGACGATATTATAAAGATTCTCTTTTTGCAGTACCTGCATCATCGGATTTCCGGCAGTACCGCCCGGCTCACCGTCGTCGGAAAAACGTGCCGCGCCGTCCCGGATAACGTATGCCCAGCAATTATGAGTAGCGTCGTAGTGCCTGGATTTCATTTCCTGAATCTTTTCCAAAGCTTCCGCTTCGGTCTCCACGCACCAGACCCTACCGATAAACCGGGATTTCTTTTCGACGAACTCGTCTTCACCGTATCCGGTAGGTACCAGATATTCCTCCAAGGTTAGCACTCCTTTGTGATATAGTCCTTAAGCTTTCCGTATAAAATCGAATCCAACACCGTCTCAACTGCAATGCCGTCGGCAGTATAATCCACATTCAGCACCTGTGCGCTGTTGTGAAGGGTATCCACCATACCGCCCATAGAATAAGGCAAAGTGACTACCACATGATGGCGGCTGTGACCCAAGGCATTTTCAATACCTTTCAGCAGCGCATCCATGCCCTGACCGCTGCGGGCAGACATTGCCACCACATCCTCACCCACCGGAATATCCTCCCGGCTGACAAGATCGGCTTTGTTGTAGCACCGAAGCACCGGTGTGCCGGGCTTTGCCAGTTTGTCTATCAGCTTCTCCACCACCTGAATATGCTGCTCCCGGTTGGGATCTGCCGCATCGATCACGTGCAGCAAAAGATCTGCATATTCCAGTTCCTCCAGCGTTGCGTGGAAGGCATCCACCAAATGGTGGGGCAGTTTTGCAATAAAGCCAACGGTATCAGATAGGACAACATCCAGATTGTCAGACACATGCAACTGACGGGATGTGGTGTCCAGAGTGTCAAACAATCGGTTGTTGGCAGGAATACCGGCCTCTGTCAGTTGGTTGAGCAGTGTGGATTTACCTGCATTGGTGTAGCCTACGATGGCCACCACCGGCACGGAATTTTTCATCCTCCGCTGCCGCTGAACGGCCCGGACCTGCCGCACCTGCTCCAGCTCATTTTCCAGACGGTGGATTCGCTCCCGGATGTGCCGACGGTCAGATTCCAGCTTTGTTTCACCGGGGCCTCTTGTGCCGATGCCGCCGCCCTGCCGGGAAAGGCTTGTACCCATACCGGACAGCCGGGGCAGCAAGTACTTATACTGGGCCAATTCCACCTGCAGGCGACCTTCTCTTGTTTTGGCCCGCTGGGCGAAAATATCCAGAATTAATGCGCTTCTGTCCAAAACCGTAACGCCAAGAATTTCTTCCAGCGCCCGGATATGACCGGCAGAAAGTTCATTGTCAAAAATGGCCATTGTGGACTGGGTCACCTCAATGAGCATCTTCACTTCCAAAGCCTTACCCTCACCGATAAAGCTGTGAGAATCCGGGGCGTGGCGGTTCTGCAGCACCTTGCCGGTGCAGAAACCGCCGGCGGTCTCCAGCAGCGCTTCCAGTTCCTCCAGCGTCTCGTCGGTTGCGGTCTGGTCCTGCTTAAAGGTGTCCGCATTCAGGCCTACCAGCACGGCGCGCTCCTGGACTTGTTTTTCAAAATTCGATTCCATATTTCCTCCGGGAAGGCCATACCTCCCCTTTTATTACTTTATCTAATATTATATCACAGAAACGCCCGATTTTACAACTGTTTTCTAAAGAAACTTCCTTCAAAACGCAAAAAGTTCTCCGGCAAATACCGGAGAACTTTTTTGATCACTTATTTTCTTCCACAGCCTCGTGGGCAGCTTTTTGCAGAATGTCGATTTTTTCTTCATCCAGGGTCAAGGGCAAACCCTTGTAGTCATATCTGGGGCGGTAGGTGTTTCCGATGCAACTTTCCCCCGTGAGGGTCTCAAACCATACGCAGGCATTTAAGTACTGACCACCGCCGATATCGCCATCGTGGCCGTGATCGTCCAGTATTTCCTGCCCTTCCAAACGGGTAAACATAGTAAAGTTGTCCAGCGGTAAACCTTCTGGAACCGTGTTGAAAAGTTCCAGATCCCGCACCTTTTCCCACGCATCTCCACAGGGTGCGATCTCCAAGCCGTATTTTTTCTTTACCAACTGGGCGACCTCACATCTGACCTTTTGGAGCGTTTTTCGCTGCTCCAAAGAAGCTAACCCGAATCCGCCATTTCCCACATCCGGTGCCCAGGTCTGAATCCAGGCATAACGACTCATAGGAAAAAGGCCCTGCACATAGTCCAGAATCTTTCCCAGATAGGGATCGGTGTCTGCCTTGTAGGCCGTCTGAGCATCGCCACTTTGGAAAGAAGCACCGCTGCAGGCGGTAGCAATAATGTCCCAATTATAGGATCGCAGTGCCGTATCCAGATCAACGTTGGGTGTCATAGTAATACCGTTTTTATTGGCTACTCTGAATTTATAGGGTGCTTGCTTACTTTGCCAGAATTCATAATGTTGCTTCAAAGAACAACCGGAATAATAGGTAAGGCACAGATTCACATTTTCATATCCAGCGGCTGTGAGCATTCCATAAAGTTCGTCCAGGAAATAGTAGGAACAACTATTATTGATAAATAATACATTCATAGTATCATCTCCTGCAGGATCTTCCGTTTGTATGGAACTGCTGGCTTCCTGTGTCGTCTGTTCCGGCTTTTCTTCCGCCTTGCAGGCGCAAAGACACGGCAGCATACAACTTGCCATAATTGCACATAGAATCTTTTTCATAATCACACCTTGTATCTATGAATTATAAAGAAAAATGCCCGCACAAGTCCTGTGCAGGCATTCGTCTTACTTTATACCAAATCTCTTGTTGAAACGGTCAACACGTCCACCGGTGTCAACCAGCTTCTGCTTGCCGGTATAGAAAGGGTGGCACTTAGAGCAGATTTCAACCTTGATGTCCTTCTTGGTAGAACCGGTAGTAAAGGTATTACCGCAGGCACAACGGACGGTTGTCTGTTCGTAATTGGGATGGATGCCTTCTTTCATGTTGTTCACCTCGTTCCTCAGCTTTTGAAAAAGGGCGCAATTGCCCCGCATTCTTTAATCGCCCGGATATCATAACACATTCCGCAATTGATTGCAAGTACTTTTTTCTTATTTTTCGCAAATTTCGGCAACTATTCTCAAAACGCCCAGTTGCCGCCCCGGAAAATGGGAACAATCCTGCCGTCTTGGGTGTGGGCATCGATGTTCATACTGTCACAGCCGATCATAAAATCCTCATGGATCATAGAATCATTCATGCCCAACTGCTTGCACTGTTCCATTGTCAGATCGTGGTAGCCTTCAATGGTGTCCATAAAGCCCATACCGATAGCCAAATGGCAAACCGCATTCTCGTCAAACAGGGTGTTGTAGAACAAAATGCCGGTCTTGTTGATAGGACTTGTCTGGGGAACCAATGCGCACTCGCCCAGATAAGCTGCGCCCTCATCCATATTGACCAGAGTGTTCAGCAGTGCTTCACCCTTCTCGGCTTTGGCTTCCACCACCTTGCCTTCTTTAAAACGGAAATAGAAATTCTCGATCAGCTGACCTTGATAAGACAACGGCTTTGTGGCGTAAACAACACCCTCTGCCTGCCCCCGCTTGGGAGAAACGAAGCATTCCTCTGTAGGAATATTGGGGTTAAAATACACGCCGGGTTTACTGGTCTCACCGCCGCCGCAAAACCGCCCCTCCGGCATCATACCAACGGTTAGATTCGTGCCGTTATCGGCAGTATAGTGCAGCTTTTCAATCTTCAGACTGTTGAGATAGTCGCACCGGGCTTTCAGATCTGCATTGTGCTTTTCCCAAGCCTTGATGGGGTCTTCGTCCACCCGGGAGGTTGCTAAAATTGCCTGCCAAAGCTTTTCAACAGCCTGGGTCTTGCTGCAGCCGGGGAACACCTTTTTTGCCCAGGCCACGCCCGGAACCGCCGCGATACACCACTGCTGCACGCCCTCCAGGGCGTCTTTATAAGGTTTGACGATGGGATAGCTTAACTGTCTTGCCTTTGCCACCTTTTCCATATTCATGCCTTTCAGGCCATCCGGGTCTTCGGACAGCAAGTGAATACGGCAGGGGTTGGTGTCCACCATGTGCTGATGCCGGGCAATCTGCCACTGGGTAACTGTACCCATGGTCTTGACACTCTGGTAGCGGGCGTGGAGCTTGCTCAAAGGCTGATAGTTCCACTCCACAATGACCTTTCTGGCTTTTGCACGATAAGCCTCTTCCACCACCATCTGCACAAACTCCGGCTGATCCAGGTCTGCATAGATCATCACATCCTGTCCTTTTTGCACATTGACACCTTTGCAAACGATCAGCTTTGCATATTGACGCAATACGGATTTTTTCATTTTTCCCGTCTCCTTAAAAGTTTTTTGTTATTTTATCAAACAAATTTGCCTTCGTCAATTGCAAGACGTCGCATTTTGGCGTATAATACAGAGGAGGTGATCCACCATGCTGACCAAAGAACAATTTCACGAGAAGGTTACTGCCGGTGTCCGTCTGTTAGACGGTGCTACCGGCTCAAATTTGATGAAAGCCGGTATGCCCCGGGGTTGCTGCACAGAAAAATGGGTGCTGGAGCATCCGGATGCGCTGGCCAAATTGCAGCGGGAATATGCCCGTGCAGGCAGTGATATTTTATACGCCCCCACCTTTCAGGCGCAACCCATTGCTTTGGCAAAAGAAGGTTTGCATGACCAGACAGAAGATATTAACGCCCGGCTGGTTGCCATTACCCGCAGTGCCTGCCCGGACAAGTTGGTGGCCGGTAATATCACCACCCTTGCGGCATTTACCGACAGCTGGGACCCGGAAAAATTCGACCTTTTGGTAGAAAACTACCGTTGCCAGATTCGGGGACTATTGCAAGGCGGTGTTGACCTTTTGGCAGCAGAGACCCTCCTCTACCCCCAAGAGGCAGAAGCTATTTTTACAGCTGCAGAAATGGAGTGTCCCGATAGCGCAGTGATGTTTTCCTTTACTATGCAACCGGACGGCTCGCTGTTTTCCGGCATGGATGCCGGAAGCGTTTTGCTGGAGTTAGAGCAGGCCGGCGCTGCCGCCGTTGGCTTTAACTGCGTGGCCGCCGATATGATGACGCCTTATCTGGTCAGTAAGCTGCGCCGCAGCGTAAAAGGTCCGCTACTGTGTAAACCCAACGCAGGTGTACCGATTATTGGCGAGGACAACCTGCCTCACTACCCCATGCAGCCTGCAGAATTTGGCAAAATCCTGAAAGATTGCGCCGCAATGGGCGCTGTACTTCTAGGCGGCTGCTGCGGTACGACTCCCGCCCACATTGCCGCTATCCGGTAAATATTTCTTCACCGGCGACAGATTTTGTGTCGCCGGTGAATTTTTTTGTTCATTTTCTATTCATTTTTGTTGTCAACCGTCGAAAGATTTGATATACTGTTCTTGTTATGAAAAACAGAACTAACTACTTCGTCAGCCATAAAAATGCGCTGACCTGGCTGATGGTGCTGTGTATGGTCTGCTCGGCAGTGGCCCGCATTGTGTTCGTCGGTATGAAAGGAACCGGCGCTTCACTGGAAGTGTGGAGTCAAATCGTTCTGCCAATCGCAGCAGCCCTGTTATATGCTGCCATCGTTCTTTTCTCCGGACGGGAGCAATTTTATAAATCCGCTATCCCCGCTTGGATGATTTGCATTTACTACTATTTTGTTTTCTCCGGCTTTAACTTTGGCAGTTTCAACACCATGGTCACTGCTTTGTTTGCCATTTCTCTGGTGTTTGTCGGTGTTCTTTACACCCAGATTACCTGTGGCAAGGTGCCCTATGCATGGCTGCTGCTGCCCCTTATGGCATATCCGCTGTGCGCCCAGCTTTATCTGCAGCGGAAAATTCTGCTCAGCCGGGACTACATCACATTGCTGCCGGACATACTCATGATTACCGGTTGTCTTCTCACTGTGCTGGCAATCCGCGTGCATCCTGCCGGCGATTACCATCCCACTTGGGGTGACCGGAGTGATGGGCGGAAAATCCGCACACTGGAGCCCATGGCGCAAATCACAGCGTTCTTCCAAGTAGAACGGAATACCTGCTCAAATCTGTTTGAGGAGTCCTTTGAAATTACCCATGTGGAGCGCTACATTCGCCAAAAGCGCAGAGAGGGTCTGACTGATTTTGGACTTACCCACGTGCTGCTTGCCACCTACGTCCGGGGTCTTTGCAAATATCCCCAGCTAAACCGTTTTATCTCCGGCCAAAAGGTCTATTCCCGCGGTGAAGATATTCAGTACTGCATGGTCGTTAAAAAAGAAATGTCCATTGAGTCCCCCGACACCTCCATTAAGGTGCACTTAAACCGCCGGGATACCGCTGAGGATGTTTATCACAAGCTGAACGCCGCCATCGAGGAAGCAAAGAAGTCCCAGGAATTGGATTCCAGCCTGGACAACCTGATTTCCTATCTGAATCTGATTCCCAGCGTGATTTTGAAGTTCACGGTCTGGCTGTTAAAGCTTTTGGACTACTTTGGTATGCTGCCCAAGTTCCTGCTGGAGTTGAGTCCTTTCCACGGCAGTTTGTTCTTTACATCCATGGGCAGTCTGGGCATTCGTCCCATTTACCACCACCTTTATGACTTCGGTAACCTGCCGGTTTTCGGTGCCTTTGGTTGCAAGCGCCGGGCGCTGGAGGTGCAGGAGGATGGCAGTGTTGTGCAGAAAAAGTATCTTGATGTAAAGTTCGTCTTGGACGAACGTATTGTGGACGGCTATTACTACGCCGCCTTCTTCAAGCATTACCGCAGCCTGCTGCGACATCCCGAACTGTTGGATATCGCACCGGATCCGGAAGACATTCTTTCCGATATTGATTAAATGATGAAATCTCAAATTACTTCTTTGCTGCCTACAGAGTGTCCCTGGCGGGACACTCTGTATTGGTATGATTCCATTGATTCTACCAACACACAAGCCAAAAAGTTGGCAAAAAACGGTGCCAAACACGGCACTACACTGATTGCCCGACACCAGACCCATGGTCGCGGTCGTATGGGTCGGCAATTCCACTCCCCTGCTGCTGACGGCATTTACCTTTCCGTCGTTTTGCGCCCACAATGTTCCCCTGCGCAGTTGATGCATTTGACCTGCGCTGTAGCGGTGACCGTGTGTGATGCAATAGAATCGGCAGTGAAATACCGTCCAGGTATCAAATGGATTAACGACCTGGTTGCTGACAAGCGGAAGCTGGGTGGTATTTTAACGGAGCTCTCCATTGACCCGGTAACCCAGTTGGTGGACTACGCCGTAGTGGGCATTGGTATCAACTGTTTCCAAAGCCCATTTCCGCCACATCTGCAGGATATTGCAATCTCCCTGGAAACTGTCACCGGCGTAAAGCCGCCCTATCCACAGCTTGTTGCAGCCATTATAAAATCCCTCTGGAATATGGATAAAATCCTTCTTTCTCATGCAAATACGCTGATGGCGCAGTACCGTAGGGACTGCATTACCATTGGTCGAGAGGTAGCGCTGCTTCGCGGGGAAGACAAGCGGAAAGGCACTGCTTTGGGCGTTGACAATGACGGTCAATTGCTTGTCCGCTTCGAAGATGGACAGGAAGAAGCTGTTAATTCCGGCGAGGTCAGCTGTCGCGGTCTGTATGGGTATAGCCAGTGATAATTTTTCTGTTGCATTTTCTTCCGGATTTGGTTATACTGATACTATAGAAACCTTGACAGGAGGCACAGGAAATGAAGTTTTGGAATAATTTATTGAAGTTTTTGGCTGGCCTGGCCGCCGTTGCAGCTGTGGTCTATGTGGTTATCAATTACGGCGACAAGATTGTTGCCTGGACAAAGAGAACCGTTGCCAGGTATTTCCCCTGCTGCTGCGATTGCTGTGACGAAGCGTTTCCGGAGGAAGCCATTCAGGAAGAAGATATTTCTGCCGAAACTGTGGCAGAAGAAGCAGACTTTGAAGCCTAATCAAATCCCCCCATCCACGGATGGGGGGATTTTTTACGGCTCGGTGGTTACCTTCAGTACGGTTTTATCTGCAATTTCCAAACAAGAAACATACACGGTTTTAACAACACGCACTTTGGTCACATAGCTATCCAGCATCTTGTCCACAGATGTCTCATCAATAGTATCGTTAACCAAAACATAGGTAACATATTCTTCGTTTTTGGCCCGCTTATCTGTTAGATTTGCAAGGGCATCAATTTCCTTTTCCTTTTTGATATTTTCCATTGTCAGCTGGGTAAAGGCAAAATCCCGGGAGCTGTCGTCGCATTGGGGGCGCAGCGCATCGTACGCAATATACTTGTTGGAGACCGTTGCATCGGACACGCCGAAGTAAATCGTTCTTTCGTCCAAAAAACTATCTGTGGTATCCTCATAGGTGGGGTCAAAGTGATAATATTTTTCCCCAAGCTTTGCCATGACCCAAGTATGTCCAACATTTTCTTTTCGCTGCTGTTGGGTTGCGTCTTCAGGCAATTGCGTGTCGTCGCCCATTACCTCGCAGGCTTCCACACCGATAAGGTTATAAAGCAAAAGCAGCATATTGCTGTAGCCATCACAAATCGTCTTACCCAGGCAGGCGGCATCGTACAAATAGTCCTGACCCGAAAAGCTTTCGTATTCTGAATATGTAATCTGATCGCAAACATAATGATACAGATACTGCATTTTTTCTTCCTGGGTTTCGCATTTTGCGGGAATCTCCCGCACCACCTTGCGGCAGGCTTCCAATGCCTGCATTTTTAAGTCCCATCGTTCTTTTGCAAACTGCTCTGTGTGAAAATAAATCCGCGTGCCATCCCGGGTGGAATCCCAGGTTCTTGTAAATTCACCGTCGCCATTGACATTTTGCTCCAGGAAAGGAGAATCCAGCGCAACCAAATCTCTTACGCTGTCACATTTCTTTTCCCCGTTGGGTACATACAAAGAAAAACCCTGCAGGCAATGCTCCATAGCATACAGATACCCGTTATAAACGGTAAGCGCCGTATCGGTGAGCTGATCGCGATACCATGTGGCATTGCAATCTGCGTATTGGCTTTCATAGCCACTGATTTCGACAACCGGAATATAAATTGGCTCTGCATCCTCTTTTTCATAAAAAAGCACAAACGCCCCGGGATCAAACCGATACGCTGTAGCATCCGCATCTTCACCGAGGATCTCCACCATAACAAATGTAAGCGCATCTTCAAAAGAGCACGCAGACAAGCTTGCTACCAAAAGAATCGTCAAAACAAGGCATAAAACCTTTTTAAACCGTTTCATAAGACCCCCTCTTTTGCGGCATCACTTATCCTCTACTGTTACACCGCTGGCGCGAAGATGGTTCAGCAGTTTTTCCTCATAATCTGAAATTTCTCCATATTCATACAAGTCGATTTCGTTCCCATCTTTCAAAACCAATACATAAGACGGATAATCCAGCGTTTCGTTAAAGTCGTTCACTCTGCTTGCCTTATAGTATACACGGGCAATTTCCTCATAAGCGTAATACTGCCCCTTGAGGGAAAGAAACCGGGTATTGTCCACAAATCCATCTACCCTGAAGTTGAGATTCCATTTGGCAAGCAAAACAGAAACTATCAGACCTGCCGTGATAATCAGAACCAGAAGCCCTTTCATAAGCCGATCGGCGCCGCCACCGTTTTGGATGTAATCCATTTCGCAGTATTTTTCATAATCCTTTTTGCAAATCCACTGGTACATCTTAAACCGCGCAAAATAACTTGCTGCAAACCCTGTTACGAAACCCGCTACAATACAAAACGGAAAATTATAAATCGGTCCCAAAAGATAAACAGACTGCCAGCCCTCCACAGCCACAAGCAAAAAATACACAAGAATATACCCCGCCGATGCAAGGGGTGCAATGAGCGCTGTGGCAAGAAACAACGAAAGCAGTTCTTTCCAGGACCCTTTCTGCACGCCGCTTGCATTATAGGTTTTTGCATTGACGGTTATTTCAGAAATGTCCGGTATCTGCAAAGTCTCTGACGACCAGATGCGAAGCATGCGTTTTTCATATCCGGTCAGTTTTTTAACCTTGGACAACTGGTTAACGGCCTTTGGGTAGTTCCCTTTTAGACTGTTTAAAAAGGCATCGCTGGCAAATCGCAGCGCAAAGAAGTTTGTGATTTCTAACGGCGTATCAATGAAATCTTCCAAATTATCGGAATCTTCCAATTCAAGCAGATATTTCATTTCCTCTATGAAAGCAGTTACAATGCGCTCATGTTTCTCTGATGCATAGCTGATTGCCGTGATTTCTTCCAAATGGGCATTGAGCACGCTCCCGATGCAATGAAACGCTTGTGTCATACCTTCGGCGTTGCTGATTAACGGAATGGACATGGGTGCCGCAACATCTACATCACAGTAATCCATAAAAAGCGGCAGAGGGATTTCCGTTACATGTTCTTCCGACTTGTCGAAAGAAATGCTGCAGCTTAAGATGCTGTTTACTACGCTCAAAACGCCGTGGGCTGTGTATGTAAACTTAATAACAAACGCATTATAATAGATTTTTGCGTAACGGCGTATCAAGTTTTCCGGTTTTTCTTCCCCTTTATATTCGCTTGAAATCTGGCAAAAAATACCTTTTGTGTCCTGGCAAAATGTTTTCGCAGATAGATCAAACCGGGCGAAGATGCTATTTAATGCGTCAACCCTGTTCATGCCACTTACCACCTTTTCAACATTTTGGACAACGTCTGATTAATCACCAAGGCGGATGTTGATACCGCCGCCGCCGTTGTTATCGTTGCCGGTATTGATTTTTATGTACGGGGTCAATCTTTCTGCGGTGTTGATTATCGGCATGGATTGGATATAAACCTTGCCCGGACCGGCTACACGGGTGTGGAACAAGCCTTCACCGCCAAGGAAAATATTCTTTGCGCCCTGCACAGTCTGGATATCCATGGTGCAGCTTTCGCTCATAGCTGCCAAATATCCGGTGTCCACAACAATGCTTTCGCCTGCAGCCAGGTCATATTCCTTGCAGTAGCCGTCAATTTCCAGAAACACCATACCGTTACCGGTAATTTTCTGCATAATAAAGCCTTCACCGCCAAAAAAGCCTTTTCCCAGCTTCTTTTGGAAATACATAGACAACTCAAGGCCCTTTTCCATCGCCAAAAAGCCACGCTTTTGCACAACGATGCCATTGCCCGGTGTCACCTGATAGGGAATGATCGAGCCGGGAAAACTGGAGGCAAACGCAATCATACCGCTTGAACCGACGGCTGTGTATTCATTGACGAACAAAGACTCGCCGGAAATCAGTCTGCCGAACATTTTCTTCAGACCGCCGCCGGTGTTGGTATCCATCTTCATATTGGGACTCATCCAGCTCATAGCGCCGCTTTCTGTGCAAAGGGTCTGCCCTGCTTCCGGATAGCAGATCACAACCGGCAAATTGCCGCCTTCAATTTCATACTTGATCATATAGAAACCTCCCTTATTTTATCTGGTTTTATATTAACACGAAAGGTTTACTTTTGCAAGCATCAGCAGCCGCGCGCTGATACCGTTTCGTCAGATTGCAACGAATGATAAAATTCTATATTTAATGATCTGATATGATAGAATCCTTCATTTTTCTTGGTATTTTTTAATGATATAATAAGTAAAAATACGAAATTACGAGGCGAATCCATATGCAAGTCACATGGCTTGGGCAAGCCGGAGGTTTTGACTAAATTTCAAATAAAAAGCACTTTCCCTTTTCCAGCTGCGCCGGAAACATCACCATCTGACCGGTAAACAAATCAGCAAAGGTTTTCTTGCCGTTTACTGCAAAGTCATATTCTCCATCTTCCGGAGTATAGAGGGTGATATATTTTTTGCCGCGGTAGACAACCGCGCCCCGGGAAACCGGCACATCCACGCTGTTTTCCTTTAGCCAGGTGCGCAAGCTTTCACCGGTTTCCTGCGTAAAGGCAGCCAGTTTCTTTACCGCCTTACCCGTCTGTACTGCCTTATCCATGCAGGTATTTAAGCAAGCAGTCTGTGCAGGTTCAATATAAAGACATGCCTTGTAATTTTCAAAGACTTTATCAAAATCTGACGCCAGATACATATCGCAAGGCGTGCCGCAAAGACCAATGGTACGCAACGCATTCTGGATGGCCATTCTCCCCTCTTTGGTCTTGGAAAAACTCTTTTCATCAATGAACGCCGCAACTTCCGCTTTTGCGCTGTCCATGCCCTTTTGGCACAATGTCTGCATCTTCTGCAACAATTCCATGTAGTCCGGGTCGTCATACCAGCCGCCCCACATGTCAAACCACCACATACCGTAGCCGTAAAGCATGGCGCGGCAAAAGCTAAGCTTCATCTGTTCGATAGTCACCGGCTTTTCGTGACCGTACCAAATGGGTAGCGTGTAGTTTGGATGGTCATGTACCGGGCGGGACAAATGGGTGCGAATATCATTTTCCGCAAAATACAGCTTTCCGTGGTGCCGCACAGAGGCAAAGGGAACCATGGCGTAGGGATCAATGCCTGCCGCCCGGCCGTCGGCATAGCTTACCGGTGAGCAAAGGAAATCCACATCGTTGCAATTAAGCACCTTTTCCAAGGCATTGTGGCATTCCTCTCTGCCCACGAAAAGGCAGTAGCCGTAAAATACGCCAACCAGTTTTTTGCGGTTTGTTGCGCCCTTAACGGCAGCGGCAAAATCCGCAATCCGCGTCGCCACCATTTCAGACATAAAGTTGTAGTAGCTTTCTGCGGTTTGTTCCAAATCATTTTCCCGGCAATACCGGGTAAATTTCTCTTTTGCCCGCAAACCATAACCGGATTGGGGATCAACGGACATCCATTCTTCCGTATTACCCGCCGCAATCTGATAACCAATCACCCGGTCTGCATAGCCGCTGTTTTCAACATGCGCGACAAGCTGAAGCAATTTGCTTTTTACTTCCTGCGCCCACAGATCAGAGGCATAGGAAAACCGCCTGCGCTCATGATAGCCCTTTTCGCAAAGCTCATCGGGGTGCGCCTCCTCCCAACTTTGGGGAAGATTTACGTTCACCCGGGGGAAAATCAATGCATCGGGGCAGGCCTTTAGAATTTGGTCAAAATTCCGGTCAACAATACTATAATCCGGTATTTCTCCCTCAAAAATACCCTTTTGGAACACCAAAACCGGCGCTTTTTCATTGATAGGCATTTCAGAGAAATTCAAATTGACTGAAAACAGCTTCACTCCCACCTTGGCAAAATCTTCATAGCAGTTTTCTTCCGGGCGGTATGTAATATATGCCATCTCCGGGATGGGCGTTCCCTTTACCATAATGGTCGGGCGTCCGTCAATCACTTTTACGTAAGTCACTTTTGACCCTCCACAGCAGCGCGGATGTTCCAGTCTGCCGCATCCAGTAGCTTTTCTGCTTCCTCCTCGGAAACATCTTTAATTGCGGCAACAATACGCACCATACGCTGGGTAAGCTTAATGTTTGTAGGACGCAGGTTGATCATAAGATTTTCATAAACATAGCCGCTTTTGACCATGGCGCAAGTAGAAAGCATATTCAACACCAGCTTCTGGGCAGTGCCGGCTTTCAATCTTGTAGAGCCGGTCACCACCTCCGGACCGGTATCTGTAACGATGGAAATCCTGGCAACCTCCGTAATCTTTGTACCTGCATTGGATGTCAGCGCCACAGTAGTACAGCCAATTTCATTGGCATATTCCAGTGCGCTGATTACATATGCCGCGCCACCGGCGGCACTGATACCTACCACCACATCGTCTTTGCTCAGGCAATAAGGTGTCAAATCCCGAATCGCCGCTTCTGCGCTGTCCTCACCGCCTTCGCTGGCTTTGAACATAGCCTCTTTGCCGCCGGCGATGATGCCCACCACCTTGTCATAACCAACGCCGAAGGTAGGGGGACACTCGGATGCATCCACAACACCCAATCTGCCGGAAGTGCCTGCGCCCACATAATAGAGCTTGCCATTCTTTGCAAAAGATTCACTGATCGCGTCCACCGCACTGGCAATCTCTTCCACGCAAGCGCCGACAGCGTTGACCGCGTTCATATTTTCCCGGTTCATGATGTTGAGCATTTCCACAGTTTCCATCTTGTCAAAATGCTTTGTATCGGGATTTCTTGTTTCTGTTTTTAACATATATTGCACCTTCTTTCGTACTGCTGGGCCAGCTTTTCCAAAAGCCGATCCGTATTTACATGACACATACGGGCGCACATTACACAAGCGCCAAACACTTGGGGATAGGCCGGGATAATCACCTTGAGGGCAGGGTTCAGCTGCTTTCTCAGAATATCCACAAAATCAGGATTATTGGTAACGATTCCACCGGCCAAAATCAACTTGTTCCCGCAATTATAATGGTTATAGGCATGGTTGATGGTCTCTGCAAGCCCCCGGGCATTGTTCAGAAGAATCCTGCCGGCAACTTCATCGCCTGCTCTGAAAGCTTCAAAAACCAGTCTGGAGCAGGAAGCAATGTACGCCTGATTGCCTTTATATATCTTGTCTACAATATCTGATACTGTCTCACCGATTTTCGTTTTTACCAAATCCGTAAGCAGTGTATGCTTGTCCAGTCCGTCCAAATCTGCCATAACTGCGCAGATCGCATCACGCCCAATATCGTAGCCGCTGCCCGCCTTGCTCAAAAGATAACCCCAGCCGGTCAGTCGAGTGAGTTTTTCTCCTTCCTTTACCAACACAGATGCGCCGGTACCACAAATTGCCGCTATGCAGTTGTCCGCATCGGTGGCACTTGCAACCACATTTAGGATATCCGTAACACATTCAATTTTGATCCCCGGATAGTGCTTTTTCAGTGCAACACGAATGTCCGGGGCATTGTTACCCAGTATAAAGCCTGCAGATCCAATATAAATACCACAAACATCAGGATTCAGCGTCAGCAATGTGTTGATACCTTTAACCAGCATTTCCACACAAGCAGGAATACCGATGGAGTTGGGATTGCAGGTACCCAGCACAAGGCGTTCTATAATCATGCCCTCTTCTGTAAACATGAGAAATTCGGTTTTTGTTCCACCGCCATCAACACCGATCATCAGTTTTTTATTGCTGCCGGTATTACCAAGCAGCACGTCCAAAGACACCTCAAGAAGCTGGGCAATGGCACATAGATTCTCCAGGTCCGGAACAGACACGCCACATTCCCATTTGGATACCGCCTGAGGGCTTACAGAAAGCGCCGCCGCCAAAGCATTCTGGGCCATTCCCCTCATCTTTCGATAGGTTTTTATGTTGTTGGCTAACACCTGTGGATTGAACATACTTGCTCTCCTTTGTTTGTAGTATATTCATTATATCATATATCAACCATAAAGCAAGCGAACATTGGTTGGCGCAAGTTTTTGTAACAACCATCGGTTGTTCATAATGATAGAAGACGGAGGATTCGATTTAAGCAAGGCGTTGCGGCCATCCAGCAGGCGGCAAGCAACAATCTACCGGACTGTTGCATTTAGATAGGTTGTTACAAACATTTCCATTTCCGAAACTGCTCGTAAGTTTGCTGAATATCTCGGCATTGAAGTTGTTGAGCAATTCCCGCTAAAGCAATACCCTTGCATCAAGTGTAATATCAATACTGATGAATACGGAAATAAAACAAAAATTTATCATCTTCCATTCGATCAGCAATAT
>JAZOUW010000092.1:0-29974 GCA_045658385.1 Faecousia sp.
ATCCTCTATCATGCCTTCACCGAGGCTGGATTTGAGGTGATCAATCTGGGTGTGATGGTCGCGCAGGAGGAATATATCGCGGCGGCAATCGAATCGGCAGCCGACGCGATCGTCGTTTCCTCTCTGTATGGCCAGGGCGAGCTGGATTGCCGCGGCATGCGTGAAAAGTGTGATGAGGCCGGCCTGAAGGGTATTCCCCTTGTAGTTGGCGGCAACATCGTCATTGGCAAGCAGTCCTTCGAGGATGTGGAGAAGCGCTTTAAGGATATGGGCTTCGACCGCGCATTCCCTCCCGGCACTGCACCGGAAACCACCATCGAGGCTCTGCGTGAGCTGTTACATATGGACGGTGAGACTGCGTGAAAGCTGTCTTGCTGATTGATTTCGGCAGCACCTATACAAAGCTGACGGCGGTGGATGTGGAAACGGAGACCATTTTGGGTACGGCTTCTGCCTACACCACGGTTCAGACGGATATCAACGACGGCCTGAATGAAGGACTGAAACGGCTGGAGCAAGTCACCGGTAAGCTGGCGTTCCACCAATGCTTTGCCTGTTCTTCTGCAGCCGGCGGCTTGCGGATGGTCACCAGCGGCCTTGTACCGGAGCTGACCGGTGAAGCGGCAAAGCTGGCAAGCCTGGGTGCCGGCGCAAAGGTGGTTGGTATTTATGCCTTCCAGATGACCGAAGACGATCTGGAAGAGATTGCCAAAACCAAACCGGATATTTTCCTTTTGGTAGGCGGCACAGATGGTGGCAATACTGAGTGCATTTTGCACAATGCCAAAATGCTTGCCAAGCTGGACGCAGATTTTCCGGTGGTGGTGGCGGGCAACCGTACTGCAGCCCGGGAATGCCAGCGGATTCTGGCAGGGAAAGAGGTTTACATCTGCCCCAACGTGATGCCCAAGTTTGGTGTGCTGAATATCGAGCCTGCCCAAAAGCAGATTCGGGAAATTTTCTTAAACCGCATCATCCAGGCAAAGGGACTTTCCAAGGTCTCTTCTTTACTGTCGGACATTATGATGCCCACCCCGGCGGCGGTACTGCAGGCTATGGACCTGCTGGCCCAAGGCTGTGAGGGAGAGCATGGTATCGGCGATCTGGTGGCTGTGGACGTAGGTGGCGCTACCACCGATGTTTACTCCATTGCCGACGGCATGCCCGAGCATATGAACACTGTATATAAAGGTCTGCCGGAGCCTTTTGCCAAGCGGACCGTGGAAGGCGATATTGGTATGCGTTACAGCATCCAGGGAATCCTGGACGCAGCCGGTATGGATGCAATTTGCAAGCTTTCCGGCCTTTCCCAGGAACAGGTTACCGGGTTGGTGGAGGATTTAAAGAGTCACACCGACAAAGTGCCGGACGGGGATCCCCAAATGGAAATGCTGGATTATGCTTTGGCATCCATGGCAATCCGGGAAGCAGTTGCCCGTCATGCAGGCACCATTGAGGAAACCTACACCATGATGGGACTGACCTATGTCCAGTCCGGAAAGAACCTGACCAACGTAAAGCAAATCGTGGTGACCGGTGGCAGCCTGATCCACACCCGGCGTACAGAGGAAATCGCCGCGCACGCCCTATACAGTCCTCTGCAGCCTGCCTCTCTGCGACCGAAGCAGGCAGATGTGTGGGTAGACAGAAAGTATATTTTGGCCGCGATGGGGCTGCTTTCTTCCCATTACCCCCAAACGGCACTTCGTATAATGAAAAAGGAGCTTGAATATCATGGACATTCAGAATAAGCGGATTCCTGATGGCGAATTTCAACGCCTCCGTGAGGAGGTCCTGACCCAGTGGCCCACAGGCAAGGACGTAAATCTGGAAGAAGCAGTGGCTTACCATAAGGCAATGCCCGAGTATCGGAAGTTCGGCAAGAAATTGCTGGATGCAAAGAAAGAGGGCAGAACGTTGGTGCAGCCCCGTGCCGGTGTTCCGGTGGTGGAAGAGCACATTAAGCTGATGCAGTATCTGGAAAAGTATGGCGAGGCAGATCTGCTGCCCTCCACCATTGACTCTTATACCCGTCAGAATCGCTACGAAGAAGCAGAAAACGGCATCGCCGAGTCCATTCGTCTGGGTCGTGCTATGATGAACGGCTTCCCGGCAGTTAACCACGGCGTTGCCAAGTGCCGCCAGGTTGTGGAAAGCGTCAAGCTGCCTATGCAGGTGCGTCACGGCACACCGGATGCCCGGCTGCTCACAGAAATTACTTTTGCCGGCGGCTTTACCAGCTACGAAGGCGGCGGTATTTCCTATATCCTGCCTTATTGTAAGAATATTCCCATGGAGCGCACCATTAAGGATTGGCAGTATGTTGACCGTCTGACCGGTCTGTACGAGGAAATGGGCGTTTCCATTAACCGCGAGCCTTACGGCCCGCTCACCGGCACTTTGGTGCCCCCCTGCATCTCTCACGCTGCGGCCATCATCGAGGCATTGCTGGCGGCGGAGCAGGGCGTTAAGAACATCACCGTCGGCTACGGCCAGTGTGGCAACCTCCGCCAGGATGTGGCAGCCATTCGTACTTTGGAAGAGTTGACTGACGAGTACCTGAAAAAGTATGGCTATAACGATGTGCAGGTCACCACCGTTTTGCACCAGTGGATGGGCGGCTTCCCTGCTGACGAGGCAAAGGCATTCGGTGTTATTTCTGCCGGCAGCCTGATCGCAGCGTTGTCTAAAGCCACCAAGGTGATTGTTAAGACCCCCCATGAAGCTGTGGGTATTCCTACCATGGAAGCCAATGCCGAAGGTCTGCGTTGCACCAAGCAGCTGATTCAAATGTACGCTGACCAGGTTCTCCAGTCCGATATGGTAGAACTGGAAAAAGAAATTATCCGTCAGGAGACCCGCTGCATCGTTGACAAGTGCTTCGAGCTGGGTAACGGCGATATTGCCGTGGGCGTATGCCGCGCTGTGGAGTCCGGCGTGCTGGATGTTCCCTTCGCGCCTTGCCGCGCCAATGCCGGTTTGATGCTGCCTTGCCGGGATAACAACGGCGCAATCCGCATCCTGAACATGGGCAACCTGCCCTTCACCCAGGATCTGAAGGATTTCCATGCAGCAAAGATTGAGGAGCGTGCCAAAGCAGAAAACCGTAAGCCCTCCTTCCAGATGGTTATCGACGATGTCTACGCCATCGGTAAGGGCCGGTTGGTTGGTCGTCCCAGATACTAATGGATAAAAGGAGTTTTTAACATGAAAATTATTGATGTTGTTTGCAGCGGCGGCCGCACCGGCTTCTATTTTGACGACCAGCGCGCTATTAAGCAGGGCGCAGGCCATGACGGCATGTTTTATGTTGGCGCACCGGTAACCGAAGGCTTCCGCAATATCCGTATGGCAGGCGAGTCTATCTCTGTCATGTTGGTTTTGGAGGACGGCCAGGTGGCGTACGGTGACTGCGCTGCCGTTCAGTACTCCGGCGCAGGCGGACGCGACCCGCTGTTTTTGGCAAAGGATTTTATTCCGGTTATTGAAAATTACATTAAGCCCCAGTTGGTTGGCAAGGAAGCAAACGATTTCCGCGGCCTTTGCTCCATGATGGAGGCGATTCAGGTGGAAGGTAAGCGGTTGCACACCGCTATCCGCTACGGCGTTTCCCAGGCTCTGCTGGATGCTGTTGCCAAGGCAACCGGCCGCATGATGTGCGAAGTGGTTGCTGACGAGTATGGATGCACCGTCTCCGAAACCCCCATTGACATCTTCACCCAGTCCGGTGACGACCGTTACACCAACTCTGACAAGATGATTATCAAGGGCGCGCAGGTCCTGCCCCATGCGCTGATCAACAATGTCAAGGAAAAGCTGGGCGAGAAGGGCGAAAAGCTGGCCGAGTATGTAGCATGGCTGCGGGATCGCATTCTGGAAAACCGCACCGATGACAGTTATCTGCCCGTGTTCCATATTGACGTTTACGGCACCATCGGCGCTGCATTCGGCAACAATAACTATAGCGCCATGGCAGACTATATTGAGCAGCTTGGTAAGATCGCAAAGCCTTTCCATCTGCGTATTGAAGGTCCTATGGATTGCGATTGTGACCGGGAAACTCAGGTGGTTGCTTTGGCCGGCTTGACTGCAGAACTGGACAAGCGGGGCTGCGATGTAGAGCTGGTTGCTGACGAGTGGTGTAACACCCTGGAGGATATCAAGGAGTTTGCCGACCGGAAGGCAGGTCATATGGTTCAGATCAAGACTCCCGACCTGGGCGGCGTGAACAACACCATCGAGGCTGTTCTTTACTGCAAGGAAAAGGGCATGGGCGCATATCAGGGCGGTACTTGTAACGAAACCGACCGGAGCGCGCAGGTTTGTGTCCACTGTGCAATGGCTACCCAGCCGGTACAAATTTTGGCAAAGCCTGGCATGGGTGTTGACGAAGGCTACATGATCGTGTATAATGAAATGCAGAGAATCATGGCCATGCGCAATGCAAAGAAAAAGGCCGGAAAGTAATTTAGAAGCAAAATAACATCATGCGGAAAACCGGAATTGCCGGTTTTCCGCATGTGTGGTTTTTGGGAAAAGTCGGTAGTTTTTTATCGATGTAAAAATACCAAAATTACAGAAAGGATGTATGTTATGGACTACGCAAAAGAATCATTAAAAAGACATGCCCAATGGAAGGGCAAGATCGAGGTGATTGCTACTGTGCCTTGTAAAACCAAGGACGATTTGTCTTTGGCTTATACACCGGGTGTAGCACAGCCCTGTCTGGAGATCCAGAAGGATGTGAACAAATCCTATGAGCTGACCCGGCGCCACAATCTTTGTGCAGTGGTAACAGACGGCACTGCGGTTTTGGGCTTGGGTGATATCGGCCCCGAGGCAGGTATGCCGGTTATGGAGGGCAAATGCGCGCTGTTTAAGGCCTTTGGCGATGTAGATGCCATCCCTCTGTGTGTCAAGAGTAAGGATGTGGACGAAATCGTCAATGCGGTTTATCTGATGTCCGGCTCTTTCGGCGGCGTCAATCTGGAGGATATTGCCGCGCCCCGGTGCTTTGAAATTGAGAGAAAGCTGAAGGAAAAGTGCGATATTCCCATCTTCCATGATGACCAGCACGGCACAGCGGTGATTACGCTGGCAGGCCTTACAAATGCTCTGAAAGTCGTCGGCAAGAAGAAAGAGGAAGTTAAGATCGTTACCTCCGGCGCAGGCGCTGCGGCTGTGGCTATTGTAAAACTGCTTATCAGCGCAGGTTACAATGACATTGTTATGTGCGACCGTAAGGGCGCGATTTATGAAGGCAGAGAGGGCTTGAACTGGATCAAGGAGGAAATGGCGCAGCTTACCAACCGGGAAAAGAAGACCGGCAGCCTTGCAGATATGCTGGTAGGCGCAGATATCTTTATCGGCGTTTCCGCGCCGGGTATGGTCACCAGGGAAATGGTGGAGTCCATGAATAAGGATGCCATCATTTTTGCCTGCGCGAACCCCACGCCGGAAATCTTCCCGGATGAGGCAAAAGCTGGTGGCGCAAAGGTGATTTCCACCGGTCGTTCTGATTTCCCCAATCAGATCAACAACGTGCTGGCATTCCCCGGTATTTTCCGCGGCGCATTTGATGTTCGCGCATCGGATATCAACGAGGAAATGAAGATGGCAGCAGCCATGGCGCTGGCTAACTTGATTTCCGACGAGGAACTCAATGCCGATTACATCATTCCGGCAGCATTTGACGAGCGTGTTGGTCCTGCAGTTGCCAAGGCAGTTGCGGAAGCAGCCCGGAAAACCGGCGTTGCAAGAATCTGATGAATTTTTTACCACCCTATGGTTCAAACCATAGGGTGGTAAACTTTCCTGTGGAATTGAAAATTGACAATCCCTGCCAAAACGGCTATACTAACAATATATTATTTGATAAGGTAATGGAGTCTATGAAACAGAATTTTAAGAAATTATGGTCGTTGTTTTCCACTTTTTTTAAGATCGGCGCCTTTACATTTGGCGGCGGCTATGCGATGGTGCCGCTGATTCAGAAAGAGGCGGTGGAAAACCATAAATGGATCACTGACGATGATATTTTGGAGATTATCGCTATAGCCGAATCGACACCCGGTCCCATTGCAATCAATTCTGCCACATTTGTCGGATATCGCACCTGTGGTGTTCTTGGGGCAATGTGCGCCACATTGGGCGTTGTACTGCCTTCCTTTGGAGTCATTTTGGCCATTTCCTATGTTTTAGAGCAGTTTCAGGAGATTAAGGCGGTGCAGTATGCCTTTAACGGTATTCGTGTAGGTGTGATGGCGTTGCTGTTTAAGGCACTGTGGTCTATGTATCAAAAGAGTCCCAAGGGGTGGGTCTCCTATGTGGTCATGGGCGGCGCGTTTTTGCTGACAGCCGTTTGCAAGGTAACTGTTTTACCGGTGATTGTTGGCTGCGCCCTTTTTGGTCTGATTACTGCCCTTTTGGCGGAAAGGAAGGGTGAGTTATGATCTATTTAGAGCTTTTCTGGACCTTTCTGACCATCGGCGCGTTTACTTTTGGCGGCGGCTATGCGATGCTGCCACTGATTCAGGAACAGGTAGGCTTGCGGTGGGGCGATACCATTTCCAGTCAGGAAATGGTTGATTTTATCGCGGTCAGCGAATCTACCCCCGGTCCCTTTGCCATCAATATGGCTACCTATGTGGGAAACCAAATGGGCGGTATATTTGGTTCCCTCTGCGCCACAATGGGTGTGGTGCTTCCCAGTTTTGTGATTATTCTGATCGTCGCACGGTGCTATGATAAGTTCCGGGAGAATAAGATCGTTAAAGGCTGTATGACCGGTTTGAAACCGGCAGTGGTTGGATTGATCGCCAACGCGGTATTGGGCGTGCTGATGACGGTGTTTTTTCCGGCGGGTATTACATTGACCGTTTTTGCGCAAGCGCAGTTTTATATTTACGCAGCGATTTTTGTAGCGATGCTGATTTTGGCCTTCAAAAAGGTGCATCCTATTATCATTATTTGTATTTCTGCGGCGCTGGGTGTCGCGGTAGGTTATTTGTTGTAAGAATCATAATCAATGCAGGTATGACAATGGAAGTTAGAATTACCGGGCGGAAAAATCCGCTTTTGCAGCAGGTGCGCCGCCTGTTGGCATCAAGAAAAGAACGAGAAAGCAGCGGCTTGTTTGTGGCTGACGGCACGAAGCTTTTGCAGGAGGCTGTCAAATGGTGGCCGGGTTTGGATACAGTGATCCTTTCTGACGGTGTGCAGGCGCAGATCCCGGAAGGGGTTCGTGTTGTACGCGTTCCGGAGGAAATCATGGCTTGGGTGTCGCCTATGGAAGCACCTCAAGGGGCGCTGTTTCTGTGCCGCCTGCCGCAGAAGCGTGATTTTGCGCCGCAACCGGGCATGCTGCTGTTAGACGGCATACAAGACCCGGGAAATCTGGGTACGATCCTGCGTACGGCAGATGCGCTGGATATCCCTGTGGCGCTGCTGGAGGGCTGCGCAGACCCGTATAGTCACAAGGTAGTTCGCGCCAGTATGGGCGCTGTTTTTCGAACACAGGTGGTGCAGACTACTTGGGAAGAAGCGCAAAAGGCTTTGGCAGAGGAAAACATCCCTGTCGCCGTTACCGCTCTTACGGAGAAAGCCGTAGACCTGCGCAACGCAGACTTAAACGCTGCGGCGGTTGTCATCGGCAGTGAGGGGCAGGGGGTACGTAAGAAAATTCTGGAAAATGCCCGGATGGAATTGATTATTCCGATGAGCGCTCGTTGCGAATCCTTAAATGCGGCCATCGCTGCAGCCATTGTTATGTGGCAAATGAAACAAAAATAGAGAGAATCGGGTGACTGAATTTGCATACATATTGGGTGTGGTTTTCCTTGCTGCCGGAATTGACTTTGCGGCAAAAGCATATACTGTTGGAAACATTTCCAGACCCTGAAGATTTGTATGCCCTTACCCAAACTGATAAACTGTCAATGCTTCCGGAGGAACGGCGCCATGCGCTTATGAACAAGGATTTGTCAGAAACAAGAAAGGTCCTTCGGCAATGCGTAAGCAAGGGAATCAATATTTTGCCCATTTCCGATCCGGCATATCCCGGCAAGCTCAAGCAACTTAACGATTCGCCGATTATACTATATTATAGAGGCATTTTGCCGGATTTTGAGAAAGTGCCGGTGATTTCCGTGGTGGGAACCCGCAAGGCTACCACCTATGGACTCAACAGCGCGGATTTACTGTCCCAACAGATCACTGCTTCCGGAGGCTTGGTAGCATCCGGCGGTGCCAGCGGTATTGATACCCACGCGCTGCAAAGCGCATTGGATGCCGCCGGTCAGCCGGTAGCGGTGTTGGGCTGCGGCGTGGACATTGTCTATCCACCGACCAATCGCCGACTGTTTTCCGAAATCGTGCAAAGCGGGTGTCTGCTTTCAGAATATCCGCCGGGTGTGCGGCCGAAGCCCTGGCAATTTCCCGCCAGAAACCGCATTATCAGCGGTATTGCCGATGGCGTGCTGGTGGTAGAAGCGCCGGAAAGAAGTGGCGCGCTGATTACTGCGCGGTTGGCATTGGAGCAGGGGAGAGATGTGTTTGTTGTTCCCGGGAATATTGATGTGCTTTCCTGCAGCGGCAGTAACCTGCTTTTGCGGGACGGCGCATACGTTGCAATCAACGGTGCAGATGTGGTAAAAACCTACAAGAGCCGTTATCCGGATGCTGTAAAAGAACACCTTGCGCCCATAAAAAAAGAATCAGCCCAACAGCGGCCTGACAAAAAAGTAATTGACAATTCGCTTTCAACACCTTATCATTTCATAAATGATGGGGCATCGCAGCTGACACCGGAGGAGTGTAAGCTTTTGGGGTGCCTGACAAGAGAACCCAGACCGGTGGACGATATAATTGCCCGGATGGACATGCCTGCGCCGGTTGTTCTGGGTATGATTACCAATTTGTCCCTGCAGGGACTTGTGCTTCAGCATTCGGGCAGACGGGTGTCTGCAAAATAGTTTGCAGTAGTGGAGGAAAACATGGCAAGTCAATCCAGTTTAGTTATTGTGGAATCACCGTCCAAGGCAAAAACCATTGGTCGATATTTAGGGACGGAATATACGGTTAAGGCCAGCATGGGTCACCTGCGGGATCTGCCGAAAAGCACCATGGGTGTAGATTTGGAAAATGGCTTTGTACCGGAGTATATACCCATGGAAAGCAAAGCAGATTTGATTGCGGACTTGCGCAAGGCGGCAAAAAAAGCCGATTGTGTATATCTGGCAACGGACCCGGACCGGGAGGGCGAAGCCATTTCCTGGCACTTAAAAGAGCTTCTTGACTTGCCGGATCATAAGACCTTCCGGGTTACTTTTAATGAGATTACCCAGAAAGTAGTCCAGCAGTCTATCGAAAATCCCAGAGCCATTGACTATAATCTGGTGGATGCCCAGCAGGCGCGCCGGGTTCTGGACCGGATTGTAGGCTATCAGCTTTCCCCACTGCTTTGGAAGAAAGTCAGACGCGGTCTGTCTGCCGGTCGTGTGCAGTCTGTAGCGACACGGCTGGTAGTGGACAGAGAAAATGAAATTCGCGCTTTCCAGCCCAAGGAATACTGGTCGCTGGATGTTACTTTGGAAAGAATCGGAAAACCCGGTGTTTTTACTGCCCGTTATCACGGCGAAGAGAAAAAACGGGAACTGGACAACGAAACTCAGGTGGATGCTATCATCCGGGATATTACCGGCAAGGAATTTGCCGTTACCGGCATTAAGCGCGGACAGAAAAAGCGCACTGCTGCGCCTCCCTTTACCACATCCACCCTCCAGCAGGAGGCATCCCGGAAACTGAATATGACCCCCAAGCGCACCATGGCGATCGCCCAGCAACTTTATGAAGGCGTGGACATTGCCGGAGAGGGAACTATGGGTTTGATTACCTATATGCGTACCGATTCTCTGCGCCTTTCTGACGAGGCCATGGGTGCGGCGGCAGACTTTATCAAGAACCGTTACGGCAAGGAATACTATTATGGTAAGTTCCATAATTTCAAGACGAAATCCAATGCCCAGGACGCCCACGAAGCCATCCGTCCTACCCATGTGGAGCTGGACCCGGAGCGGATTCAGAGCAGTCTGACCAAGGAACAGTATCGGCTTTACAAACTGATCTGGAGCAGATTCCTGGCATCCCAGATGGCAAATGCGGTGTTTGAAACAGTGTCTATTGATACAGTTTGCGAAGGCCATGTATTCCGCACCAACCACCAGAGTATGAAATTCGCCGGCTTTATTGCTGTTTACGAAGAAAGCAAGGACGAGGAAACAGAAGAAATCTCCGCTGCGCTGCCGGATTTACAGGAAGGGGAAAAGGCAAATCCTGCAAATATTGAAAAGCAGCAGCATTTCACCCAACCCCCGGCCCGGTATACGGAAGCTATGCTTGTTAAGGCCATGGAGGAAAAGGGCGTTGGCCGTCCTTCCACCTATGCAACCATTGTTTCTACTATTCAAGACAGAGAATATGTCAACAAGGTGGATAAGCGCCTATCTCCCACTGCTTTGGGCGAGGTAGTCACCCAGCTTATGATGGAGCGATTCCAGAACATCATTGATGTGGAATTTACCGCCAATATGGAAAACCAGCTGGATGATGTGGAAGCCGGTAAGCGTCAGTGGCAGGCAGTTTTGGAGGAGTTCTATCAGTTCTTCCATCAACAGATGCTGGACGCCGAGGCTGCTCTGGAGGGCGTCCGTCTGAAAGTGCCGGATGAGATTTCTGAAGAAATTTGCGAAGAATGCGGCAGAAACATGGTGGTTAAAATTGGCCGTTTTGGCAAGTTCCTTGCCTGCCCGGGATTTCCGGAATGCAAGAACACCAAGCCTATTGTGGAGAAAATGCCCGGTCGCTGCCCCAAGTGTGGCAGCACGATCCTCAAACGTAAATCCAAGCGCGGCTATGCTTATTTTGCTTGTGAGCGTGGGGCAGAGTGCGGCTTCATGAGTTGGGATGTGCCTACGGCAGAGGATTGCCCCAGCTGTGGACAGACTTTGTTTAAAAAGTCCGGCAGAGGTCGCATGAAGCCTTTCTGCATCAACGAAGCTTGCCCGGATTTTTTGCCGGAGGACAAGCGGGGATACTATAAAAAGAAAACGGAAGACAGCCCGGAAAAACCCAAGAAGAAAACCGAAAAGAAGGCAGGGGGCAAGAAGTCATGACAAAGGTTAAGGTCATCGGTGCCGGACTTGCCGGCAGCGAAGCAGCGTGGCAGTTGGCCCAGCGGGGAATATCCGTAGAGCTGATCGAAATGAAGCCGGGAAAGAAGACGCCTGCTCACCATGCGGATACCTTTGCAGAGCTTGTTTGTTCCAATTCCCTCCGGGGTGACCGGTTGGAAAATGCGGTGGGCCTTTTGAAAGAGGAATTGCGCCGTATGGGCAGCCTGATCATCGGCTGCGCTGATGCTACCCGGGTAGAAGCCGGCGGTTGTTTGGCTGTGGACCGGCAGGGCTTTTCCGATTTGGTTACCCAAAAGCTGCGTAGCCATCCCAACATTACCGTTATTTCCCAGGAAATAACCGAGGTGCCGGAAGGCCCGGTGATTATTGCCACCGGACCGCTGACGGCGGATGCGCTCTCTGAAGCCATCGGTCGGTATTTTGGCGCAGAATACCTGCACTTCTTCGACGCTGCAGCGCCGTTGGTCACCGCAGAGTCTGTGGATATGGACAAGGCCTGGTGGCAGTCCCGGTACGACCGGGGAACACCGGACTATATCAATTGCGGTATGAACAAGGAAGAATATGAAGCATTCCTGCAGGAACTGATTCATGCCCAGGAAGCAGAAGTCCACGGCTTTGAGGACAAGCGTGTCTTTGAAGGCTGTATGCCGGTGGAGGTTATGGCCCGTCGGGGCCGGGACACCCTCCGTTTCGGCCCGTTGAAGCCGGTGGGACTGGTAGACCCCCAAACCGGAAAAGAGCCTTATGCGGTAGTCCAGCTGCGGCAGGACAATGCGGTCAAGACTGTGTTTAATCTGGTAGGCTTTCAGACCCATTTGAAGTTCCCGGAGCAAAAAAGAGTATTTTCCATGATTCCCGCGCTGAAAAACGCAGAATTTGTCCGCTATGGCGTGATGCATCAAAACACCTTTTTACAGTCGCCCAAGCTGCTGGATAAATTCTATGCGGACCGGAGAAATCCGCTGGTTGCCTTTGCCGGACAGATGACCGGCGTGGAAGGCTATGTGGAGAGCGCGGCCTCCGGCTTTTTGGCAGCAGTTGCCATGGCTGCCAAGGTGCAGGGTAAAGACCCGGTGGAATTCCCCCAGGAGACCGCCATCGGCGCTTTGGGACTTTACATCAGTGATCAGCGACTGGAAAACTTCCAGCCAATGAATGTTAATTTCAGCATTATTGCTCCGCTGCAGCAGCGGATTCGGAAAAAAGCAGAAAAAAACCTTGCCATTGCCAACCGGTCTTTGGAAATTATTGACGGATTTGTGAAGCAAGGTGTTTAATAGAAAGAGGGCTTGCTTATGAAGATTATTCTTGATGCAATGGGTGGCGATCATGCTCCGGAAGCACCGGTGCTGGGCGCGATTCAGGCAGCAAAGGACTTTGGCGCGCAGATCACATTGGTGGGCAAAGGAGAAGAAATTCTGGAAGTAATGCGCAGTCACGGCATCGAGAATCTGCCCGAGGGCATGGAGATTGCCAACGCCGATGATGTAGTGGATATGCATGACGATCCGGCGTCCATCATCCATAAACGGAAAAATTCATCCATGGTCATTGGCCTGAAAATGCTGTCTGACGGCGAAGGCGATGCTTGCATTTCTGCAGGCAGTACCGGCGCATTGCTGACCGGCGCGACATTGCTTGTTAAGCGTGTCAAAGGCATTCGCCGGGCGGCTATGGGACCGGTAATGCCCAACAAAGCCGGCGGCAAGACTGTTATCCTGGACTGCGGTGCCAACGCTGAATGCACACCGGAATTTTTGCTTCAGTTTGGTGTTGTGGGTAGTCTGTATGCCCAAAAGTACTTAGGCGTAGAAAATCCCAAGGTGGGTCTATTGAACATCGGCACCGAGGATTCCAAGGGTACGGACCTGCAAAAGCAGGCCTATGTACTGTTGACAGACGCAAAAGAAAAGGGTCTTATCAACTTTGTAGGCAATGTAGAGGCGCGGGATGTGCCTTTGGGTGCAGTGGACGTGGTTGTTTGCGATGGCTTTTCTGGAAATGTACTGCTCAAATCCATTGAAGGCACAGCTATGTTTATGGGCAGCTTAATGAAGCATAAGATCTTCAAGCGGAATATTGTGTCTATGATCGGCTATTTGTTCTGTAAGCCGGGTGTGGACGAGGTAATGAAAATGCTGGATTACCGGGAAATCGGCGGCACCCAGTTTTTGGGCATTAAAAAACCGGTGATTAAGGCTCACGGTTCTTCCGATGCAACCGCTTTCCGGAATGCGGTAAAGCAGGCTATGGACGCAGCGAACAGCGATATTTCCGCCGAGCTGGAGCAGACGCTGGCAAAAATCAAGGAGACTACAAATGATTAAGGATCTGGAAACAGCCATTGGCTACCGATTTAAAAACATCATATTGCTCAATAATGCCATGACCCATTCTTCCTATGCAAATGAGTACTGGCACGATAGCCTGAAAAGCAACGAGCGAATCGAATTTTTGGGCGACTCTGTTCTGGGCATGGTGGCGGCGGAGTATCTTTACAAGAATTTCCCCGACCGCCCGGAGGGCGAGCTGACCCGGATGCGGGCAGATATGGTCTGTGAACTGGCTTTGGCGGCAGTTGCAAACCGTTTGGAGCTGGGACGGCATTTGCTTTTGGGACACGGTGAGGAGCAAAACGGCGGCAGATTCCGAACCTCTATTTTAGCAGATGCGGTGGAGTCTGTGATTGCAGCGATCTTTCTGGACGGTGGCATCACTGCAGCAAAGGCTTTTATCGAAAAGTTTGTTCTTTGTGATGTGCCTGCAACCAAGATGCATAATGTGGACTATAAGACCGCTCTGCAGGAGCTGGTACAGCAGAAGAAGAACCAAGTGCTTACCTATGCTTTGACCGGCGAATCCGGTCCGGATCACGACAAACGGTTTGCCGTTGCCGTTTCCATCAACGGAGAAGTTGCCGGTGAAGGTGAAGGCAGCAGCAAAAAACGCGCCGAGCAGGATGCTGCCCGGGCAGCCATTGAAAAGTTAAGCAAATAAGAAAAAGCCGATGCATCCGCATCGGCTTTTGCATATTTTCCGGGATTTTATGCACCCTAATTTTGGAGGGATGGATATGACGGAAAAGGAATATGGGAAATTGGTGGAAAGTATGGCACCCAAATCGCCGATTATCAAAGACTGCATCAATGCTTTTTGGATCGGCGGCTTGATCTGTACCATTGGCCAGCTGATCTTAAATGGGTATACTGCCTTGGGACTGGGTGAAATTAACGCAGGCACAGCCACCTCTATGACCTTGGTGACGATTTCTGCGTTGCTTACCGGCCTGAGCTTATATGATAACATCGCAAAACACGCAGGCGCAGGCACACTGGTGCCAATCACCGGCTTTGCCAATTCCGTTGCCGCCCCGGCAGTGGAATTCAAAACCGATGAGTGTGATATAATAGGACTCAGTCGGAAAGCCTTACAATTCATGGCGAGTATGATGATTTAGTCCAACTATACTTACACGAACAGGCGGTGATATTGACGAGTGTCTTGGAGTATTCGAACTGCTCCCCAATTTTATATTTAGCAACTTTCCAACCTGCCACACAGGTTCGAGGTACCGGACGGATTCTGTCACACCGTCCGGTACTTTTTTATAGTGATTACATACGGAGGATTATATGAACACAGGAACGCTTGTTAAACGGCGCGGATCAGATTGTATGGATATCCGCTTCGGCTTATATGACTATCATGGAGGGTTACAATGTGGAGAAACACTCGATGTTAAGATCAGCGGTAAATGGATCCCTACCCGAATTGAACTGGGTGAAGATTGGTATTTAGTAGGTATCAATGTGGACGATCTAGTAGGATTGATCGTCCGAATTTAATAGTTCAGCTCGGCCAGCAGGAGAAATCTTGCTGGCTTTTTCTATTTTAAGGACAAGGAGGATGGCGGTATGAAGTGCCTGCGCAAGTATGAGTGGGTAAAGCTACCCCGGAATTATCCGGATATGGGAAAAGGCCTTATGAGCTACTGGGCCAAGATGGCGGCTCGTGCCGCTTTCCGGAAAGGTAATGCAAGTTACTGCGGGCACATTAATCCTGTAACCCCGGGTATGTGGGCCGGTGGCATTGTCGGTCTTAAAAGTATTCTTGGTGTCAAGCGCAAGGCTGACGCAATGGAGGTTCTGAAACAACTTGCAGCTCTTGGTTACGTAAAATACGCCCTTGATCCTTTAACTAAAAAGTTGACATATGAGATCACCGACTGGGTGGTCAAGTGTTCCGGTGCTGAATGCATGACAGGGACAGTCTATGCCACAGAAGGCTATGGCTTTCTCTGTATGCCCCGAAACATTACAGAGCGTCTCTATGAGCAAAAACATACATTTGAGGAGTCAGATGCTTGGCTCGATCTTTGGTGCCACACCATATATGAGGACCGTGGGAATGCATTTTCTTTTCTATCCCCGGTGGTTCAGTATGGAAAATATGGCGCCGTACTAACTTTGGAAACCCTGGGACAACGATGGGGATGGGAAAAGACCAAGGTGTGGCGATTCTTTAAGAAGCATGGGGATGTCTTCTCGCTGCACCGGCTGCCCAGCTCTTATGGTTGTCTCATTTTCAATATGCAGTACCCAACTGGTACTGAAATTCAAGTGCCTACTCAGGCTGAAATTATGAGTATAGTAAGCGAAATACTCATAAGCGGCAATTATAAGTACACGGAAAACAGTGAGAATGCCAAGATCAATCACATGGTTGCCTGGCATAGCGCAAAGGTCATTGAGGCTCGACAGGCGGAGTCTGCCCTTTTGGAGGCGGAATGCCGCGTTGCACCTTTTGACCCTATAACACGCACGTATATTTCTCATGGTTGGAACTGTAAGCATTGTAGGAACTGTCAGTATGCCTGGGGAGGTGTGATATTAGGTCCGCAGACTTCAGTTGAACGTGAAGTCAAGATCCGCGGACCGTGTATCAACAGGTGCAAGGAAAATAAACAATTGAGGAGGTTGTTATATGGCTCGGAAAAGAGTAACCCTTTATGATGCTCACGAGAAGCGTATTCTTGAGCAAGCATCTGCCTTTGCGGAATTTCTAACGCTCAATGGGACAATTGGAGATCGGAAGATTGAGGATGAGGAAAGACGCAGGGCTAAGCAGTCTGCTGCAAAAAAAGCCTACCACAACACAGAAATCCTGCTTCAACAATACCGGACTATCATTTGGGTGTTGGAGAGTGCTCCTGGTGAGCTGGCTGTAGAATTAAGAATGCAGACGCAAAACCTTGACGCACTGGTTGCTAGGATCGACTTTGAAATGGCTATGGAGAACAAGCGCCTGGAAAGCCGCTTGAATACCATCATCAAAACCAGAATCTTGTTGGAACGCATGCAAGAGGCGCTGATGATTCTTCGGAAAAAGCCCAAAGACGGAGAAATTTTATATCGGTTAATCTATGATGCCTACTTAGATCCGGTGGAGAGAGATTTCCCAACACTATGTGAAAGAGCTCAATTATCCCCGCGTACATATTATCGAATGCGAGCAGAGGCAATTACGATCATTTCGATTAAACTCTGGTCTGCGCCTCCTGGAGACGTGGATGAGTGGTTAGAGATACTCTCAATGATCGAGAGACTCTAGATTTTCGTTTGCTTCGGTACAATATGGTTGTGTCAAAAAGGTGGCAGAGAAATGGCAAAAGTGCGGCATGAAATTGTCAGCAAAATACTAATGACACGCAAATCGGGCCATGTTATAATTGTATTGTCCAAAACTGGACGAAGCGATAAGACACTGTTTTGAGAGCTATTTTTAGCCCTTCAAAATGGTGTCTTTTTTCGTTTCATCCCATCGGAAAGGAGGTATGTCATATGGTTAAGCAACTCGCTAAAGGCAAGGAGCGTCTGACAAATGCCTATTGGTCTGCTGTCGGTATGGCTTCTGTTGCAATGCTGTCGCTGCAGCCGGTAATGGCGGACACGATTTGGGATCGTTTCTCTACGATTCTCCAGGACATTTACGGTCAGGTCGTGGCCATCAGCACCATCGTTGCGGTAACTGTGGGTGCTATCGCACTGCTCATCCGGATGATTTCCCGAAACCAGCGAGCAGTTGAGGAAGCAACCCAGTGGCTGAAGAGAATCGTGGTCACCTGGATTATCCTGAACTCTCTCGGCTTTATCGTTGCGTACTTGCAGCCTCTCATTGCCGGCGGCAGCTATTCGCCCACCTAACCGTTCCGTGTCAAGCAGGGATGGAGGTGAAAACCGATGCTTGACTGGATATTTGAAGGCATCGTCGGTTGGGTAGCAAGCATCGTATCTCAAGCAATGGATGCAGTTTCAGCACTATTCCTTGAGGCACTTGGTACCGATATGACGGCCATGGAGGAATATTTCCCCTTTGTAACCAAGGCCTTTGACGTTATTCAGGTTACTGCCTGGGCGATCCTGATACTGATCACCGTATGGCAACTGTTTCGAGCGTTCGGAGGTCCAATTACAGAAGCGGAAAACCCATGGCACCTATTGATCCGAGGCGCATTGTTTGCGTTCTTGATCGGCTATGCCAAACCCATATTCCTAACGTGCTTATCCATAGCCCGAGCTCCTTATACAGCACTGATGGATATCACAATGACTGGCTCGGATTTCACCTTTGCCGGCATTGAGCAAGCCCTTTCAAATGGCCTGACCTCTATCATAGCGGTAGCCAGTGTGGTGGGCATGATCCTAATCCTGATCCTTGAGATCGCGTTGGGTTGGAACTACTTTAAGCTCCTGCTGGAGACAGTAGAGCGTTACATCGTTGTGGGTGTGATGTGTTACACTTCTCCTTTGGCTTTCTGTATGGGTGCTTCTAAAGCAACGAATCCCGTATTTAAGTCCTGGTGCCGTATGGTCGGTTCTCAGCTCTTGCTGTTGGTGATGAATGTTTGGTTCTTGAGAGGATTTGCTTCTACGATGGGCCAGTACATTGCCAGCGGTGGTGCACTCTCAACGGGACAAGGTAGTATCTTCCTCTGGCTGTTCTGTGCAATTGCTTATCTGAAGACAGCACAGAAGTTTGACAGCTACCTTGGTGCGATTGGATTGAATGTGGCTCAGACCGGTAGTGGAATGGGTATGGAGCTACTGATGGCAGCCCGGGTAATCACCGGTGTTGGCGGCGGTATGGCTCGTAGCGCAGGAAGTATGTTCGGCAGAGCTGGTAGCGCGGCAACCGGAACAGGTGCTGCAGCTGCAGGTTTTGCGCAGGGCTTTGCTTCCAGATTCAGTCCCAACTCTTATGTCCGCGATGCAGTCGTACAAGGCGGTCAGCGGATGGGCTTCGGTGGTGGCGCAGGTTTTATGGCGCGTGCCTTCGGTGGCATCGCAGCTCGAAACGGCGCAACCTTGAACAGCAATTCCATTGCTTCTGTGGCAACCCGTACACCCAATGCATCCGGTACCATTGCCGGCGACATTGCGGACCGCAGTCTGGGCAACTATATGCCTCAGATGCAGGGCTTCCAGCTGCAGGGCACACAGATCACCGGTGGACATATCAGTACAACGGCGATCTCTCCCGATGGAAAGCAATCTGCTGTGGATATGTACAGTGCTGCTCAGTTTGAAAAGCCTGATGTTCCCCACAGTGTTGTGACCGCTTCGGATGGCAGTCAGTGGTATCAGATGGCAAGCGGCGAGGGCCGTGGAGCTTTCTATGATGCACCTGTCTTTAATGGAGCGGGTGCGGATGCACCTCATGGTGTTGATGTGCCTGCTGGCGATGGTGTACCCATGGCCTCCGGTGGTTCGGATGTTCCTATCTCTACAGATGGAACAGATACCCACTTGGATCCCGGTGCAGATGGAACACCTATCAGTGTGTCCTCTGAAGCACCTCAAATCAGCGGTGATCCCGTCGATATCACCGTTCCTGGAGCAACTGTTGTTGAAGGCGGAACTGAAGTTGTCGGTGAAGCTGGTGTTGCAGGTGTTGCTTTGGGCGAAGATACTCCCGAGGCTCCTGCTGTTAGTGGATTTGTTGGTGGCGTTCCTTATCATGGCGAAGAGCCGATGGATGGCTCTGGCAATTACGATTCTTCCGATGGCGGGTATATGGGAGGCTACTCCGAGGCACCCTTGGTTGCTGCAACCTTCCCCGGTGCGCCTGAAGGCACATCGCTGCGTACAGTGGATGATGGTGTTATCGAGGCAAGCAATCCGGATGGCGGAAACACACTATGGTACAACAGCGCCTATTTCCAGGAACCCGATGCTCCTCACACTGTCATGCAGTCTGCCAACGGTGTCGACTGGTACGCTATGCAGCAGCATGCTGATGTTCCCCAGTTTGAAGCCGGAGATGCAGCTGAAAGCTACAACCAGGCAACCTTCCAGCAGTTTATGCCTGGATACGGTGAGCAGGTCTATCAAGTGGATGGATCCCATCGACAGGATGGACACTTTGAAGTCCGAAACGAGGACGGCTCCGGCACCCGTTTCTACGATACGGCCCAGTATGCCGCACCTCGGGGTGACTATCAGGTCTTTGAAGATGCACGCGGTAGCCAGTGGTATGCAATCCGTGGTGAAGCAGCTATTGAACGCAGACCTGTTTACGAGCAAGGGCATGCAGTCTATGACGGTGACAAGCTCCGCACTGAAACAGTGGAAACTGTACGGTACAAGCAGACACCTGCCCGGTACTCCGCTCCGGAGAAACGTGGCGACATTGAGCGCAAGCCCCCAAGAAGAAAACAATAAGGAGACGGCCATGATTGTGATTGCAGTCATGGCCGTTTTCCATTTCCCCAGCATCACAGGAGGTGATACCAATGTCCGAGCCGGCCAAGCAGCAAATGGGAGATGGTCGAGATAATTTTGGCCAGGCTGCTGGAAAAGCCGCTCAAGCAGCAAAGCAGGCATCCAAAGAAGTCGCCAAGCAAGCTGCAGCGAAAGGTGCAGAAGCAACAGCGAATGCCGCGGCATCAACCGTGAAAGCGGGTGTCGAAGGCGGTAAAGCGGTAGCAGAGATTGCGGCCGGTACTGCCTCAGGCGGCCCGTGGGGCGCGATCATTTCCGCTGCATGGGCAATGCGGCATACGCTGTATAAGATCCTGATTTGTATATGTCTGGTGTTGGTCTTCTTAATTGTGCTGATTGCATCTCTTCCCAGCATCATCTGGGATTACATTATGGGTGGAGCAAATGAGCCTGCCTTTTCCACTGCAAATGCCGCTTCCGTCGTTGTGGCCTATGATGAACTGACAGACGATGTCACGGCCATTGTAGATTCCGGATACGACCAGGCACTTGCTTCTGTGGAAACAATCATCCAGAATGGCGGATATGATTACGACCTGTCCATGCAGGCACTTGCCAATTATGCACAAAGCTCTGCGGGATACGATGTCAGCTACATTCTGGCAGCTTATTCTGCTTCCTTGCAACAGCAGAACACGACAACATCGGATATGCTCAGCAAACTGAACAGTACCACAGGCCAGATGTTCCCGGTGACCTCTGTAGAGAAAGAAATGGAGCGGATCGTCCCTGTGACTTACTCTACATACAAATCGGTCACAGTTACGGTAGTTACTTCGGTACAGGTCAATGGCATCGTAAATGGCGTTACCCGCTATACCTACACCACCGAACAAAGGACCTATTATTTACCCGATGAGGTAAAGGAATCAGAAACGGCTGTTACGATCCCTAAGTATAAGGCAGTAACGGTTTCGGTTCCCACATACACCAACGGCTCGATATCCGGCACGCGCAGTGCTACCTATTATGAGGCTGATGGTGAAGAAACCGTAGAACCCACTACAGAGATTATTAAGTATGTGGAGTGTACCATTCATCCTTTTGACAATAGCGTGGTCGCAAGTGCATTTGGCCTCGACATGAGCGCACAGTATCCCGGTTCCACACTGACCTATGGCGAGGTCACGCAGAACATGTCCAACTCGCTGAAGATGACCATCTATGGGACTCTCGGAAGCGGAACCGTGGTTCCTCTTACTGATGCGGAGCTGATCGCTTTTGTTAACCTGCAGAACTGCAATGCAACCCGCAAGCACATCATTACCACAGGTTTGGCCCTGGTTGGTAAGGTGCCTTATTTCTGGGGCGGCAAGAGTGCTGCAGGCTGGAACGATGAGTGGAATACGCCAAAACTGGTTACCGCTGCCGGGTCCAGTTCGTCCGGAACGATACGGCCCTTCGGTCTGGACTGCTCCGGATTCTCAGACTGGACTTACAAGACGGCCTTAGGCGTTAGCCTGCAGGCTGGTACCGGTGGCCAATGGGAGAACTCGGAATCCATTACTGCCGAGGAATTGCTTCCCGGAGATTTAGGCTTCCTCATGGAAAACGATGGGTCTGGATGGAACCATGTGCTCATATTTGCCGGATATGCCCAGGACGGCACCCGTATGTGGGTCCACTCTGCAGGCGGAACCGGTGTTGTGTTCAATTCGCCCAGCTATGAAGGTTCTCTCAGACTCAGAAGACCCAAGAATGTGGACTTCGATCAGCCTGTTGGTTCTTCTGCCTATGGCGAACCCCTTTACTCTTTGCAGGTGAATGTAACCCACTACTGTGCTTGTTCCAAGTGCTGTGGCAGTAATGCTGATGGTTATACAGCCAGTGGCAAGGCTGTTCAGCGCGGAATGGTGGCCATGTCCAGCTACTATCCCTTCGGCACCCAGATCATGATCAATGGCATCATGTATACGGTTGAGGATCGAGGCGCTTCCGGGATAGAGAATGACATCAGTCGTGTGGACATATTTGTTCCGGACCACAATGAGGCTTTGCGGTTGGGCCGTTATGATACTACCGCATTTATTTATCGGATAGGAAGGTAAGCTTATGCACACGCAAGACTATCGAATCCACCTCATAGGTGGTCGCACGATCCAAGTACGTGAAGAATGCAGCGGCCCAGTAGATACTTATCTCCACAATCGTTTTTGGCGTTGTAAGCCCGACGACATTTTGGTGGTCGGCACTCCAGAGACGAGCCGCGCATTTATTCCTGCAAGAAATATCCTGTACATCTCAACCGGTGAGTCACTTGAAGAATGACCCCGGTACAAGCCCTACGTAAAGGAAGTGATAGCGAATGCTTAAATCCAATTACAGAATCACCCTCGTTGGCGGTTCGTTCATCGATGGTGAAGAGGTCTTTGAAGTTGAGGCAGATAGAGTCATTTCAAAGCTGAAGAAACTAAATCATACCGATCTGCTGACGATCGAACATGATTCAGGAGTTCAGATGCACATTCCGTGCTGGCAGATACTCAGCGTTGAGACTACACCCGTAATCGAAGTAGGTTGATTATGGAAGAGAAGGAATTCAGTAATGTGTATGCCATTCCGGCCAACTACACAGACTCAGGAAAACTCCTCGGTGGTATGGTGGAGACACGAAATGCCATTGAGGCGGTTTTTCTTGTGGCCTTGGTTGGTTATCCGGAATTGATGTGGATCCCGATGTCAACGACGATCCGCATCGTTGTGATGACTATAACCCTCATTCCGCTGGCTGTGATAGCCGTTATGGGTATCGATGGAGACTCCCTGATCCAATACCTTGGACATATTGTCTCCTTTTGGTTTGGCAGGCGGAAACTACACTTCAGGAGGATTGGTTACAAGTATGACCCGAAACAACTCAAAAAACCGGGCAAGCAAGGCAAAAAGAAATAAGCCGGAAAAGCTTGAGTTTGTTCAGCCTTTCCTCCCGGTCAAGGACATTCAAAACGGCATCGTGGAAACCACAGACGGCCGATATGTGAAGATCCTTGAAATCGAACCCATCAATTTTATGCTCCGATCCTCTGAGGAGCAGTACAACATCCTTTCGTCCTTTGCCAGCTGGCTAAAGATCTCACCTATGCGCCTGCAGTTCAAATCTATCACACGGAAGGCTGACTCCGACAAGCACATTGCTATGATGCGTGAGGAGATGGCTAACGAGGATAATGAAGAATGTAAGGCGTTGAGTGAGGACTATATCCGGTTGATCAAGGATGTGGGATCCAGAGAAGCGCTTACCCGGCGCTTCTTTTTGATTTTCCAGTATGAGGCTATCGGCCGGAATGAGTCGGATGACTATTCCAAGATCTACAGCATGTTGATCAGTGCAGAACAGAATGCGCGAGCCTACTTTATGCAGTGCGGAAACAATATTCTGCAGCCAAAGAACCCGGATGAGGCTACGGCCGAGATCCTGTATATGTTCTTTAACCGTAGGTCCTGCGTAGATGAGCCTTTCACTGATCGAGTCAACCGCGTAATCGTAGATGCGATGGCATCCAAGGGGAAGGTGATCGGTATTGATCCGGTGCCCAACATCCCTGTGCGTCACTTCATTGCTCCTCGCGGTTTGGATCTGACCCATCATAATTACATCATTATGGACGGGCGTTACTATTGCTTCTTGTATATCAAGGGTGATGGTTACCCCAATCGAGTACGTGGTGGTTGGATGTCTAGCCTCATCAATGCCGGTGAAGGCATTGACATCGATGTGCATCTGCACCGCGAAAACCGCAGCAAAACTATTGACAAGGTTGCTCAGCGTATCCGCTTGAACCGCACCAAGCTCAAGAGTATGCACGATACCAGTACCGACTATGAGGAGCTTACCAACTCCATCCAGGCCGGCTACTACATCAAAAACGGTATTGCCAACCACAACGAGGATCTGTTCTACATGTCCGTCTTCGTGACTGTGTCGGCCAGAACCTATGATGAGCTTCTGTGGCGTAAGCAGCAGATGATCGACATGCTGAAGTCAATGGATATGTACCTCAGCGAGTGTCGCTTCCAACAGGAAGAAGCACTTCGCTCGGTAATGCCTTTCTTGCAGATCAGTCCCAAGCTGGTGAAAAAGACCCAACGCAATGTGCTGACCAGCGGCGCGGCATCTACCTACATGTTCACTAGTTTTGAAATGTCCGATGACTCCGGTGTCCTACTGGGTGTCAATCGGCACAATAATTCCCTCTGCATCGTTGACCTCTTCAATACGAAGATCAACAAGAATGCGAACCTTACCATGTGTGGCACTTCAGGTGCCGGTAAGACTTTTACCCTTCAGCTTTTGGCACTGCGTATGCGAATGCGCGGTATCCAGTGTTACATCATCGCCCCCATCAAGGGCCATGAGTTCAAACGAGCCTGCAGCAAGATCGGCGGCGAGTTCATTAAGATCGCTCCCGGTTCTCCCCACTGCATTAATGTGATGGAGATCCGGCACACCATTTCCCCGGAGATGGAGCTGATCGATGAGGTGGACTACAACGATATGGACTCGATGTTGGCCAGAAAGATTCAGCAGCTGATGATCTTCTTCAGCTTGCTGATTCCTGATATGACCAACGAAGAGGAACAGATGTTGGATGAAGCCCTCATCAAGACCTATAACGACTTTGGCATTACCCACGATAATAATTCGCTATATGTGGATGCCAATGTGTATCCTCCCAAGCTTAAGAAGATGCCTATTTTGGGTGACCTTCATAAGCATCTGCAGGATAATCCTATGACCGCCCGTGTGGCTGCCATCGTTAGCCGTTTTGTCACGGGTTCTGCTCAGAGCTTTAACCGTCAGACTAATGTGGACCTTTCCAACAAGTACATTGTTCTGGATCTGTCCGAACTGAAGGGTAAGCTCCTTCCCGTCGGCATGATGATCGCACTGGACTATGTCTGGGACAACATCAAGGCAGACCGTACCAAAAAGAAAGCCATTATGATCGACGAGATCTGGCAGCTCATCGGCGCTTCCTCCAACAGGATGGCCGCTGAGTTCTGTTTGGAAATCTTTAAGGTCATTCGTGGCTACGGTGGCGCAGCAATTGCGGCCACCCAGGACCTCAGCGACTTCTTCAGTCTGGATGATGGCAAGTATGGACGAGCCATCATCAACAACTCCAAGAACAAGATCATCTTGAATCTGGAGCAGGACGAAGCCCAGTATGTCAAAGATGTGCTGAAACTTACCCATACGGAGGTTCGTTCCATTACCCAGTTTGAACGTGGTGAAGCTTTGATCCACAGCAATAACAATAAGGTTCCTGTTGTGATCAAGGCATCGGCGCAAGAAAAAGAGATGATCACCACTGATCGTGCTGAGCTGGAGGCAATCCTTCGCAAGCGGCAGAAGGAGCAAACTTAACCCTTGGGCGTTGTACTCATAAAGCCAATTATGAGTATAACGCCCTTTATAAGTACAAGGAGAAACACTATGGCACTACGAGAAGAGGAGCATATGATCATCCGTTGGCTAAGTCAATATGGCCCAATGACCAGAGAGATGATCCGAAAGCTTCTGCATTACAAACCCAGCGATACTGTGACCCGGATATTAAACGGTCTGGTTCGCTACCGGAAGATCGCTATGATCGAGGGTCACAAGTATTACGCAATTGACCGATATTGCACCTTGGTTCCTAAGATGCACGAAGCGGTCTATGTACTGCTTCAGTTTATTACGGATATCGATCCCCGGAGTCACCAGATTGCGGATACGCCATCTCAGATTCGTTTCCTGCAGGGAAATACCTTCTACGAGATCGTGGTACTGGATTACGGAGAAGAACATCTAACTCAGTTTCTCCATCCGGAGAAAAACAAGGTGTTTCTGATCGTTGTTCCGAATATGGATTTCGCTGAGGGGCTGTGGCTCCCGGATGCAAAGTGTATCTTCGTAACTTTAGAGACATCAGGAAATGCCATTCCAAATGTCAATTTTTATTCAACTTAGGAGGAAATACATTGGATTCCAATAGCTTTACCGAAGCAACGGGAAAGGTTCTTCGGATCCTTCCCAAGCTGTATGCCGGCACAGTCCGGATGCAGTATGCTCAAGAACATGGCATGCTCGCTGAGGCAAATATGATGGCCTTCGAGAACTACCGGCACGCAGAAGCCCTTGCCCTTTGTTACCGAATGATCCCTACCTATACCGGCCTACCTTATGCCAAGAAAGAAGTGGAAAGAATCATGGCTGAGGAAGTTCCTTTTGAGATCGGTTTTACCGACGAAGGTTGGTTTTCCGTTCGCTTCCCCCGGATGCTTCCCAAGAAGGAAAAAGGCGGAGTCGAATATATTCGCGGCCAGCTCTATCCTGCGCTGCAGCGGTTCTTCCAGAATGAGTATCCTGTCCGTTTTGATGACTGCGTGATCATCTACCGACATGTATATGCGGAAGGTTTTCCCGAGCGTAAGAAGCGAGACCACGACAACATCGAGACCAACGAGATCACTGATGCCATTGCGCTGTTCGTGATGACTGACGACGCTCCGAAATGTTGCCAGCATCATCACTGCAGTGCTGCCGGTCCGGCCGAGCGGACAGAGGTTTATGTGGTTCCGGAAAAGGACTTCATCTCGTGGTACGAAGCGGCCAAAACCTTCCCCGAGGAAGGGGTGAAACTCCATGGTCAGAGGTCCATTTTTGACGAAAAAACTGTTCCAAAACCGGGCTAAAAATACGCCGGGACGAAAAGACAACTTTCAATACCGGAAAAAGCCTTGCGGCTCTAAGGAAATCCAGAATCGGAAGTTGTCCTTTTTCGGTGGACAGAGCAGGCACATAAACGAAAATTCTTCAACTCCGGGGGTGTCGGGATGATACGCATCCAACAGGACACACTTGCATACGAGTTGCTTACAATTCTTGCCTATGTTGGGGAATTTCCCTTTGCTTCCATCTATCTTCTCGGCAATAAAGATGTGTGGCGCAAACTCGTATCCAAGCTATCCCAGGAGCAGACCTATCGTGTTCCTAACTATCCCGACAAGATTACCGGACGACTACTCAATCTGTCTGGTGAGAAGAAAGCCCGAACGATTCGCCTCAGCCAAAAGGGTGTCTTTGTGCTATCTTTGGTCAATCCGGATGCGGCAAAATATTATGCGCGTATCTTTGGAAATGCCCACCTCTCCAGTGCGGAAGAACGGATAGATCGGGCGCATCGTCTGGCTGAATCCGTGGCCTTCTTCCGGTTGGTCGGGGTCGAGACTTGTCCTTTTATACTTCCAAAGCTACAGCTCAAGTTGTTCCAAAGGACTGTTCCAAATGAACCTGCCTTTTATACCAGCCATGAGCTGAAGCATTTCGGTGGGGATTCGGTCAGTAAGGTTGCCTTCTCCCGAATAACCGGAATGCTGTTTTCTTCCGGTGGAAATTATGCGGTATACAACAGCCGCGACTATCGGATGGAATGGAATGGGCGTGGTGAGGGCAAGGTTCTGGTACATCTTCAAGGTGTCGCCCGGATGAATGCCGGTCAGGAGGAAATGGATTCGGCAATGATGCTGGCCAGCGATTATAGCATCGCACAGTTGACACTGGCATTCCTCGGCAAAGTAAATCGCGTGGAAAATCGGTTTGATAAGATCTACACCCACCTGCATCTTATCCCAATGGATTCCTTTGGAACCCGGCTTGTTAAAATACTGGCTCTCCCAGACTGGAAACAGATTCTTCTGGAACTGCTTTTTGATGATTCAGAGTTCGCCGGTGTGGGAGCTACCTTCGGCTACGATGCCATCCGGGACGGAGCCTATGTGCTCTCTTTCCTGGACAGTGACATTTTTCGTCTGCATGCATTTTGGGATACGGTTCGAGTCCAAAAGTATAAAGCTACTGTGATCTGCTTCCCGGAGCAGGTACCATTCCTGCGAAGCTATCTAAGAGGCAAGGTTGATCTTCAGACAGTAACAATGGATATGGTGGAAAACGCAATTATGGAAGGATGTGATTCCAATGAATGAGAAAACCCGCAGGGTGGCAATCGTAGTTGCTGCCATACTGGGCTGTGTCGCTCTGCTTTACTTAGGTGGCCTTCTGGGTCAGTTATTCACCAACTACAACATTTGGCTCTCTGCAGGTGGAATGATGGGGAAAACGCAGATGCAATCCCCAGACTGGAATCCGCTAACTTGCATTACCAGTGCCTTCACCGGAAGCGGGTTGAAGGCATTGCTCCTCATTGTAGGTGTCGGCGCAGCGATCTTCATCTACATTAAGGTCCACGATAAGTTCTCTGGTACATCCTATGATGAGCGTGGCTTTGCCAAGAACAAGCATGGGACCTATGGGACCGCAGACTGGATGACAGAGAAAGAAATGAAATCAGTCTTGGAGGTGAGCACCCCTGAGAAAGCTACGGGTATGATCCTGGGCGAACGAAAGGGACAGCTCATCTGCTTGCCTGAAGATACCAGACTCAATCGGCACACAGCTGTGTTCGGTGCTTCCGGTACCATGAAATCCCGCGCTGTTGTACGTAATGCATTATTCTCGGCGATTCGCAGAGGTGAGTCCGTACTCATTTCGGATCCCAAGTCCGAGATGTACAACGAGACTTCTGAACTGTTCCGTAAGAATGGGTATGAGGTGAAAGTCCTGAACCTGGTGGACCCGTTGCGCAGCGACTCCTGGAACTGTATGTCCGACTTGGGAGACGACACCTTGATGGCCCAAGTGCTGACCAATGTTATCATTGGCAACACCAGCTCAGGCAAGGGCGATCACTTCTGGGACAACGGTGAGGCCAACCTCCTGAAAGGCTTAGTACTCTGTGTGCAATTGGATCCGACAATTCAACCAAAGGATAAGAACCTGAATAAGGTGTATGAGATCCTTACCGGAACTAGCTTGGCAGGCACCATTAACGGAGTCCTCAGCAAGACGGAATACCATGCAGCTAAGGCATCGTTCAGCCTCTTTGCCCAGTCCAGTGAGACGGTCCGGCAAGGTATCATCCTGGGACTCGGTACCCGACTGCAGGTGCTTCAAGATCAGGCTGTTAAGCAACTGGTTTCACGCTCCGATATCGACCTCACCGCACCAGGCAAACGCAAATGCGCCTATTACATCATTCTCAGCGATCAGGAAACATCGATGGCATTTATATCCTCGCTGTTCTTCTCGTTCTTATTTATCAAGCTGACTCGCTTTGCGGATAATTCGCCCGGTGGTAAATGTCTTGTTCCGGTCAATATGATCCTGGATGAGTTCAACAACATTGGTCGAATCGGTGGTGCCCCAGACGGATCTGATTTCTGCAGATCTCTCAGTGTTATCCGATCTCGCGATATCCGGGTAATGATTGCGGTTCAGAGCTTAGGTCAGCTTCAAAATCGGTATCCCAATAACCTCTCGGCTGAAATCGTGGGCAACTGTGACATTCAGTTGATGCTGGGCTGTACCGATGATGTAACTGCAGAATATATCTCAGAGCGCAGCGGTGAAATGAGTATCCAGGTAGATTCTACGATGACCGTGAAGAAGACGGTAGCGCTGGCTCAGGTGATACCCCAGTACCGTGAGACTCAAGGTCAAGGCAGACGCAAACTCCTAACTGCAGATGAAGTTCTTCGTCTTCCTCATGAGGAGATGCTGGTTATCATTCGCGGCCAGAATATGCTGAAGCTTAAAAAGTTTGATTACACACGGCACCCAATGTCCAAGGAACTGGTGCCCACGACAATTCAATCTTACATTCCAAGCCGACAGTACAGCGTACCTCAGACTGAGTTTGTTAAACCTGCTACTCCTGAGGAACCGAAGAAGAAAAAGTTTGAAAAGCTGAGCCCGACGCAAGTCGTTCAGAATACCAACCAATAAGGAGGAATGATTATGGCCCCGCGTGGCAAAGGCCCGCCGTCTGATGGCGTGCTGAAAGCACCAGAACCCCAAACTGATCTGGATCAGACCCAGGTCACCGAGAATGCTGCAGTGAATTCTGCAGAAAACACCCCAGACTCCCAGACTGATCCTGTTATGAAGGTTCAACC
>JAZOUW010000093.1:0-17181 GCA_045658385.1 Faecousia sp.
CACGCTGGCGGCAAGATCGGCGTTCTGGTAAACCTGGCTGTTGAAGGCGGCATCGATGCTACCGAAGCTGGTAAGGACGTTGCTATGCAGATCGCTGCTCTGAATCCCCGTTTCTGGGACAAGTCCATGGTTACCGAAGAAATCCTGGCTGAGGAAAAGGAGGTCATGCTGGCTCAGATGGATAACGATCCCAAGATGGCTTCCAAGCCCGCTGCTGTTAAGGAAAAGATCGCTGCCGGCAAGATCAACGCTTTCTACAAGGAAAGCTGCCTGCTGCAGCAGGACTTTGTCCGTTCCGACCTGTTCAAGGGTGACGTAGCCGGCTACATTGCCGATGCTGCCAAGAAGCTGGGCGGCTGTGTTAAGTTCGTCGATGCTATCCACTATATCAAGGGTGAAGGCATTGAGAAGAAGGAAGACAACTTTGCAGAAGAGGTTGCCGCACAGATTGCCAACGCCGGTAAGTAATTGAAATAGCAAACGCGCCCCGACAGGGCAACACTCCATGTGGAGCGTTGCCCGATCGGGGCGTGTTTTTATTTTTTCTTTTCCTCGGCACGATACGCAGAGGGTGTTTTTCCGGTGTAACGCTTAAACAGTTTGGAAAAATACTGCACATCCACAATACCACAGTGCAGAGCCACCGTCTGGATTTGCAAATTGGTGGTTTTCAGCAAAGAAACCGCATAATCCAGCCGTTTCTGTCGGATATACTGCGTGATTGTTTTTCCGGTTTCCTTTTTAAATACCGTGGACAGATACTCTTTGGTCACATTCAGTCTTTCTGCCAGAATATGCAAATTCAGTTCCGCAGAAGGGTCTGTTTCAATAGCCACCACTGCCTTTTTTACGATGGGAGAATAATCCTTAGTGATATTTTTTCTGACAAGACTGCAGTACGCCCGGAACATGTCGGCCATCAATCTTTGCACTTGCTGGATTGTTGCCACCTGCTCGATCCGGATAGCATATTTGGAGGAAATTCTGTCCAGATACATGGAATGTACTCCGCCTCGCTCCGCCGCCTTCCGGAGCAGCGTGTTCATAATAATGCAGTAGTTTTTGGAATTTCGTATTGGGTCTTCCAGGCGGCGCTCAAAGGCATTCTCTGTAAACGTGGCAAATATCTGATTTACCTTATATTCAGACCCCATAGCCACGGCATCCATAATCTGGTTTTCCAATGTATACCTTCGTTCCATGTTTTTCATATCCAGAAAAGTATCATCGATTTCTTTTTCTCCCGCAGACACACGCAAAACATTTTCCAAAAGCTGGGTACTTCTATGAATATCCACCACTTCATAATCACTTTTCCATAAACGCTCGCAAAAAGCTTCCAGCAACAAAAACAACGCGCTGCTATCCGGAATCACCGGTACTGCCGCAAAAATCTCGTTGATGACCCGTTGGTTTTTCGGTGAGAAGCCGTTACTCTCGCTAACCTCCAAAACTTTCTCGACAGAAAAAGGCGTATCTGTATAGGGTCCAATGACCACCAATTTTTTCTCATCCGCTACAGAAAAGGCAAATACAATATATAAAAAGGCTAAATGATCCCGCAACCGGTAAACCGTTTGCTCCTTAACTCCGCCGATGGCATCCTCAAACGAAATATCGCTGGAAGCGCGGCTCGCAAATAATGGGCGGATCAGATCGTCGATTGCCAGGGTAATGGGGCAATCCGGCGCCACAAGGGTAATCGGCACCCGGTTCTTTTTGAAGGTCTCCCGCAGCAGCGCAAATTCGCTTTCATAAGACATAGGCAATTTCCTCCTGAAGCCGGCAGGCAATTTCAGCAAATCCTCATTTCAATCTACCATATCTTTTAGGCAATTACAACAATATTTTTGCAACTTATATTAATTTTTTACAAGTTTATATTATTTTTATACTCACCCAAACCGCCCCCTATGTTTTATACTATAACCAGCGAAAAGTAACCCCAACTTTTTAAGAAATGAGGAGAAGAAAATGGCTAAAAAAGCACCTACTTTGGATGCTAACGGTTACCGCAAGTTTGGCATCCGCGACAGCGTTGCCTACGCAGCCGGTGACCTTGGCTGTAACATGAGCTTTGCCCTGAAGGGCACAATGGCACTGTTCTGGACTCAGGTCATGGGTATGGGTCTGTGGTACTCCCTGCTTCTGGTGATTGTGCAGGTTTGGGACGCAATTAACGATCCCCTGATCGGCTCCATCATTGATGCTGACAAGCGTAAATATAAGAGAAACAAGTTCCTTACATACATCTGGGCCGGCTCTATCGGTCTGATCGTAGGCGGCGCTTGTTGCTTCATTCCCGTGCCTCAGGCACCCACGCTGGCGAAAGCAATCATCTTTGTTGCCGGCTATGTGGTTTGGGACGCTTTCTACACCGTTGCCAACGTTCCCTACGGTTCTTTGCTGTCCCTGATTTCCAACGAACCTGCTGACCGCGCTTCTTTGTCTGCATGGCGCAGCATCGGTTCCATGATCGGCAATATGCTGCCCATGGTTATTCTGCCCTTCCTGATCTACAACCCCGACAAGACCCTCAACGGTCCCATGGTCTTTGTTGCTGCGCTGGTTATGGGTGTTCTGGGCTTTATTTGCTTCCAGTTCATGATCCGCAATACCGAGATCCGTGTGGATACCGACATTACGGTTAGCGAAGAGCAGCCCAAGTTTAATGTCCTTGAGGCTGTGGGCAACTTCCTGCGTAACCGTCCTGCTATGGGCGCTACCATCGCAGCTATGGGCATGTTCATTGGTATGCAGGGCGCAGCTACCGCTGTTTCCGTTACCTTCCAGATTTACTTTAAGAACCCCCAGATCTCCGGTCTGGTTTCCATGTTTGCGATGATCCCCATCGTGGCATTCACACCCCTTGCCCGTAAGATGGTCGTTAAATACGGCAAGAAGGAACTTTCCATTGTTGGCGCTATCGCCTCCATTATCGGCGGTCTGGGCATGTTCATCATTACCCCCAACAATACCGGTTTAGACCTGATCTGCTATATTGTCTGCCAGCTGGTTTACAGTCTGGGTCTGGGCATCTACTCCACTGTCTCCTGGGCAATGATGGGCGATGCTATCGACTACAACGAGTGGAAAACCGGCAAGCGCGAGGAAGGCACTGTTTACTCCCTGCATTCCTTCTTCCGTAAGCTGGCGCAGGGCGTTGGTCCCGCTGTGGCTCTGGTCATCATGAATGGTCTGGGCTACGTCAACAATGCAGCACCCGATGCAAACGGAGTCTTTACCGAGATCGATGTTACCCTGCTGAGCTGGGACGTAGCAATTAATCTGCGCACCCTGGTTGCAGCGCTGTTCCTGCTGTCTGCTATTATGCAGTTCGTGGGTCTGGCCCTTGTCTACAATCTGGACAAGAAGACCCTGGCAAAGATGAATGAGGAACTGGCTGCAAAAAAACAAGTCGAGTAATTCCGTAAATAAAGTCTTTCACCCTGCCGCGGGCGGCAGGGTGAAAATTAACAACGCGTTTAACAAATCCCCCGGGATTTGTGATATAATCCTATCAAAAGGAAAACATGGAGGTGCATACTATGAGACAAATCATTTCTCTTAACCGGAAATGGTCCTTCTCCAAGCAGGCAACCGGCATTCCCACTGCCATTGACAACAAGTGGGATTTTGTCAACATTCCTCACTGCTGGAACGCCATTGACGGACAGGACGGTGACAACGACTATTTCCGCGGTACTGCTTACTATGCAAAGACTATTAACAAAATGGACCTGCCTGCTGCAGATCGTTACTATCTGGAAATCCAGGGCGCAAACTCCTCTGCCGATGTTTACCTGAACGGCAAGGCTTTGGCGCACCATGACGGCGGCTACTCCACCTGGAGAGTAGATCTGACCGATGCGCTGGAAATGACCAATCTTCTGGTTATCGCTGTGGACAACGCCGCAAATGAGACCGTTTACCCCCAGATGGCAGACTTCACCTTCTATGGTGGCATCTACCGGGATGTAAATCTGATTTGCGTTTCCGCGTCCCACTTTGATCTGGACTACTTCGGTGGCCCCGGTATTCAAATCACGCCCGCTATTGACGGCAAGAATGCCAACGTGGAAGTGGAGGTATTTGTTACCAGCGGCAAGCTGGGCCAGTCCATCCGCTACACTATTTACGATGCCGAGGAAAATGTGGTTGCCTCTGTTGAGGAAAGCGACACCAAGGTAACCCTGCCCATCGAAAATGTCCACTTGTGGCATGGCCGCAAAGATCCCTATCTGTACTGCTGCGAGGCAAAACTGATTGAAAACGGTGAAGTAATCGACAGTGTCTGCAGCCGTTTTGGTTGCCGCACCTTCCAGATCGATCCGGATAACGGTTTCATTCTTAATGGGGAAGAATACCCCCTGCGGGGTGTTTCCCGCCACCAGGACCGCTGGGGTCTTGGCAACGCGCTGCTTCCCGAGCATCACGAAGAAGATATCGACTTGATCTGTGAAATGGGCGCTACAACCATTCGTCTTGCCCACTATCAGCACGACCGGTATTTCTACGATCTGTGTGACGAAAAGGGCCTGGTAATCTGGGCAGAAATCCCCTATATTTCCAAGCACATGCCCACCGGTCGGGAAAACACCATCTCCCAGATGAAGGAACTGATTGTCCAGAACTATAATCATCCCTGTATCGTAGTCTGGGGTCTTTCCAACGAAATCAGCATTGGCGGCTCTGATGACGATCTGCTGGAAAACCACCGTATTCTCAACGATCTGTGTCACGAAATGGATAAGACAAGACTTACCACCATCGCAGCGGTTTCCATGTGCAAAATGGAAGATCCCTACCTGCTGATTCCCGATGTGGTATCCTACAACCACTACTTCGGTTGGTACGGTGGAGAAACAAGCATGAACGGCCCCTGGTTCGACAAGTTCCACAAGATGCACCCCTCCATTCCCATCGGTTGCTCCGAGTACGGCTGTGAGGCCCTGAACTGGCACACCTCTGACCCCCGCCAGGGCGACTACACCGAAGAATATCAGGCTTACTACCACGAAGAGCTGATTAAACAACTGTTCACACGGAAATACCTGTGGGCAACCCACGTTTGGAACATGTTCGACTTTGGTGCGGATGCCCGTAACGAAGGCGGGGAAAACGGCCAGAACCACAAAGGCCTTGTGACCTTCGACCGAAAGTATAAGAAGGACTCCTTCTACGCTTACAAGGCATGGCTATCTGACGAGCCCTTCGTGCATCTGTGCGGCAAGCGCTATGTCGACCGGGTAGAAGACGTTACCAAGGTAACTGTCTACTCCAACCTGCCGGAGGTAGAACTGTTTGCCAACGGCAAGTCCTTGGGCAAGAAAACTGCAGAGGACCACTTCTTCTACTTTGATGTTCCCAATGCAGGCGAAACCAAGCTGATGGCTGTAGCCGGTGACTGCACCGACAAGAGTGTAATCCGCAAGGTGGACACCTTCAACGAATCCTACCGTCTGGTGGAAAAGGGCGCAATCCTCAACTGGTTTGACATTGAGACCAGGGAAGGCTATCTGTCCCTCAACGACAAGATGGGCGATGTAATCTCCACTGTCCAGGGTAAGCTTTTATTTATGGGCATGTTTGCCAAGATGATGGGCGGTAAGAAGGGCAAAAATGGGGAAGAACCCAAGATGGAAGCTATGGGTTTTGAAGTGAATGCCGAGATGATGAGTATGATGAACGGCTTTACCGTTCTGCGTCTGTTCACCCTGATGGGTGGCATGATGGACCTAAAGTTCACCAAGGAGCAGCTCCTTGACCTGAACGCCAAGCTCAACAAGATCAAAGCCCCCAAGAAAAAGTAAGATAACACACTAACTCCCTGACTGTTAAAGCAGTCAGGGAGTTCTTTTGCTTACAATTATTCCGTCTTTTCATCCTTCTTTAGTCGTAATCTTGTCAGATACGGCATAACATAGACAGACAAATCTTTCGGCGATAAACGCTGCTCCAAGGTTTTCAAAATATCCAAAATTACATATTCATAACTTTTAAAGTTATTTAAGCAGTAATTCAAAATTGCACATAGCTCCTCTGTCGTACGTTTCTGAAAATATCCACTAACGGAATTATCCATACCGTCACCCTCGCTTTCCATTTATGGGGGTTATATCCCCTTAATAAAAAAGATTATAACCCCCATAATAAATTGTGTCAATATGGGAGGATGGCTATGATTCGATTTGATCGCCTTTGGGAAACAATGAAGCGCAATAAAATGACCACTTATAAGCTGCGGGAACAGTGCGGCATTGACAGCAAAACTGTTCGTCGTTTGCGTGCAAATGAGAATATAGAAACCAAAACATTAAGCAAATTGTGTGCCGCATTAAATTGTCGTTTAGAAGACATTGCGGAATATATTCCCGACTAAGGTTAAGACCGCCACATCGTATGATGTGGCGGTCTTTATATTGCTTTTAGAATTCCAGTTCGTCGCGGAAGAAACCGCGGGTATCTGCATAGCGTCCCTTTTCGTCCACAATGGACACCCGGACATATTTAGCCCGGTCGTCAATCTCAAAATCGGCGCAATTGACGGTACAACCAGGTTCTGCAATCAAACGCTTGGGATACTTGCTGCCGGTGAACACCATAATGCGACTCACATCGGAGCATTTGATATGTATGCGGTTCCCCTCCATGGACACTTCCCGGAAGGTCGGACCCATGGAAGAATACATTTCGCCTGTTTCCATAGCCTTGATAATGGCATCATAGGTAAACGCTTCCGGCATAATCATGGCAAAACCGCCAAAGGAATCACACCGCGGATCTCCCACTTCAAATTTATTGTGGTTATCGTCAGCGCTGTGGCAGTAGACCCGCTTGCCCTTTAAAAGCATCTTGTCATAAAGCGCGCCGCAATATTCCAGGCTGCTTAAAAGATTGCTGGAATGGTTGCTGATTTCCAGACTGAAGTAGCCGTCATAGCTTAAAATATCTGCTTCGTCTTCCATAGACCACCACGGGTGATTATAGGTAACCAGGAAGCCGTTTTCCCTTGCGGTTTTGATGAAATTGTTGATATATTCCACGCTGTATACTCTGGGTTCTTGAGAACCTACCTTCTTCAGCGCTTCCTTTTGTTCGTCGCTTAAGTACTTGCAGTAAGCCGGGTTAAAGTTGACAATTGCCGTATTTTCCGGATCTTTTGCAAAGAGATTCAAATGAATTTCTTTGTTGTACGAATCGCTGATATTGGTTACATGATTGCGAATGTAGGCCTCATAGCCGGTAATGGTGATAAATTTCTTATCGTTTAAATAGCTGTGGTTCCCGGGGGTCTCATGGTCCGTAATGGAAAGAATGGAATAGCCGGCCTTCTTATACATTCTCTTGATTTCCCGGGGTGTTTTATGACCGTCGGAAAGAACCGTGTGGCAGTGCAAATTCGCCTTATACTGCTTACGTTTGGGGTGAATTAAATACATACCCAAAACCTCCGTTTCTCTTTTATACGCAAATTATATAGTATCCTACAGTAAAATGCAAGCAAATAACGCCCCCTCTGCCGGATTTCCAGAGGGGGCGTTGCCATTAAAGCGCCTTCATAAAGTTTTCTTTATTTTCCTTGGCAGTGGTGGTAGGTCTGCCCAGGTCTGCTCTTGCGCCAATAGAGGACTTGACTTCAATAAAGGTCAATGTGTCTGCTTGCCGGGCCATTTCTAAAGCAGCAGACAAATCCTTCTCGTTATCCACGCTGACTGCCCTGGGGTATCCGCAGCCGCGGGCGATTTGCACAAGGTCAATTGTCTGCGCCACAGTAGGAAGTCCGCCTACCGTTTCGTGGGCGCCGTTATTGATTACAATATGGACCAGATTTTTGGGGCTGTTGGCGCCCACAAGGGCCATAGCACCCATATGCATCAGCACCGCGCCATCGCCGTCGATGCACCAGACCTTTTTATCCTTTTTGCAAAGGGCAATTTCCAGCGCAATAGACGAACTGTGTCCCATAGACCCCACTGTCAGGAAATCACGGCTATGGTCCTGCCCCAGTGCCTCACGAATCTCAAACAGCTCCCGGGAGGCCTTTCCGGTGGTGGAAATAATGGGATCCTCCCCGGTAGCCGCCACAATTTGCCCAATGATGCTTTCGCGGCTCATCTGATAAGCGTTGGTATAACGAATCTTTTCCGGATTTTCAAGAGCGCCTTTCTTTACAACCAAAGCAGTCTGCTTGCCCTGCTGCCAAAGGCTTTCCCAGGATTCCAGCTGACGGTCCAGTTCTTCCTCCCTGGTGGTTTTGTCGATTACAAAATAGTCGATATCCATATCCGTAAGCAGCTGCAAGGTAACCGCGCCCTGATAGATATGCTGCGGCTCATCATGCACACCCGGCTCACCACGCCAGCCCACAATAAAAAGGCAGGGAATGCCGTATACCTTATCATTCATCAGGGAGGCAACCGGATTTACCACGTTGCCCTGCCCGCTGTTTTGCATATACACCACCGGCACTTTCCCGGTAGCCAAATGATAGCCTGCCGCCAAAGCCGTGGCGCTACCCTCATTGGGAGCAATGATGTGTTTTTCTCCCACGCCGTAATGCTGCATCAGGTAATCACACAAGGGTCGCAGCAAAGAGTCCGGCACACCGGTAAAAAAATCAAATTTTTTCAAAAAATCAAGCTTCACGTTTGATTCCTCCTATTCTCTCATACAAAGCGTAAATCGTCGCCTCATCCAGCGCCACCGGATTGTTCTTCAGCCGAGTGGGATTGACCGAGGTGGTCAAAACCGAAAGCTGTTCCGGCGCAATAACCGGATTCTCCATTTCCAGTTCTTTTAGCAGATTTTCAAAAAAGGTAACAGCCTGCCCGGCGGTTTTTTGTCCAAAGCTTTCCCCAATGTCCCGGAAAACCCTTTGCAAATAGTCTGCGCCTCTGCTGTCAATACAGTTTTCCGGATGGTCAATCATATAATCAAAAATCACCGGAAGGCCGATAGCTACCGCGTGTCCGTGGGGGATGCCGAACAAAGAAGTCATTTTATAACTCATGGCATGGGGCGCGGTGGTTTGGGTGATGTTGATCGCTCTGCCGGCATAGTTAGCGCCAAGCATAATCTTTTCGGCTGCAGCATCGTCACCTGCAAACAAAAACGCTTTGTAGTTTTCCAAAATATACCGAACGGCTTCCTGGGAATACTGCTTACTCCGATCCGTGGAATTGACCGACCACCAGGACTCCACCGCCTGGCACAGCGCGTCCAGCATTGTGCATTTCTTTTGGTAAAGAGGCAACGTCTTCAGCGGCGTTGGATCCAGCATCGCGTAATCCGGTAAAATGCTACTGTGGGAAACGGACTGCTTTTCTCCCTTATAATAAATCACAGCAAATTGGGTAGACTCACTGCCGGTGCCTGCTGTAGTGGGAATCGCCACCAGGGGAATGCGGGAATCTTCATACGGTTGACGCAAAAAGTTTTCCTTCGGGTCCATTTTGCAAAACAGCTTAATGCACTTGGCTACATCCATGGCGCTGCCGCCGCCGACAGCAACCAGCATATCGCAGTTTTCCTGCTGAAAAACAGCAACACCCTTTTGTACCTGCTCATAAAGAGGATTTGCGGAAAAATCAGAAAATCGCACATAGTCCGTACCAAGATTTTCAAATATGCTTTTCAGTCCGCTGCGGTCAAAACTGCCACCGCACACAAGCATAAATTTCCGGCACCGGTTTTCTTTCAAGACGTCCTTTAGCCTTCCGGCGGTGCCGTAGCCGCTTATAATTTTCTGCACAGTTATTCCTCCGGAATCAGATTGATGATTTCCTTAATGCTCATGCACAGATCGTCCGCTTCCTTTGCCCGGTGGTTTTCCAGAATGGTTCTGGCAACATTTTGCATAGCCGGAAATCCGCTTCTTGTCAATTGGTTTGCGTAGATCACCACATTTACGCCCCGCTGCTTAAATTCTTCCTCTGTCACCGTGTTGAAAGAGGTGGGAACTACAACAATGGGCGTTACGCTGTTTTTCTGGCGGAACTTCTCCACAAACTCGAAAATCTCCGCCGGATCTTTTTTCCGGGAGTGGATCATAATGGCATCTGCGCCTGCTTCCGAGAAAGCAAAGGCCCGGGTAAGGGCATCGTCCATGCCGCGCTCCAGAATCAGACTTTCAATTCTTGCGCAAATCATAAAGTCCTTTGTCTTCTGCGCGCTCTTGCCTGCCGCAATCTTTTCACAGAAGTTTTCAATGGAATCCTGGGTCTGCTGCACCTCAGTACCGAAAAGGGAATTCTTCTTCAACCCGGTCTTGTCCTCAATGATAATCATAGAAACGCCCATACGTTCCAAACTTCTGACAGTATAGACAAAATGCTCCGTAAGACCACCGGTATCGCCGTCAAAGATAATGGGCTTGGTTGTAACTTCCATAATATCGTCAATGGTTCTAAACCGGGAGGTCATATCCACCAGCTCAATATCCGGTTTGCCCTTGGCAGTAGAGTCGCAAAGGCTGGAAACCCACATAGCGTCAAATTGCCGGGTCGTGCCGTCTTTATACACGGTGGTTTTTTCCGCAATCAGTCCGGTAATGCCGCTATGGGCTTCCAACACACTGATACAGCCCTTCATATTGATGAGCCGTTTGAGCATAGGTCTTCTCATGTCCGGTGTGCCAAGCTGGATTCTGGCGCGTTTTTCCAGTTGTTCGTACTTGTCGTTTTTGGCATAAGGGAATTCCACAAGCTGACCGCCATACTCTGCCAACAGACTCACTACCTCATCCCGGATGGGCTTTTGAAAACCGGATTTCCAATCATCGCCGTGGACAACGTAGGTAGGCTTCAAGGCGCGGATATTTTCTGCATAGCTCAATTCTTTCTGCTCCACGACCTTATAAACGCCACTGATGTTTTCGAAAACGGATTTTCTTTCCTCATAAGGAATCAGCGGTACGCGCTTATAGCTGGCAACACCTGCATCGGACAAAACGCCAACGATCAGCTTGCCCAGCTTTTCTGCCTTGCGGATAATCTCAATATGACCGCTGTGGATCATATCGGTGGAAAAGCACATATAAACCGTTCTGTTGTCGATTTCCTGCAATTTCGAAGAAACAACGGCCAAATCCTCCGGCGTATCGATCTCACTGCACAGCCGTCCCTCCACGTCTAAAGGAAGGATGTTACACCGCTGGGAGACCTCGTTGAGAGCGTTTTCTGCATAGCAAGTTTTCCGATCACTCTCACAGAAAGTGATAATGCTATCCAGCCACACCCGCCAATCTTCCCGGTTAAGTTTATACAAGGGCTGGCAGGCAACTGCATTGTCGAAAAACTCGATGCCCACCTTGGTGACCTTGCCATCTGACACAATGGCTTTAAAATCCTTCTCCGGAAGCGCAACGGCAGAGCTTACCACAACACAGCTTTCAGGACTGGCCAAAAGTGCCTCAAACACCGCGTTCTCAAAAACAAGATCGCCATGCATCATCACCACATCGTCGTCCAAAAATTCTCTGGCGCAGTAAATGGAGTAGATATAATTGGTCTGATCATAAATGGGATTTTTTACAAAACGATATGTCAGTGGCAGTTTCAGGGAATTGCAGTAATCTACCAAAACCTTATCAAAATATCCGGTGGTCATAACCACCTCTTCAATACCGGCGGCAGCAATCTGCCGGAGCTGCTTGGATAAAATCGTTTCACTCTTGGAAATGGAAGTCATACATTTGGGATGCTCGTCTGTCAGAGCGCCCATTCTGCGTCCTAATCCGGAGTTCAGAATCAAAGCTTTCATAGTGTTCTCCTTTTTCTCTTTTTGGCTGCCACGCAACCACGGAACATTATATACAAATCAGCATAATAAAGCAACACTTTTTCAGGCTTTGTTTCTAATAATTTTACATTTATTTTTGATTGTTTCCTTTTTGTTGATTATTTTTATTCATTCGGTGCTTTTTCACCAAAAAAATTCCCCGCCGAGGAAATCGGCGGGGAAGCGGTTGTTGACAGGTCTAATGACCAATATTATGATTTGTTCATTACGCAGACAACATAACCTAAAAGGCAAAGACATCCGTACGTTTTTCCGTTATTTCATTTGAAACGTAATTTTAGCGTATTGCAGAAAATGAACTTTTTTGTTTTTGGAACACTTTGGAAACTAGTGGCGCTTCAGGGCGTTGTTGATTTTCTCAATAATTACATGCAGCACTATTTCGCTGGTAACCAGCGGAAGCTTAATCAGCATGGCCGGCGGACAGTTGGCTTTGTATAGCTGCGCGCTTACATCCACACATTCTGCATTGACAGCCTGCACCACCTGTTTTGCCGCATCCACGCTATAAAATTGCAGGGCGCCCATGTGTCCCAGTCCTTCAAAGCAGGCAATTCGGTCAGGCTGCTGCGCGGCAAGGGCTTGTAATGCGTTTTGAATTTTCTCGCCTGCTGCAGAAATATTTTTACCGTTTTCACGGACGAATTCCATGGTAATCAGGTAAGCCAGGCTTGCCAGTTCCTCCTGTCCGTTGGTCATCAGCGCGCCAAACTGCACCAGCGCATCCTTTTCCGCAGTAGTAATTACCTTGGAGGCTGCATACTCGCCGCCGGGGAATCCCTTGCCTGCGATATAGAGCGCAAGATCATAGTCAACACCGTCAACACCAACGACTATGTTTCCGGTGTCCCAAGGGACTTTAATATTGAAACCGCTGCGCTTTGCAGTGGAAAGGGCATTCAGCCTATAAAGGCAGATCCTTTGCCGCCGGCAGTTTCTGCCCATATTCTCCGGGCCAGAGTAGCACCGATTAACATGGAGCTTGCAGCCTACGAGACCGGAAGCAGAAGGCTTTTGGTAGAGCTTGTCATGATGGACCCATGGACACGCAGCTTGCAGCAGGCAACCGATTTGGTGGAAGAGATCCTGGCGCTTCCCTGGAATACAGAAATGAATACATGGTACAAATAACCCGCAAACACCATCAAAGAGAGGTTTATACTGTGATAAAGAAAATATCCCGTACAATTTTGGGCATCGTGATTGTTTACGGTGCGGTAGCGTTTGCTATCAAAGCAGGACTGGGTGTATTGCCGGTAGATGCGGCGATTGCTACCATCGCAGATGTAATCGGCATGAAAGTAGGTACGTTTTCCATGCTGTTTCATGGATGCTTCTTCATCGGTCAGATACTCATTGAAAAGAGAAACTTTCGCAAGGCAGAATTGCTTCAGATTTTGTATATTACCCTTGGGGGAACCGTGCTGAATTTCATTCTCTATGTTGTTCTGGCTAATGTAACAATCCCCTTCTATCCTCTGCGCCTGCTGGTATCGGTATAGGCTTTCCTTGTCAGCGCTTTCGGCTGCACGATGGTTCTGGAAACCCGTTTGATGCGGACACCTATGGAAGGCTGTATCCAGCTAATTGCAGACCGAATAGGGACAACTATGGGTAAGCTGCGCCAGAAAATCGATATCGCCTTGGTGTTGATCAGCGTGATTTTGACACTCATCTTCCACACAGAATGGACATTGCGGGAAGGAACGATTATCGCCGCCCTGATTTTTGGACCGTTAATGGATTTCTGGAAAACCCGTTTTTTCGCGAAATCTGTCCAGCGTTAATTGTTTTTTAAGGCGAGGCTTCATAAAACAGCATCCGCTTCAAAAGCAATCTTTTTATCCAATACTGCATAAAAATTTCCGGAATGGTGATGCATTCCGGGAATTTTTCCGGTGGGGGCTATGTTTTACAGGGTAATCGTCAGGCCATCATAGGATGTCACAAACCCCTCTTTTTCTGCCAAAGGCTGAAATACATCGTAAGCAGCATCTTTGCCGTTGTGGGAAAAATGATTCAGCACCACAACCGTTTTTGCATCCACATAGCCTTTGCCCATCAATTCTTCCCGGCAGGCAACAGCCGTTCCCATGCACAAATGCCCTTTATAAGGCAGGGACGCTTCTGCACCGCCGGTACAATCGAATGATACCAAATCAAAATATGGCTGTATTACTTCAAAATAGTCCCACGTCTCTTGCGCAAAATAGTCGGTATCATGGGCATATAGAATCGTCTTTTCTCCATCAGAAATCATGTAGACAAACGGGTCCGGCGCTTTGTGTTCTGCTTTCAATGCCGTTACGGTATACTAATCGACTGCAAAAGACTTGAAGGGTTCTACCTTATGAAAAACCAGCTGCCCATTTGATGCTTCCACAGCATCTGCAATCGGCTCTCCAACGTAGTCATTTCCATGGACCGTAAGGGACCAATCCTTTGGCGGTTGGGAAAACCCCTTTTTTATGTATCTTAAGTCTACCGGGTAAAAGTGGTCTGTGTGCGTGTGGGTGATCAGGCAGTGGCGGATATTCAGAATCTGCGTATTTGTTTTGGTCAGATTCCAGTATGTGTCACAGGGAAAGTCGATCAGCAGCTTGTTGTCAATCAATGCCTGGGATCTTGCGCGGATGTTTTTGCCACCTCTTTGTTTGGCAATGCGGCAATTATCGCAAGCGCAGTAAAAAGCAGGAAACCCCTCTGCAGCCGCTGTTCCCAAATACTTTAATTCCATAAAAACGCACCATTCCTTTTCCTTTGGTCATATCGTTTTTATTGTATAACGACTTCACCTGTTTTTCAAGCACAAGCCGCCGATTTGCAGGGGGTGGTCACCGTTGTCCGTTGCCTGATGAGCGGCAGTTTTTATGATATGGCAGCAAAATGACGAGGTTTTCTGCGCAATACAGCGTTTAGATTTTCTTTTTCATCAGACCATGCTTGTTGCAATAAATATACAACCAGCCTCTGCCGCGAAGCTGCAGCCGGGTCTCGGGGTTGCCTTCGGGATAAAGCTTTACAAACTGTACCCGGTCGGCGGTCACCCAGGCAATAAAGGAAATAAAATGTTCTTTTGCCATATGGTGATTAACCGTGATAAAATGCTCATCTTCTACTTTTTCTATGATAATTTGGTGGCTGTCATCTGTTTCTTCCGCTTCCAGCGGTGGCAAAGTGATGCCGCAGCAACTGATCACCGCATCCCCCACCGCAGACATAATATTATTGCAAATGGGACAAACAAAGAATTTCGTGTGCAATATATTGCAGGAAGTGTTTTTATTGATCACCGCGTCGCCGGACATCAGCTCCAGTACAGAAACCCCCAGTGCCTTTGCCAGCGGTGCAATCAACGTAATATCCGGCAGACCTTTGGCTGTTTCCCACTTTGAAACCGCTTTACTGCTAATACCCAGAATGTCTGCCAATTGCGCTTGGGTGAGCGCCTTTTTCTCACGCAGCTTCTTGATTGTCGCGCCGGTTATATACGTGTCCATACACATCACTCCTTTACAGAATCATTATAATACCCTGCCGGAAATCCCGCAACCTACGCTCCGTTGATAAATAAATCCCCCTGCTTGCAGGGGGATAACACATAGATTTCATTCCTTATTTTTGATAGCAGTCCGTGGTGCTATCGGCAAAAGGGGGAAACTTATTAATACAGCATTCCGCCAATCATGCTACCTACAGTGATACCATAGATAATAGAAAACACCATAGATACAATAAAGCCAATTAACGCACCCTTGCCCGCAGACTTTGCCATCAACGGTTTTGCATCCTTGTTGATAAGCCAAATAATAAGACCAGCCAAGGGAATAAAAAATCCCAATACAGCCATTCCCGTGCTGGGCGCATCGTCGCTGTTTGCTACAATAGGCTTAGCGTCTTGGGTGCTACAACCGCAGTGCACACAAATCACAGCGTCATCTAGTATTTCTTTTCCGCACTTTTTACAAAACATATTATTTACCTCTCTTTGTTTATAATATCCCAAATCGGGATGTTTAGAATATACCATTATGGGATAATAATGTCAAGAGGAGGGATGTGGTTTTGTGCGATTAAAAGAATTACGAAAGAAAAAAGGAATTTCTCAATTGCGCTTAGCAACTGATTTAAATACGACACAAAACACCATCAGTCGCTATGAAACAGGAGAAAGAGAACCTGGAATTGCCGAACTGATTAAAATTGCAGATTATTTCAATGTTTCTGTTGACTATCTCATTGGTCGCACAGAAAACCCGAAAGTGAACAGATAAAAATCGCCACCCATTTTGGGTGGCGATTCTGTTACAGGACAAACCTTTTTATCGTCAAAGGGACAAATTTTTTATCCTCGTTTTTCTCTTTTTTCCCTCATTTTGACCCGCCCTTTTTCCATCTCTTTTTCTCCAATTTTCTCTCCGCACCCCTCATCATCGGGTCAACTTTTATGAAACTTGCGGAGTGCAATTTGGAAATTAAGAGGGTCCTTTTTTCTCCCGTTTTTTCACCCTCCGTCCGAGACAAAGGGAATTAAAAGGAAAGAATGGGTTAACAAAGATAAAGAATGAAAGAAATGGAATGACGCTGATGTTAGCGTAGCTTTCTCAGCGCTTGAATGCCCATTTTATGCGGTTTTATTGAGGTTTGCCAGTGCATTAGCAAAGGTAAGCTGCAACTTAGGAAAAGAAGGATAAAGAGGGAAAGAAAAAGATTTCTTATGTATTCCCAGTGCATTTAGAGTTGCCGGTGCACCCATAGTTTTGTGGGTCAGTGTTGTGACGTGCTGCTAGTGCAACGAGTCCTGTCAGTGCATAAAAAAAGACCCTGCGTACCTAAAAGGTACACAAGGTCGTTTTTCTCATTATTCTCTTGTTTTTTCTTTTTTCTCTCACGCTAAAAAAGTTTGTCCTTTTTTGGCGGGTTGAGATTAAAAAGGGTTATACAAGAACAGCTTCTATCAATGAACAAACCGAAATATCCTCTTTAGAACAAATCGGCTCAGCGCCCCGGGGGTATGCCCCCCTGTTTTTTCAAAAATTTTTCGTGCATAAGTCGTGTGTGACTCCAAGCTTAAGTAGGTTCAGACATAAGTATGATCCAACATAAGTTTGGGGTTATTTTCTGCGTAAATCAGCGAAAAGTACACCGAATGACGGTAATTTCACCGGTGAAAATGGCGAAACCACAGTATGCACAGTTGTATTATGCAAGATTGAAAAAACGAGATCCGGGCGTATTGGGGGATAATTTTCCGGCGTTAGGACATAAAAAAGGCAGCCCCACCGAAAAATCGATGAGGCTGCGCAAAATTGTTCAAAATGGGATGCGAGGGAGTGTTTGCTGATAGATTCTATTATTGGCAATTAGCCCTTGATGGCT